>NZ_JCALCN010000038.1:0-37401 GCF_059812345.1 Mycobacterium sp. NGS59
CGTCGCCGGTGTTGCCGAAGCCGATGTTGTTGTTGCCGGTGTTGCCGAAGCCGATGTTGCCGCTGCCGGTGTTGCCGAAGCCGAAGTTGTCGAATGCGGCCGTCAGCGCCGGTCCGACGTTGCCGAAGCCGACGTTGTTGCTGCCGATGTTTCCCGAGCCGATGTTGAAGTTGCCGATGTTGCCGCTGCCGATGTTGCCGACACCGATGTCGGCGAAGCCGAGGTTGCGGAAACTGCGGGCGGCCGCGGCTGCGATGACGTCCAGGCTGGGGACGGCGGCGGGAACCGAGACCCCCAGCAGGCTCAGCAGCCCTTCCGGGAACGGGACCAGGGCCGCCGCCGCGGCCGCGGCTCCGGTGTAGTAGTCGAACATCGCGACCACGTCCTGGGCCCACATCTGTTCGTAGAGGGCTTCGCTGGCCGCGATCGCCTGGGTGTTCTGGCCGAACAGGTTCGACAGCACCAGCGACACGAACTGGGAGCGGTTGGCCGAGATGATCGCCGGCTGCACCGTCGCCGAGACCGCGGCTTCGAACGCCGCCGCGGCGACCCGCGCCTGGGTGCCCGCCTGCTCGGCGTGCGTCGCTGCCGTCGTCAACCAACCCAGATACGGCGCCGCAGCACTGGCCATCGCGACCGCCGACGCACCCTGCCACGACGAGCCGACAAGTCCCGAGGTCAGCGAGGAGAACGAGGACGCTGCCAGACCCAGCTCGGCGGCCAGGCCGTCCCAGGCCGCTGCCGCCCGCAGCAGAGGTTCCAGGCCCGCGCCGAACAGTAGCCGCGCCGAGTTGATCTCGGGAGGGAGCACCGCGAAGCTCATCACCTGTTCCTAACTGGAACCGCATATCCCGTTGGGCGCGTGTGTCAGCAGATGACTATTCAACAGCCGTCTGACACAGAATTGCGTTCGATTCGCGAAAAATCCACAGATCTTTTCGGCGCGGTTCTCGCGGGGCGTGCGCCGCGATATCCGCCGCGGCCTATCGCGACAGCGGATCGTGCTGGATGCGTTCGGCGGGCGCGCCTTTGGCGATCAGCGCGGCCTTGGTCGCGCGGACCATGTCGGGTCCGCCGCAGATCAGGATCTGCCGGTCGCCCCAGTTGCCGTACCTGGTGACGACGTCGGGCAGCCGGCCCGTCTGGCGCACGTGCAGTCCGCGCGGCGGCGAGACGTCGGGGTACTCGGCCGCCCAGGCCGGATCGCGGTTGTACTCCGATACCGGCGAGACCGACAACCACGGATTGTGGGCGGCGACCTGCCACAGCGTGCGCAGGTCGTAGAGCTCGCAGGGGTAGCGGGCGCCGAAGAAGAGGTGCACCCGCGGGTTCTCGGCGAACCTGCTCAGATCCATGATCAGTGCCCGCAGCGGGGCCAGTCCCGAGCTGCCCGCGACCATCAGCACGTCGTCGCCGTCGCGGTCGACGTGGAATCCGCCGTGCGGACTCGACACCCGCCAACGGTCCCCCGGCATGGTCTCGGTGACGACGGCGTTGCTGACCAGGCCGCCGGGCACCACCCGGACGTGGAACTCGATCTGACCGTCCGGGTCGGCGGGGATGGCCGGCGACAGGTAACGCCAGCGGCGCGGGCACTGCGGAATGTGCACGTTGACGTACTGCCCGGGGTGGTAGCGCAGCGGTCGGTCCAGGCGCAGCCGCACCACCGCGAGGTCCCGCGACACCCGGTGGTGCTCTACGACCGTGCCGTCGCACCAGGCGGGTGCGTCGTCGGAGTCCGCGGCCCCGCTCATCACCCCGGCGAACAGGTTCAGCGACTGTTCGGCGGCCTCGGCGACGGCCGGCGTCCACGCGCTGCCCAGCTGGGTGCGCAGCGTCGCAGACAACGCGCTGCGCAACGTCGTGTAGTGCGCCGGCAGCACGCCGTATTTGCGGTGGTCGCGGCCCAGCTGGGCGAGGAAGGCGACCGGCTCCTCGGCGCGCTGGGCGAGCAGTTCGCCGTAGAGCCAATGCAGTGCGTGCCCGAACGCGGCGCGCTGGCCGGCCATCTCGGGGGGGAACAGGTCGCGAATAGAGGCGTCGAGGGCGAACCAGCGGGTATAGAAGCGGTGGACGAGTTCGGCGTCGGTGAACGCGTCGCGCAGCGTCTGCAACGCCTCCCGGTCCTCGAGTCCCACGCCCACCAATTTTAGGGGCCCCTTTTCTTGGCGCGAGCAGACGCAAAATCCCCTTTTTCCCCGGCGTGTCGGGAGCTTTTGCGTCTGCTCGCCCAGGGGAGTTTAGACTTGAGCGGAACAGACTCAACCTTGACGGCGTTGTACCACCCGACAAGATTTTTCATCAAGACCCGAACGGAGGTGTCGTGGACTCTTTCAACCCGACAACCAAGACGCAGGCGGCCCTGAAGTCGGCACTGCAGGCGGCGTCGTCCGCCGGCAATCCCGAGATCAGGCCATCTCATTTGCTGATGGCGCTGCTGACGCAGAACGACGGGATCGCCGTGCCGCTGCTTGAGGCTGTCGGCGTGGAGCCCGCCGCCATTCGCACCGAGACCCAGCGGCTGCTGGACCGACTGCCGCAGAGCAGCGGCGCCAGCTCCCAGCCGCAGCTGTCCCGCGAGTCGCTGGCGGCCATCACCACCGCCCAGCAACTGGCCACCGAGATGGACGACGAGTTCGTCTCCACCGAGCACCTGATGGTCGGCTTGGCCACCGGCGACTCCGACGTCGCCAAACTATTGACCGGGCACGGCGCCTCCCCGCAGGCGCTGCGCGAGGCGTTCGTCAAAGTCCGCGGCAGCGCGCGGGTGACCAGCGCCGACCCCGAGGCCACCTACCAGGCCCTGGAGAAGTACTCCACCGACCTGACCGCCCGCGCCCGCGACGGCAAGCTCGACCCGGTCATCGGCCGCGACAACGAGATCCGGCGCGTGGTTCAGGTGCTGTCGCGGCGCACCAAGAACAACCCGGTGCTCATCGGCGAGCCCGGTGTCGGCAAGACCGCCATCGTGGAGGGCCTGGCCCAGCGCATCATCGCCGGCGACGTGCCGGAGAGCCTGCGCGACAAGACCGTTGTCTCCCTGGACCTGGGGTCCATGGTGGCCGGCGCCAAGTACCGCGGCGAGTTCGAGGAGCGCCTCAAGGCGGTGCTCGACGACATCAAGAACTCCGCCGGGCAGATCATCACGTTCATCGACGAGCTGCACACCATCGTCGGCGCCGGCGCGACCGGCGAATCGGCGATGGACGCCGGCAACATGATCAAGCCCATGCTGGCCCGCGGCGAACTGCGGCTGGTCGGCGCCACCACGCTCGACGAGTACCGCAAATACATCGAGAAGGACGCCGCGCTGGAGCGCCGCTTCCAGCAGGTGTTCGTCGGCGAGCCGTCGGTGGAGGACACCGTGGGCATCCTGCGCGGGCTCAAGGACCGCTACGAGGTGCACCACGGGGTGCGCATCACCGACTCCGCGCTGGTGGCCGCCGCCACCCTGTCCGACCGCTACATCACCGCCCGTTTCCTGCCGGACAAGGCGATCGACCTGGTCGACGAGTCCGCCAGCCGGTTGCGGATGGAGATCGACTCCCGTCCCGTAGAGATCGACGAGGTCGAGCGTCTGGTGCGCCGGCTGGAGATCGAAGAGATGGCGCTGGCCAAAGAAGAGGACGCGGCATCGCGCGAACGGCTGGACAAGCTGCGCGCCGAGCTGGCCGACTACAAGGAGAAGCTGGCCGAGCTGACCACCCGGTGGCAGAACGAGAAGAACGCCATCGACGTCGTCCGCGAACTCAAGGAGCAGCTGGAAGCGTTGCGCGGCGAGGCCGAGCGCGCCGAGCGCGACGGCAACTACGAGAAGACCGCCGAGCTGCGCTACGGCCGCATCCCCGAGCTCGAGAAGAAGCTCGACGCCGCGATCCCGCAGGCCGAGGCCCGCGAGAATGTGATGCTCAAGGAAGAGGTCGGTCCGGACGACATCGCCGACGTGGTGTCGGCGTGGACCGGGATCCCGGCCGGCCGGCTGCTCGAAGGCGAGACCGCCAAGCTGCTGCGCATGGAGGACGAGCTGGGCAAGCGTGTCGTCGGGCAGAAGAAGGCCGTGCAGGCCGTCTCCGACGCGGTGCGCCGCAGTAGGGCCGGGGTCGCCGACCCCAACCGGCCGACGGGTTCGTTCCTGTTCCTGGGCCCGACCGGCGTCGGTAAGACCGAGCTGGCAAAAGCGTTGGCGGACTTCCTGTTCGACGACGAACGCGCCATGGTCCGCATCGACATGAGCGAGTACGGCGAGAAGCACTCGGTGGCCCGGCTGGTCGGTGCACCCCCCGGCTACATCGGCTACGACCAGGGCGGTCAGCTGACGGAGTCGGTACGCCGGCGGCCCTACACGGTGGTGCTGTTCGACGAGGTGGAGAAGGCCCACCCGGACGTCTTCGACGTGCTGTTGCAGGTGCTCGACGAGGGCCGGTTGACCGACGGCCAGGGCCGCACGGTCGACTTCCGCAACACGATCCTGATCCTGACGTCCAACCTGGGATCCGGTGGCACCGAGGAGATGGTGATGGCGGCGGTGCGCTCGGCGTTCAAGCCGGAGTTCATCAACCGCCTGGATGACGTGCTGATCTTCGACGGCCTCAACCCCGAGGAACTGGTCCAGATCGTGGACATCCAGCTCAACCAGCTCGCCAAGCGGCTCGCCCAGCGGCGCCTGCAGCTCGAGGTGTCGCTGCCGGCCAAGCAGTGGCTGGCCCAGCGCGGCTTCGACCCCGTGTACGGCGCGCGGCCGTTGCGCCGGCTCGTCCAGCAGGCCATCGGCGACCAGCTGGCCAAGATGCTGCTGGCCGGTGAGGTGCACGACGGCGACGTGGTGCCCGTCAACGTCAGCGCGGACGGCGACTCGCTGGTTCTGGGCTGAGTCCCACGGCGTGAGCAGACGCGAAAGCCCCCGAAAACGACCGTTTTCGGGGGCTTTCGCGTCTGCTCGCGCCACCTCACCGCCACCCCCTCGGGCGTCGCTCGACGCTACCCTGTGACGTGGTTGTGACCAGCTCGGATTCTGTGTTCGAACCAGACAGCAGATAAGCTGTCCTCCGATGGTCCCGCTCTGGTTCACCTTGTCCGCACTGTGTTTCGTCGGTGCGGCGGTGCTGTTGTACGTCGACATCGATCGACGCCGCGGACGCAGCCGGCGCCGCAGGTCCTGGGCCAGGTCACACGGCTTCGACTACGAACGCGAATCCACCGACATCCTGCACCGCTGGAAGCGCGGGGTGATGTCGACGGTCGGTGATGTGCCCGCGCAGAACGTCGTGCTGGGGCAGATCCGGGGCGAGGCGGTGTACATCTTCGACCTCGAGGAAGTCGCCACGGTGATCGCCCTGCACCGCAAGGTCGGCACCAACGTGGTGGTCGACCTGCGTCTGAAGGGTCTCAAGGAGCCGCGCGAGAGCGACATCTGGCTGCTCGGCGCGATCGGACCCCGGATGGTCTACTCCACCAATCTCGACGCGGCCAGGCGGGCCTGCGACCGGCGCATGGTCACCTTCGCCCACACCGCACCCGACTGCGCCGAGATCATGTGGAACGAGCAGCACTGGACACTGGTGGCGATGCCGATCGCCAGCACGCGCGCCCAGTGGGACGAGGGTCTGCGCACGGTCCGCCAGTTCAACGACCTGCTGCGGGTGTTGCCGCCGCTGCCCGCCGAGACCACCAAGGAGACCGGCGAGTCCGAGGGCCGGCGTGCCCCCAGCCGACCGCTCGCCTCGGCGGCCCGAGCGGAGTTGCCGTCGCGACGTGCCCAACCCGACCCGGCCGCCGGGATCCTGCCCGAGCCGGGTCGCCGCGCCGCCGAGCCCGAAACCGCTCGGCGTCCGCCGCGGACGGGCCGCAACGGCCACCAGGCCAGCAACTACCAGCACTGAGCGCCGATGCCCCGACCTGTCGCGTTGATCACTGGGCCCACTTCGGGCATCGGTGCCGGATATGCCCGCCGTTACGCCCGCGACGGCTACGACCTCGTTCTCGTTGCCCGGGATGCAGAAAGGCTGCAGCAGTTGGCCGGCGAGCTGCAGTCCGAAGCCGGCAACATCGAGATTCTGCGCGCGGACCTGGCGGTGGGCGCCGATCGCGACAAGGTCGCCGAGCGGCTGGCCGACGGGGTCCGCGTCCTGGTCAACAACGCCGGCTTCGGCACGTCCGGTGAATTCTGGGACGCCGACCCCGCGGACCTGCAGAAACAGCTCGACGTCAACGTCACCGCGGTCATGCATCTGACCCGGGCCGCGTTGCCGGCCATGCTCGATGCCCGGGCCGGCACCGTGATCAACATCGCCAGCGTCGCCGGCCTGCTGCCCGGCCGGGGCTCGACGTACTCCGCGTCCAAGGCCTGGGTCATCTCGTTTACCGAAGGACTGGCCAACGGGTTGCAGGGCACCGGTGTCGGAGTGCATGCCGTCTGCCCGGGCTACGTGCGCACCGAGTTCCACAGTCGCGCCGGAATCGACATGACCGAGGTGCCGTCGTTCATGTGGCTCGAGGTCGACGATGTGGTCCGCGACAGTCTCGCCGACGTCGCCCGCGGCAAGGTGATCAGTGTGCCCGGCGTCGAGTACAAGTTCCTGGTCGCCACGGGACGCGCAATGCCGCGACGGCTGGCGCGCGCCGTGACCAAGCGATTCGGCAGTGGCAGTGGCCGAACCTGAGCCGCGCGCCGAACTCTCCGAGTTGGTGCGCCGGTTGTCGGTGGTGCACGGCCGCGTCACGCTGTCGTCGGGCAAGGAGGCCGATTACTACGTCGACCTGCGCCGCGCCACCCTGCACCACCGGGCGTCGGCCCTGATCGGCCGGCTGATGCGCGAACTCACGCAGGACTGGGACTACGCGGTGGTCGGCGGCCTGACGTTGGGCGCCGATCCGGTCGCGACGGCGGTCATGCACGCGCCGGGCCGCCCGATCGACGCGTTCGTGGTCCGCAAGTCGGCGAAAGCCCATGGCCTGCAACGACTTATCGAGGGGTCCGAGGTGTCCGGCCAGCGGGTGCTGGTGGTGGAGGACACCAGCACCACCGGTGGCTCGGCGCTGACCGCGGTGCGCGCCGTCCAGGATGCCGGCGGCGACGTGGTCGGCGTGGCCACCGTCGTGGACCGCGCGACCGGCGCCGCGGAGGCCATCGAAGCCGAGGGGTTGCCCTACCGCAGCGTGCTGGGTCTCGCCGATCTGGGGTTGAGCTAGGCCGCGGTGGTGCGATTTCTCGTGGCGTTGACCCTGGCGCTGGCCTGCCTGGTGGGCTGCTCGGGGTCGGACAAGAGCCGGATCTGGGGTGCGCAGAACGCCCGCTTCGGGGAATCTCAGGCGGTGCTGGGCTGGAACATGTCCGTGTCGAATCTGCGTTGGTCCGACGAGTATGTGCTGGTCGACGTCGACGCGTCGCCGACGGACGCGCACCAGCCGCACGCCAAGGCAGAAGACATCCGGTTCGGTCTGTACGGCGCGCTGTCGCACCCGATGGAGGCGACCGGGCTGGGCAGCTGCGACGAGGCGATGACCAAGGTCCGCGACGTCACGTCACCACTGAAGGCGCCGCCGGACCGGCTCACCGGCACGGTGTGCCTGGGGCCGCTGAAGGAACGCAGCGCCGTTCGCGGGATGTACGTCTACTCCCCGCGCGATCGGATCGCCGGAACCGCGGCAGCCTATCCGGCGGCGTTCCCGGTGGGTCTGTTGCCGACCAAGGAGAGCGACACCGGACTGGTCGTCAAGACCACCAGTGTGTCGGCGTGGCGCGCCGACGGCATGCCGGTGACCCAGGCCCAGTTGGGTAACCCGGCGGCGTTCAACGGCAACGGCTACATGCTGCTGGGTCTGCAGGCCGACGCGGTGGCGGATCGGTATCGCGAGGACTCCGCCAAACGCGGCGGACCTCTGATGCTGTTGGCTACGCCGACTCTGTCCGGCCGGCCGCTGAGCCCGGGCTGCGCGACCTACGGGTCCTCGGTGCTGGTTCTGCCCGACGCGTCGCGGGATGCTGTGCAGCTCAGCGCATCCCTGTGCACCCAGGGCGAGATCAACGAGGCGCTGTTGTACGCGACGGTGGCGGTCGTCGGCACCCACGCCGCGGTGTGGACCACCAAGTGACCGAGCCGGGTCCCACCGAATGGGGCGCGCCGGCCGGGGGTGGGGTCGGGCCCTGGACGGGTGACCCGCCGGATGACCCCCGCTACGATCCAGATCTGTTGCGCGCCGGCGATACTCGCAACGTCGTCGACGCCTACCGGTACTGGACCCGGGCGGCGATCGTCGCCGATATCGACAAACGGCGCCACCGGCTCCATGTGGCCATCGAGAACTTCGGGCACGACGCGAACATCGGATCGGTGGTCCGCACCGCCAACGCGTTCGCCGTCGACACCGTGCACATCGTCGGCCGCCGGCGCTGGAACCGCCGCGGCGCCATGGTGACCGACCGCTACCAGCGGCTGCGCCACCACGACAGCACCGCCGAGTTGATGGACTTCGCGGCGACCGCCGGCCTCACCGTGGTCGCGGTGGACAACGTGCCCGGCGCCGCCCGGCTGGAAGAGACCACCCTGCCGCGCGACTGCCTGCTGGTGTTCGGGCAGGAAGGGCCCGGCATCACCGACGACACCCGGACCGGCGCGACGATCACGGTGTCGATCGCGCAGTTCGGCTCGACGCGCAGCATCAACGCCGGTGTGGCCGCGGGTATCGCGATGCACGCCTGGATTCGGCAGCACGGGGACCTCACCCGCGCCTGGTGATCACCCGCTGCGACGGTAAGGCAGGATCGACAGCTATGGATCAGGTATGGGCGAACCGGGCCGCCAGCTCCGAAACCGCTGTCACGCAACGGCACCTGAGCCGGGTCTGGCTACTGCCCGGCACCCAGCTCGGCGTGGTCGCGTGGCCGTCGGCTCGCCGCGACCGGTTGTTCGGCACCTGGCACTACTGGTGGCAGGCGCATCTGCTGGACTGCCTGATCGACGCCCAGCTGCGCGACCCGCAACCCCAACGGCACACCCGGATCAACCGGCAGGTCCGGTCACACCGGTTGCGCAACACCTTCCGCTGGACCAACAGCTACTACGACGACATGGCGTGGCTGGCGCTGGCGCTGGAGCGCGCCGCCCGGCTCGTCGACGTCGAACGCAGCCGGGCGCTGCCCAAACTCGCCAGGCAGTTCCTCGACGCCTGGGCGCCCGAAGACGGCGGCGGCATCCCGTGGCGCAAAGGCGGCGAACGATTCTTCAACGCTCCCTCCAACGGCCCCGCGGGGATCTTCCTGGCCCGCTATGACGGGCACCTGCGGCGTGCCCAGCAGATGGCTGACTGGCTCGACGAAACCTTGATCGACCCGGAGACACATCTGGTGTTCGACGGCATCAAGGACGGTTCGCTGGTCCGCCCGCAGTACACCTACTGCCAGGGTGTGGTGCTGGGGCTGGAAACCGAGCTCGCCAAACGCACCCACGACGACCGGCACCGGCCGCGGGTGCACCGCCTGGTCGCCGCGGTGAACGAGCACATGGCGCCGGCCGGGGTGCTCAAGGGTGGCGGTGGCGGCGACGGAGGCCTGTTCGCCGGGATCACCGCGCGCTACCTGGCGCTGGTCGCCACCGACCTGCCGGGCGACGCCGCCGAGGACGTCGCGGCCCGGGACACCGCCGCCAAGATCGTGCTGTCGTCGGCGAAGTCGGCATGGGATTACCGCCAGACCGTGGACGGGCTACCGGTGTTCGGCGCGTTCTGGGACCGCGACGCCGAGATCCCCAAAGCGGCCGGTCAGGAGGCGCAGTTCGTCCAGGGCGCGGTTAACAGCTCGGAGATCCCCGAGCGGGACCTGTCGGTGCAGCTGTCGGGCTGGATGCTGATGGAGGCCGCGCACCGCGTCGCGTCAGTCGGATAACGTCAGCGGATCCGCTTCGTCTTCGGCGGTCGCCTGCGCGCTGCGGCGTCGGCCCCGGTAACCCTTCCAGGCCGCGATGAACGCCGGGATCATCGACACGAACAGGATGCCCAGGATGATCTTCTCCAGGTTGTGGTGCACGAATTCCACGTTGCCCAGGAAGTAGCCCGCTATCGTCACCCCGGCGCCCCACAGGATGCCACCGACGATGTCGAACGCCAGGTACACCGGATACCGCATGTAGGACACGCCGGCGATCACCGGGGTGAATGTCCGCACGAACGGCATGAACCGCGCCAGGATGATCGCCCACGCCCCGTACTTCTCGAAGAACGCATGCGAGTCGGTCACATAGTGCTTCTTGAAGAACCGCGAGTCTTCCTTCTTGAACAGCGCGGGCCCGATCCGGCGGCCGATGAAGTATCCCGTCTGGTCACCAAGAATGGCGACCACCGCCACGGCGGGTGCCAGCACCCGGATGTCCAGCGTCCCATGCGCGGCCAGCAATCCACCGGTGAACAGCAGCGACTCGCCGGGCAACAGCGGGAACAGCAGTCCGGTCTCGACGAAGACGATGACCAGGATGGTCGGCAGCACGGCTGAGGCGAACAATCCCTGCGGTCCGACCCAGTACATGGGGTCGAGGATGTTCGGCAGGGCCGCCAGGGTGGTGCTCATGGTGGTTCAACATACCGGCGTTGTCATACTGGGTAGGCCAGTCGTCTAGGAGGAGCCGTTCCATGCCCATCGCAACCCCCGAGATCTATGCCGAGATGCTCGGACGTGCCAAGGAGAACGCCTACGCCTTCCCGGCCATCAACTGCACCTCGTCGGAGACGGTCAACGCGGCGCTCAAGGGCTTCGCCGAAGCGGGCAGCGACGGCATCATCCAGTTCTCCACCGGCGGCGCGGAGTTCGGTTCCGGACTGGGCGTCAAGGACATGGTGACCGGTGCGGTGGCGCTGGCCGAGTTCACCCACGTCGTCGCGGCCAAGTATCCGATCAACGTCGCGCTGCACACCGACCACTGCCCGAAGGACAAGCTGGACGGCTACGTGCGCCCGCTGCTGGCGATCTCGTCGGAACGGGTCGGCAAAGGGGATAACCCGCTGTTCCAGTCGCACATGTGGGACGGCTCGGCGGTGCCGATCGACGAGAACCTGGAAATCGCAAAGGAACTGCTCAAGGCGGCGGCGGACGCCAAGATCATCCTGGAGATCGAGATCGGGGTGGTGGGCGGCGAGGAGGACGGCGTCGCCAACGAGATCAACGACAAGCTGTACACCACGCCGGAGGACTTCGAGAAGACCATCGACGCGCTCGGTCACGGCGAACACGGGCACTACCTGCTGGCCGCGACTTTCGGCAACGTGCACGGCGTGTACAAGCCGGGCAACGTCAAACTGCGCCCCGACATCCTGGCCCAGGGTCAGAAGGTGGCCGCGGCCAAGCTCGGTCTGGCCGACGACGCGCAGCCGTTCGACTTCGTCTTCCACGGTGGTTCCGGGTCGGAGAAGTCCGAGATCGAGGAGGCGCTGCGCTACGGCGTGGTGAAGATGAACGTCGACACCGACACCCAGTACGCGTTCACCCGCCCGCTGGCCGCGCACATGTTCACCAACTACGACGGCGTGCTCAAGGTCGACGGCGAAGTGGGCAACAAGAAGGTCTACGACCCGCGCAGCTACCTGAAGAAGGCCGAAGCGGCGATGGCCGAGCGTGTCATCGAGGCATGCAACGACCTGCACTGCGCCGGCAAGTCGGTCACCTCATAGTGCCGAGCAGACGCAAAAGCCCCCATTTCGCAAGGAAATTGGGGGCTTTTGCGTCTGCTCGCGCGGGCTAACTGCTGGGTGACTGGCAGATCTTCCACTGGTCGTCGCGGAACTGCAGGTCCAGGCTGCGTGTCGACCGGGTCTGCGGGTCGTAGGCCATGAACGTGGTGACGTTGGCCTCGGCGTGCTGACCGTTGACGACCACCTGGTCGATGCTGGCGATCACCGGATACTGCTTGGCCGCCGAAACCCGGCGGTAGGTATCTGACCACGACTTCTCGTCGTACTCCAGATAGCCGTCGCGGGTGGTGCCGCAACTGATGCCGCGCAGCGCGGTCAGGTCGCCGCGCTGGACGGCGATGTCGAAGCCCTGGATGGTCTGTTTGACCTGGTCTTCCTGCGACACCTTCGAATCGTTGTTGCGGGTCAGGATCAAGGTGCCCAGGATCGCGATCGCCGCCAGCGCCAGGACGATCACCACGATCGCCAGCACCCAGCCCCAATTGCGGGTCTTGGTCGGCTGTTTGCCACCGCTGCGAGCGGGAATCGATTGCGGCACAGCCGCTTTCGGTGGCGGCGGGGGCGCGGCTGACGGCGTGTTCGGTGCGGCACGCGTCTGGAAGGCCTCGGTGGGCGCCTCCGGGGCGGTGGCGATCACCTGGGTTTCCTTTTCGTCGAAACCCGGTGCGGTGAAGCGCCGCTCGGGCTGGTCGTCGGGCCCGACGGGTTCGGTGGCCGCCTCCGGCTGCCGTTTGGCGAGTTTGAGCGTCTCGGTTTCGGCCTCGCTGGCTGCCAGCCGCTGGCTGACGTCGTCACCGGTGCCGTCGCGTTCTGGCTCGGGTGCGTTGGGCATAGAAGCAGCTTAGCGACCCGCTTGGCAGAATGACCCCCATGACGTCGATGGGTGACCTTCTCGGACCTGATCCGATCCTGCTGCCGGGGGACAGCGAGGCCGAAGCCGAGCTGCTCGCCAACGAGAATCCGGGCATCGTCGCCGCCGCGCACCCGTCGGCGTCAGTGGCCTGGGCCGCACTCGCCGAAGAGGCGCTGGCCGACGACCGCGCCATCACCGCCTACGCCTATGCCCGCACCGGCTATCACCGGGGTCTGGACCAGCTGCGCCGCAACGGCTGGAAAGGGTTCGGCCCGGTGCCCTACCAGCACGAACCCAACCGGGGGTTCCTGCGCTGCGTGGCCGCCCTGGCGCGCGCCGCCGACACCATCGGAGAGACCGACGAGTTTCGGCGGTGCCTGGACCTGCTCGACGACTGCGACCCGCAGGCCCGGACGGCGCTGGGTCTCTAGCAGGGGCGCTAGTACGTCTCCGCGCAGTGACCGTCCGGGGAGTCGATCTGGACGGTCGCGTGGTCGAGTCCGCGGGTCGCCAGCACCGCACGCGCCTCGCGCAGCACGCGGGCGGCGTCGCCGCCGCTGGTCAGGTGCGCGGTGACCACGTCCTTGCCCGGCGACAGCGTCCAGACGTGCAGGTCGTGTACCTCGGTGACGCCGTCGACCGCACCGAGCGCCGCGCGCAATTCCTCGACGTCGACGTGGGCGGGCGACGATTCGGACAGGATCCGCAGTGCGGCGCGGGCCAGGGCGATCGCGCGCGGCAGCACCCACAGCGCCACCAGCACCGCGACCACCACGTCGGCGTAGGGCCAGCGGGTCGTCACGGTCACGATCCCGGCGATCAGCACGCCGATGCTGCCGACGGTGTCGGCGACGACCTCCATGTAGGCGCCCTTGACGGCCAGACTCGCTTCGGAATGCGACCGCAGCAGCATGGCCACCGCGAAGTTGGCGGCCACGCCGGCCAGCGCCACCACGATCATCGGCACACCGGGCACCGCCGGCGCCCCGCCCAGCCGGTCGACCGCCTCGTACAGGATGAACACCGCCACACCGACTAGCAGCACCGCGTTGACCACCGCGGTGAACACCTCGGCGCGGTGCCAGCCGTAGGTGCGCTCCGGGGACGAGCTGCCCTTGCGGGCCAGTACGACGGCGGCCAGGCCCATGAAGACCGCGACCACATCGGTGAGCATGTGGCCGGCGTCGGCCAGCAGCGCGATGGAGTTGATCAGCAACGACGTGGTCAGCTCGACGACGAAGAACGTCGCCAGAATGCCGGCGGCGACGATCATGCGGGGGATCATCCGCGACGCGTCCGCCCCGGCGGGAGTGTGACTGTGTCCGGCGCCCATGCCCAGAATATATGCGTACACACGCATATATGACAAGACTCAGAACAGCGAACCCCAGAACCGGGTGAGAGCGGCGCCCGTCATCGCCAGCCGCGGCGAGATCCCGGACAGGCCGAACAGCGCGTAGACGCTGCCGAAGAACCACCGGTTCAGCACCGGCGACAACAGCAGGAACACGCCCCACTGCTTGGCCGGCGCCACCGCGCGCTGCGTCGGCGGACTCAGGTGCGGCTCCAGCGCGTCGTAGCCGTCCAGTCCCGGGATCGGCAGCAGGTTCAGCAACACCGCGGTGAGCTGCAGAAACCCCAGGAACGCCAGCCCGGCGGCCAGCACCCGGTGCGCCGGGTCGTAGGTCAGCCGGGTGGCCGCCAGCAGCAGCACCCCGAGCACCAGGTTGGCCGCCGGACCGGCCAGGCTGACCAGGGTGCGGCGCACCGGTCTCATGATCGAGGTCCGCAGGTACACCGCGGCACCGGGCAACCCGATCCCGCCCAGCGCGATGAACACCATCGGCAGCACCAGCGACAGCCCGACATGGGTATAGCGCCGCGGATCCAGCGCCAGATAGCCGCGCACCGCCGCGTCGTGATCGCCGAACCGCCAGGCGGTGTAGGCGTGCCCGAATTCGTGCAGGCACAACGACACCAGCCAACCCGCGATGACCAGCACGAACACTCCGGCGTAGGCCAGCGGCCGTACCGTGGACCCGGCCGCCCAGGCCAGTCCGGCACCGACGCCGGTCAACCCGACCAGGCCGAGGAAGATCGGGCTGGGTCGCACCGGTCGAAACTACCGGACCAGCAGCCAGCCCTCGATGTTGCGGTAGAACGTCGATCGGCGCACCCCGCGTGGGGCCGGGACGCCGTCACGCAGCACGTTTGCGCCGGTCGTGCCCAGTTGCGCGGCGCGGCCGCTGACCCATCGGCGGCGCCCGGCCACGGTGGCGCGCAGGCCCGGCAGCCCCAGCGTCGGTTCGATCCACACTTCGGCGGCGGTGCCGTCGAACAGCACGGTGTCGTCCACGACGGCTTCACCGGTGATCGACCCATCGGCCGGCAACCAGCTGGCCCGCCCGACGAGCACCGTCCCGGTCTCGTCGCGGATCAGCGGCACCCGGGTGGCACCGCGCCGTAGCGCGCGCCGGGCCGCGCGGCGACCCGCCGGCAACCGGTAGGCGCGGGTGGCGCGGGTGCGTCGCCGCGGCGCGTAGGCGACTTCGACGTCCAGCCGGTCCAGGCGCAGCAGCCGGGTCAACACGACGGCCAGGTCGGCGTCCGAGCCGACAACCACCAAGCGCCCGCTGGTCTGGATCAGTGCGTCGACATCGTCGAGCCCACCCGTCGCAAGCCCCCGCAGCGGGCGTGGCGGCTCGCGTTCGTCGAACGGCAACACCGCAACACCGGGCGCATTCATGACACTCCTCGCATACCGCTGGGTAGGGTAGGTCACCGGCTGGACCACCATAAGGGGCCCAACCTGCGAGACGAGTTGGGAGCACGTCATGCCGGCAATCGTCCTCATCGGCGCCCAGTGGGGCGACGAGGGCAAAGG
The DNA here is from genome assembly GCF_059812345.1 of Mycobacterium sp. NGS59. Lineage (NCBI taxonomy): Bacteria > Bacillati > Actinomycetota > Actinomycetes > Mycobacteriales > Mycobacteriaceae > Mycobacterium > Mycobacterium sp. NGS59. Next base: position 15,414 of record NZ_JCALCN010000038.1, read on the forward strand.
TAAGGCCACCGATCTGCTCGGTGGCCGGGTGCAGTGGGTGGTGCGCTACCAGGGCGGCAACAACGCCGGGCACACCGTCGTGCTGCCGACCGGGGAGAACTTCGCGCTGCACCTGATCCCGTCGGGCGTGCTGACACCCGGGGTCACCAACGTCATCGGCAACGGCGTCGTGATCGACCCCGGCGTGCTGCTCGACGAACTCAAGGGTCTGGAAGACCGCGGCGTGGACACCTCCAAGCTGCTGATCTCGGCCGACGCCCACCTGCTGATGCCGTATCACGTGGCCATCGACAAGGTCACCGAGCGCTACATGGGCAGCAAGAAGATCGGCACCACCGGCCGCGGCATCGGCCCGTGCTACCAGGACAAGATCGCCCGGATGGGGATCCGCGCGGCCGACGTGCTCGACCCCGAGCAACTGGCGCGCAAGATCGAAGCCGCCCTGGAGCTCAAGAACCAGATCCTGGTCAAGATCTACAACCGCAAAGCGCTCGAACCCGAGCACGTCGTCGAGGCGTTGTTGGCGCAGGCTGAAGGTTTCTCCCACCGCATCGCCGACACCCGGCTGCTGCTCAACAACGCGCTGGAGGCGGGGGAGACGGTGCTGCTGGAGGGTTCTCAGGGCACGCTGCTCGACGTCGACCACGGCACCTACCCCTACGTCACGTCGTCGAACCCGACCGCCGGGGGCGCCGCCGTCGGGTCCGGCATCGGTCCGACCCGGATCAGCACGGTGCTGGGCATCCTGAAGGCCTACACCACCCGGGTGGGTTCGGGTCCGTTCCCGACCGAGCTGTTCGACGAGAACGGCGAGTACCTGTCCAAGACGGGCGGCGAATTCGGCGTCACCACCGGCCGGCGCCGGCGCTGCGGCTGGTTCGACGCCGTCATCGCCCGCTACGCCACCCGGGTCAACGGCATCACCGACTACTTCCTGACCAAGCTGGACGTGCTGTCCAGCCTGGAGACGGTACCGGTGTGTGTGGGCTACAAGATCGACGGCAAACAGACCTCCGAGATGCCGATGACCCAGAGCCTGCTGTGCAAGGCCGAGCCGGTGTACGAGGAATTGCCGGGCTGGTGGGAGGACATCTCGGCGGCGCGCGAGTTCGACGACCTGCCGGCCAAGGCGCGCGACTACGTGCTGCGGCTGGAAGAGCTTGCCGGGGCGCATGTTTCGTGCATCGGTGTCGGTCCGGGACGGGATCAGACCATCGTGCGCCGCGACGTCCTGGCGGCGCGTCCGTGACCGAGCCGGACCCCACCAGCGAGGATCCCGACTACGAACACCACGGCGGCTTTCCCGAATACGGGGTCGCCGAGCCAGGGGAAGGGTTCCGCAGATTCGTGACGTCGATGCGGACGGTTCAGGATCTGGCCGTGTCCGCCGACCCGAGCGACGACGTGTGGGACCGGGCCGCCGAACACGCCGCCGCGCTGGTCGCGTTGCTCGAGCCTTTCCAGGCCGCCGAGGGCAAGTCGCCGGCCGGGCGGACGCCGGATCTGCCCGGCATGGGCAGCCTGCTGATGCCGCCGTGGGACCTGACCCGCTACGGTCCCGACGGCGTCGAGATGACCGGTCACTTCAGCCGCTTTCACGTCGGCGGCAACATGGCGGTGCACGGCGGAGTGCTGCCACTGCTGTTCGACCACATGTTCGGCATGATCTCGCACGCCGCCGGCCGGCCGATCAGCCGAACCGCCTTCCTGCACGTCGACTACCGCAGGATCACCCCGATCGACCAGCCGCTGGTAATCCGCGGGCGGGTCACCCGCACCGAAGGCCGCAAAGCGTTCGTGTCCGCCGAGATCGTCGACGCCGACCAGAACGTGCTGGCCGAGGGCAACGGGCTGATGGTGCGGCTGTTGCCCGGCCAGCCCTAATCCTTCGGCGGCACCACGACGATCGTCGCCCCGGGGATCGCCGCCAGCGTTGCCGCCAGGTTGGCAACCACGCCGGGCGGCAGCCCCTGCGGTAACCCGGGGAACTGCGCCGCGGCGGCCGCGGCTGGAATCGCCGGGGTGTCGGGGGCCCCGGGCCGGGTCGCGGCGGCGCCGGTGCTGCTGGCCGCCGGGGCCGCCTGCGTCGGGGTCGAGGCCGCACCGCCCCGCGCCGCTATGCCGGCCAGCCCGACGCCGGCCATACCCGCTGCCGCCATGCCCGCGTAGCCGCCGTCCGGCCCGCCCGTCATCACCAGCGGAGTCGTGCCGGGGAACAGTGCGGCGACCTGGCGCGCTGCCGGCGGCATGAACCAGCTCTGCGGCACCGAGAGGCCGCCGAGATTGGCCGACGTGCCCGTCAGCGCGGCGGCTCCCGCCCCGGTGAGGGGCCGCGGCGTCAGCTGACCCCGGGGCGGCGTGAAGCCGAAGCGCTCGCCACTCTCCAGTTCGTCTTCTTCGAGCTCGTTGCCCTTTTCGAGCTCTTCTTCCTGGACTTCGTCGCTACGCACTTCCTCGCTGAACTGACCCAGCGCGACGATCAAGCTGGCTCCCGCCAGGCCCGCGGTGGCCAGCACCAGCAGGTCCAGGTCCTCGAACGGACTCGGCAACGGGATCGCCGGCGCCGCCGGTGCCGCGGCGGCGGCGGCCGCGACTTCCCCGGGCAGCGCGCTGTCAGCGGTGGTCGCCGGCGGCGGGGTGAACGGCGACAACTCGGCGGCGGCTTTCGAGCTGCCGGCGTAGCCGTCCATGACCACCACGTCCTGCGCCCACATCTCGCCGTAATAGGACTCGTTGGTCGCGATGGCCGGGGTGTTCTGTCCGAAGATATTGGTCTGCACCAGCGACATCGTGCTGCTGCGGTTGGCGGCGATCTCGGCGGGCGGGACCGTCGCCGCATAGGCCGTCTCGTACGCGGTCGCAGCGGCCAGGGCCTGGGCGCCGGCCTCTTCGGCCTGGGCTGCGGTGGCCCGCATCCACGCCATGTACGGGGTGGCCGCGGCGGCCATCGACAACGCGGACGGCCCCAGCCACTCCTGGGCGTTGAGACCCGAGATCACCGAGGCATAGGACTCCGCGGTCGCGTGCAGTTCGCCGGCCAGCCGTTCCCATGCCGCCGCCGCCTGGAGCAGCGGTGCAGACCCGGGACCGGCATAGATCCTGGCCGAATTGATTTCGGGTGGCAGCGCGCCGAAATCCATGCTCAACATCGGTCGCGGCCCCCCTTCCTCGATGACACCTGACTGGTACTGCCCAAAGAGTTTCACAAGAGTTTCACCAAAACTCAAAAAGAGGCACACCGCTGTGTTGCGGCGGCCCCGCCCTATCCTTGAGCGGTGACTGACGGCGGGACCGAGGAACAGGGCGAGGGGGTCACCACGGCGTGGCCCATCGAGGCGCCGGTGGCAGCCGGACCGCGGGTGCTGCTGCTGGGCTCCGACGAGTCCGCCCGGGAACTGACGGTGGCGCTGCAGCGCCTGGGTGCCGAGGTGTACACCGACGACGTCGAGACACAGCGCACGCCGGACTTCGTGGTGGCGCTCGGCGATGTCGCCGACGTGGCAGCCGTGGCCGCCCGGGAATCTTCGGACACCGAGTTGGTGCCCGGGGCGCGCGCGGTGCAACTCACCGCCGACTCCGAAGGCTTGCGCCGGCTGGCCGCCGACGAACTCGGCCTGCCCACCGCGCCGTTCTGGTTCGTCGAGTCACTGGCCGAACTGGAGGCGGTGGGCGCGCATGCCGGCTTCCCGCTGCTGGTCAAACCCGCCGCCGGCCCGGGCGGCAGGGGACGGTCGGTGGTGGAGTCGGCCGAGGAGATCGCTGCGGCCTACGAAGCTGCCACCGAAGACGGCAACGGCCGCGTCTGGGCCGAAACGGTGGTGGACGTCGAATTTCTGGTCACGCTGATCGTGGTGCGCAGCGAAGGCCCGTCCGGTCCGGTCATCGAGTTCTGCAGCCCGATCGGGCACCGCAGCGAACCCGACGGCGAGCTGGAATCGTGGCAGCCCCAGCAGATGAGCACCGCCGCGCTGGACGCGGCCAGGTCGATCGCCGCGCGGATCGTCAAAGCCCTGGGTGGACGCGGGGTGTTCGGCGTCGAGCTGATGGTCAACGGGGACGAGGTGTACTTCGCAGAAGTCACCGCCGGCCCGCCGGACAGCGCCTGGGTAACCGTGCGCAGCCAGCGACTTTCGGCTTTCGAGCTGCAGGCCCGGGCGATCCTGGGGGTGGCGGTGGACACCATGATGGTGTCTCCGGGAGCGGCCCGGCTGGTCACGCGGGAGACCGCCGCAAAGCCCGACGCAGACGTGCTCGCCGCCGCGCTCGGCGTCCCGGAAAGCGACCTGCGGATATTCGAATCGGCATCACCGGACCGGGCGTCCAGCCGGGGGCTGGCCCTGGCCACCGCGCCCGAGCTGTCCGCTGCCCGCGACCGCGCCCGGCAGGTCGCGGAACGGCTGAATGTGCGAGACTCTCGCGCGTGAGTTACGCAGGAGATATCACGCCACTCGAGGCCTGGAAACTGATCGTGGAGAACCCCCAGACCGTGCTGGTGGACGTGCGCACCGACGCCGAATGGAGTTTCGTCGGCGTTCCCGACCTGTCCAGTGTGGGCCGTGACGTGCTCTTCATCGAGTGGAACAAGTCCAACGGACAACACAACGCCAACTTCCTGTCCGAATTGCGGAACCAGATCGCCCCGGCCGGTGACGCCGAGCGCCCGGTGGTGTTCCTGTGCCGTTCGGGCAATCGATCCATCGGCGCCGCCGAAGTCGCCACCGAGGCCGGCATCACGCCGTCCTACAACGTGCTCGACGGCTTCGAAGGCCAACTCGACTCGCGCGGTCACCGCGGTCAAACGGGTTGGCGCGCGCTCGGATTGCCCTGGAAGCAGGGCTAGTGTCGGCGTTGCCCGAGGGCGTCGGCCCGGCCACGATCGGGGTGCGCGGCGGACTGACCCGAACCGGGTTCGAAGAGACGGCCGAGGCCATGTTCCTGTCCTCGGGCTACGTGTACCCCTCGGCGTCCGTTGCCGAGCAGTCCTTCACCGGCGAGGTCGACCACTACGTCTACTCGCGCTACGGCAACCCGACCGTGTCGATGTTCCAGGACCGGCTGCGACTGATCGAGGGCGCCCCGGCCGCGTTCGCCACGGCCAGCGGCATGGCCGCGGTGTTCGTCTCGCTGGGCGCGCTGCTCGGCGCGGGGGACCGGCTGGTCGCCGCGCGCAGCCTGTTCGGCTCCTGCTTCGTGGTGTGCAACGAGATCCTGCCGCGCTGGGGCGTGGAAACCGTATTCGTTGACGGCGACGACCTCGCCCAGTGGGAACAAGCCCTGTCGGTCCCCACCCAGGCGGTGTTCTTCGAGACACCGTCCAACCCGATGCAGTCGTTGGTCGATATCGCCGCGGTCACCGAGCTGGCCCACGCCGCGGGCGCGAAAGTGGTGCTGGACAACGTCTTTGCGACGCCGCTGCTGCAACAGGGGTTCCCGCTCGGGGTCGACGTGGTGGTGTACTCGGGCACCAAGCACATCGATGGTCAGGGCCGGGTGCTGGGCGGGGCCATCCTCGGCGACAAGGAGTACATTGACGGTCCGGTGCAGAAACTCATGCGCCACACCGGCCCCGCGATGAGCGCTTTCAACGCCTGGGTCATGCTCAAAGGCCTTGAGACGCTTGCTGTTCGGGTCGAGTACAGCAATTCCTCGGCGCACCGCATCGCTGAGTTCCTGGAGGGGCATCCGGCGATCAGCTGGGTGCGTTATCCGTTCCTGCGGTCGCACCCGCAGCACGACCTGGCCAAGCGCCAGATGACCGGCGGCGGAACGGTTGTCACGTTCGAACTCGACGCGCCCGAGGGTGCCGCCAAGCAACGGGCCTTCGAGGTGCTGGACAAGCTGCGGCTGATCGACATCTCCAACAACCTCGGCGACACCAAATCCCTTGTCACACACCCGGCTACGACGACGCACCGGGCGATGGGCCCGGAAGGTCGCGCCGCCATCGGCTTGGGCGACGGCGTGGTGCGCATCTCGGTCGGCCTGGAAGGCACCGACGACCTGATCGCCGACATCGACCAGGCCCTGAGTTAGCGCGAGCAGACACAAAAGCCCCCATTTCGTACCGAAATGAGGGGCTTTTGTGTCTGCTCGCGCGGGGCTAGCCGGCTTTCTGCTCGGCTTTTTCGGCCTGCTCGGCAGCCGCCAGCGCGCCCTGGCTCTCGGCGGCGGACAGTCCCTGGCTCTCTTCCATCCATTTGGTCACCACGCGGGCGTAGATCATCTGGCTGGTGATGGCCATCTGTCCGCGGGTGCGGCCGACGAAGGAAATCACCCAGGAGAACAACGCGGCGATCCGGTTCCGGTGGCCCACCAGGTATGCAACGTGCAAAACCAGCCAGGCCAGCCAGGCGATGAACCCGCCGAACTCCAGCTTGCCGACCTGTGCCACGGCGCTGTACCGCGAGATCGTCGCCATGCTGCCCTTGTTGAAGTAGTTGAACGGCTCGCGGGTGGCCGGATCGTCCTTGCTCTTGACGATGTTCTTGATCACCTTGGTGGCGTACTTCGCACCCTGGATCGCGCCCTGCGCCATGCCGGGCACGCCCTCCACCGATGCCAGGTCGCCGATGACGAAGACGTTCGGGTGTCCCTTGACGGTGAGGTCGGGTTCCACCACCACGCGCCCGGCCTTGTCCGTCTCGGTGCCGTCGGACTGCTTGGCGACCAGCTCACCCAGCTTGCTGGCCTGCACGCCGGCGGCCCACACCTTGACCGCGCATTCGATGCGGCGCTCGCCGGTCTCCTTCTCCTTGATCGTGATGCCCTTGTAGTCCACGGCGGTCACCATCGCGTTGAGCTGGACCTCGACGTCCATCTTCTCCAGCCGTCGCTGCGCTTTACCGCCCAACTTCTCACCCATCGGCGGCAGGACCAGGGGCGCGGCGTCGACCAGCACCACCCGGCACTCGCTGGGTGTGATGGTCCGGAACGCCCCGGCCAGGGTGCGCTCGGCGAGTTCGACGATCTGTCCGGCCACCTCGACGCCGGTCGGTCCGGCACCGACCACTACGAAGGTCAGCCGCCGCTCCCGCTCCTCGTGATCGGTGCTCACCTCGGCGGCCTCGAACGCACCGAGGATGCGACCGCGCAACTCCAGCGCGTCGTCGATCGTCTTCATGCCGGGCGCGAACGTGGCGAATTCGTCGTTGCCGAAGTAGGACTGCTGGGATCCGGACGCGACGATCAGGCTGTCGTAGGACGTCACCGTCTCCATGTCCATCAACTTCGACGTGACCGTCTGAGCCTTCAGGTCGATGTCATTGACCTCGCCCAGCAACACCCGCACGTTCTTCTGCCGTCGCAGGATCAGCCGGGTGGTGGGGGCGATGTCGCCTTCGGACAGGATGCCCGTCGCCACCTGATAAAGCAGCGGCTGGAACAGGTGGGTGGTGGTCTTGGAGATCAGGGTGATGTCGACGTCGGCGCGCTTGAGTTTCCTGGCCGCGTTCAGACCGCCGAAACCGCTTCCGATGATGACGACGTGATGGCGCTTGTCGGCGGTCGAGACTTCGCTGGATGGCGTCATGGTCCTCCTATACCGTGCGACTCCATCCGGTAAACGTTATCCGCGCGCTCAGAACGCCCGCAACAGTGCGGCCCGCCCTTTCACGTGCAGTCGCTGCAGCCTCGAGTTGCGCAACTTGTCCATCCGTTCGGACATCTCCCGGCCCAGCCGGTCGAGTTCCTCGGCGCTCAGATCCACCGGGGCCGGCGGCGGCACCAGGTCACGCTCCTCCTCGTCGGCGTGCGCCTCGAGGACCGTCAGGAACGAATTCCACTCGGCTTCGTAGTCCGGGGATTTCGGCGAGGTGCGCAAGGCCACGGCCAGCTGGTCGTAGATCTGCCGGTGCTCGGCGTGCGCGATCGCGATCAGCTTGGTGGCGGCCGCCATCGCCGGGTAGTACAGGTCGTCCTCGATGCGCATGTGGATGTCGAACTCGAGCAGCAGGTCGTCGATGCATTTCTCGCGTTCGGGGGTACCGGCCGGTGCCTCGCGCAGTCGGCCACCCAACTTGCGCAGCAAATTGTGGTGGTCTTTGAGCACGTCGTAGGCGTTCATCCGCGGACCTCGATCTTGCCCTCGTGCAACCGCGCCTGGTAGCACGGCAGCGGTGCGGCCGCCGGACCGCGGACCACCTGCCCGGACTGGGCGTCGAATTGCGAACCGTGCCAAGGGCATACGATGCGGCCGCGGTCAAGCCAGCCGTCGGCCATCGGTGCAGCCAGGTGCGGGCAGAACTCGCCGACCGCGGACACCTCGTCCTCCTCGCTCCGGCACAGGACCACCCCGACCCCGTCCACCTCGACGCGCTGCAGTTGTCCTTGCGGCAACTCCGTCTCGGCCAGCACCGGCGTCCAATCCGGTAGCTGCAGCCGCGGGCCGGACTGGTCGATCCCGATCCCGGATCCGAACACCAGCGATCCGCCGAGGAAACCACTGCCGGTCGCAATGCCGTAGCCGACCGCGCTGATCACCGTGCCGCGCAGCTGACGCCCGCGCCGCCGCTCGCGCCACGACGTGATGTAGAGCGAGGTCGCGACCAGGTTCAGCACACCGTGCACCAGCCCGACCCGGCGATCTTCCTCGTGGGTGTGTTGCCAGTCGGTGACGCCGGTGACGGCCGAGGCGAGGTTGGCCAGGATGCCGATGCCGAGCGCGTTCTGGGCGAAGCGTGCCGAGTCGCGTCGCTCGAACGGGGGTCGATGCGGCAACGCGTGCAACACGTCGAGGGCCACGGTGGTTCCGATCGCACCGCTGGCCAGCGAGGCCAGCGGCGGATGCGCCGGGTGCCCCAGCCAGACCCCGTTGAGCAGGTTCGTAATCCGATTACGTGCTCCGCCAAGCGCATTGAACACAAAGCTGAGCACGTTCTCGAGCCGGTAGCTGGGCCGGTCGAGCCATTCCTGGCGACCGATGAACGCAAGAATCCGTTTCCCGATGCCGTCGTCGGGGCGCACGAGTTGATCCACCATCTAAAGCTTTCCTCTCACTGTGAGGTTAAACCTAGCATTGTTTGTCATAGGACAAAAATACACAGTTGGGCGCGTCTGCGCCGGTACATTGACTCCCGTGCCGCCGATTTCCGGGTCGACCGCCAGCGCGATCGCGGACAGCGTCCGTGATCTCGTGTCGCGCGGGGATCTCGCGCCGGGCGCGGTGCTGCCGCCGATCCGCACGTTGGCCACCGAACTTCAGGTCAACCGCAACACCGTCGCCGCGGCGTATCGGCAACTGGTGTCGGCCGGTGTGGCGGTTGCCGAGGGGCGCCGCGGGACCGCGATCGCCGAGATGCCCGACCTGGACGCCGAGCAGCTGCCCTCGTCCGGGCTGGTCGATCTGGCCAGCGGAAACCCGGATCCGAGGCTGTTGCCCGATCTGCTTGCGGCGCTGCGCCGCTCGCAATACCGGCCCACGCTGTACGGGGCGCCGGCGGTCGAACCCCGGCTGATGGCGGTGGCCGAGCGGATGTTCGCGCCCGATGTCGAAAGCGTCGGCGCGGCCGACATCGTCGTGACCCACGGCGCCGTCGACGCCGTGGAGCGCGTGCTCAGCATCTGCCTGACCCGCGGGGACGCGGTCGCCGTCGAAGACCCGTGCTTCCTGGTCAGCATCGGCACCGTCCGGCTCAACGGCTATCAGCGGGTGCCCGTCCCGGTCGACGAGTACGGCATGACGGTGGCCGGACTCCGCAACGCGATCGCCAATCGCGGTGCCCGGGCGGTGATCGTCACCCCTCGAGCACACAACCCGACCGGCGTGAGCATCGACGAGCGGCGTGCCGCGGCGCTGCGGGCGGTGCTGGCGGACTATCCGGAAGTGCTGGTCATCGAGGACGACTACTTCTCGCTGGTGTCGTCGGCGCCGTACTGCCGGGTGACCCCGCCCTCGACGTACAACTGGGCGCTGGTGCGTTCCGTCGCCAAGTTTCTGGGCCCGGACATCCGGGTCGCGATGGTGGCCGCCAACCCGCAGACCGCTCAGCTGATCGGCGCAAGATTGCGGGCGGGCAAGACCTGGGTGAGTCATCTGCTGCAGGCGGCGGCCGCGCACATGCTCACCGATGCCGCGACGGTCGCACGGCTGGGCCGTGCCCGGCGAACCTACGCCAAACGCGGTCACGTGCTCGCGGAAGCGCTTGCGGCCAAGGGCATTTCGCCGCTGGGTTCGCCCGACGGGCTGAATCTGTGGGTGGACCTTGCCGACCCGGAGACGGTCGACGCGACGGTCGCACGGCTGACGCGGGCAGGTTGGGCGGTGCAGCCCGGGGACATCTTCGCCGTCGATCCCTACCGTCCCCGGTGCGGCATCCGGATCACCTCGGCGAGCATCACCGTGCGGCAGGCAACGCGGTTCGCCGCCGACCTGGCCGCCGCGGTAACTTAGGCGTGCCTAACGAAAGGTTGTGACACGTTGACCGCTGCGGAAGAGCCGCCGTACCGGCCCTACGAGCAGGAAAGCGACGAGCCAACCGGCCTCCCGCCCGTGCTAGCCCCCGTCGTCGCACCGCGGACGCGCGAGGACCCGCTGTGGCCGACCCGGCTGTCGGTGCCTACGCTGCTCAGCGCCGCGCGCGGTTCCGGCCGTCCGGCGCCGTTGCCGCCCGGTCCCAAGGGCTTGCCGGTGTTCGGCTCCTTCTTCGAGCTGCGCAAGGATCCCTTCGAGCTGATCAGTCGCGGTGCGGCCGGCTACGGCGACATGTTCCGCATCCCGATGCCGTTGCTGGACATGGTCGCGGTGACCCACCCGGACCTGTTGTGCGAGTTCATGGATGACTCCGAGGGCCGCTACAGCCGCTACGACCTGCTCGGTCCGTTGCTGAAGGTGATCGGCGCGAACAGCATCATGCTGGAAGGGCCCAAGCTGCGGGAACGCCGCAAGATGCTGATGCCGATGTTCACCCGTCGGCACCTGACCACGATGGCCGACATCTTCAGCAGCGAATTCGACGAACGGCTCACCCGGTGGGGATCCTTCGCGGGCACCGGAGCGCCGGTGGACCTGCAGTACGAGATATCGCTGTTGACGTTGAAGGTCTATCTGAAGACGTTGTTCTCGGCCTCGATCGGGGAACGGGAACTGCGCCGTCTTGACGCCGACATGCGGGCCATCACCGGCCTGCTCGGGATGACCACGTTGATGGTGCCGTTCCCCAATCTGCTGCCGCACAAAGGGCGATCCAGCCTGCTGCCGGCGCTGACCCGGATCTATCGCCTGGTCGGACGCTTGATCAAGGACCGCAAGAAAAACCCGCTGGAGACCCCGGACTTCCTGGACACACTGCTGGAGGCCCGCTACGAGGACGGCTCGCCCATCTCCCGGCCCGACCTGGCCGCCGAGATCGTCGGACTGCTCGGTGGCGCGTATGACCCCACCGGCGCGGCACTGAGCTGGACGGTGGCGTTGCTGCTGACGAACCCCGACCAGCTGGCCGGGCTGTATGAGGAGATCGATGTGCTGGGCGGGTCGCTGCCCACCTTCGACGACGTGTCCCGGCTGGGCTGGACCAGGGCCTGCTTCGACGAGGGCCAGCGGATGCAGGGACACCCGTTCTTCCCGCGGTTCTGCATGACCGACAACGAGCTGGGCGGCTATCGGCTGCCCAAGTACACGCTGGTCGGTGCCTCGATGTCGGTGGTGCACCGCGACCCGAGATGGTGGCCGGACCCGGACCGGTTCGACCCCACCCGGTTCACCGACCCCGACCAGGTGCGAGCGCGGCCACGGCTGGCGTTCATGCCGTTCAGCTCGGGACAACACTTCTGCCTGGGCACCACGATGGCCTACATGGCGGCGCAGTTCTTCCTGACCATCCTGTTCCAGCGCTACCGGTTGAGCGTGCCGGACGGTTGGCAGCCCGAACCGCAGTTCACCTTCTCCGTGATGGTCAAGGGCGGACTGCCGGTTACGGTGTCGCGTGCCTAGTCCGCGATGCCCTTCTCATACAGCTTGCCCGCCACGACGGCGCGGGTGACCTCGCCGAACGTGCCGGCCCCGTCGCGGCCCTCTTTGGACCAGGCGACGAAGAACCCGGCGACCTGGCGCCAGTGCTTGCGGCCGGCCTGCACCGGGGCGTCGTTGAGCACGCACCGCGCGTCGATCAGGTAGGGCCGGTTCACGCTGATCGCCTCGTTGAAGGCGGCGCGGAAATCGCGCAGGGTGTCGACCCGGCGGGACTCGATGCCGACGGACGCGGCGTACTGCGCGAAGTTGATGTCCGGGATCGCCGAGCCGCGGTCCGGCCAGCCCATGATCTCGCTCTCGAACTTGATCGCGGCCAGCGCCAGATTGTTGACGACGACGAAGACCACCGGTTTGGTGACACCGACCGATGAGCGAATCTGGTTGAGCGTCACCGATGTTCCGCCGTCGCCGGCGACCGCGACCACCAGTCGGGTGTCGGTGTTCTTGGCCGCTGCGATCGCCGCCGGGACCGCAAAGCCCATGGTGCCGAACGATGCCGACCAGATGCTGCGCGTCATCGACGTGATGTACCGGTACACCCACAGCGTGTTGACGCCGACGTCCGCGCACACCGTGGAGATCCCGTCGAACCGGGCGAGCTCGTCGTCGATGGCTTGGGTGAGGTTGGACGCGCGCAGCGGGGCGCGTTCGACGGGGCGCAGCCGGGGGCGGCGGCGTGGCCGCGGGGGCGACGGCTGCTCGGGAGCGTCGGCGCGCAGCGCGCCGACCATCGCCTCCAGCGTGGTCACCGCGTCGCCCAGCACGCAGATGTCCTGCTCTTTGAGTCGCAGCATCGCGTTGGGGTCGACGTTGACCACGATGGTGCGCCCGGTTGCGCCCAGGTCGAAGGCCGACCCGCGGTTGGACACGCCGACCAGCAGCAGCACGTCGGCGCGGGCGACCTGCTGGAACGCGCGCAGGTCACCCGAGCCGCCGACGCGGCCGTGGGCGCGCAGGCCGGGGCTGTCCACCACCGAGTCGCCGCCCATCGTCAGGTGCACCGAGCAGCCCAGCAGGGCCGACAGCTCGGTGAGTAGGTCCGTGCAACCGGCGGCGCCGCGACCGGCGACGACGGCCACCCGGGGCGCGGAGCGGATCGCGGCGATCGCCTCGTCCAGCGCCGCATGGTCCGGCGGGGCCGGCCTCGGGGCCGGTATCTCGGTCCGGCTGTCGCAGTCGTCCCATCGTGTTTCCAGCGCGTCGCGTCGGACCTGCAGATGCACCACGCCGCCGCCCGGCGCCGCGGCGGCCGCGCACGCGGCTCTGACCGTCGCGGCCGCCGTCGTCACGTCATCGACAACGTAGTGCGCCACGGTGACCTCGTCGAGCACCCGCTGCGCGTCGAGATGCCAGGTGTCGGTCTCGACGGTGACGACCAGGATGCGGGCGTTGTCCAGCGCCGCGTCGTAGATCCCGTTGAGCTGCAACAGCAGTGCGGGTCCGGTCGCGGCGACCGTACCGGCCGAGGGACGCCCTGCCTTGCGCAGCCCGGCCGCGCTCATCGATGGCGCCTGGACGTTGGCGTTGCGCTGCGCGGTACCGAACGCGGGCAGTGACGGTGCGCAGAAGTCGCTGATCTGTACCGGCGCAACGAGATTCGTCTGCAGTGCCGCAGCGAGTGACCGTTCGCCGGGACGTACCGGCGCCGCCGGCGCGGCCGGTGCGTTGCGCCGCACGGCGATGAGTGCCGGGCCTTCCGTGCGGGCGGTGCCGGTGCTCAAACCCATCGCGGCGCCGAGATAGCTTATTTTGGAGAGGATTTCGGGCTCGTCGACCTGGCAGCGGATGGATACATTCGCGTCAACCGTCACCAGGCTGGACAGTTCGGCGACGAATTGGCTCAGGTTCGGATAGTCGGTCACCACGACGCTGCGCGACTTCCCGGCCAGCGCGGCCCCGATGCCCATCGGCAGGGCCGCACCGGGGATCCCGGCGATGCTGGACATGCCGGCGTCGTCCGGCAGGTCGGTGAATACCGTTTCTTCGCTTGCGGTTTCGTGTTCTGGCTGGTCCAGGTCCAGCAGTGTCAGCAGCGTGGCTTCGACGTCGCAGACGACCTGCCTGATGTACGGCAAAGCCTTGCCGGTGAACCGGCGGTCGGTCAGTTCGAGCAGGTTCGCGTGCCCGTGGACACGGTGCTTCAGCAATGGGCTGCAACGTCCCACCACCAGCACGTCACCCGCCGGGATCACGCCGGTGCCCGCGACGTCGTACATCGGGCAACTGAGCCGCTCCGAAAGTCCTTGTACCAGGCTGACATACGCGGCATCGGCGCAGGACAGCACGATGGCCAGGTCGTCGGACTTCAGGAACTCGGTGACCGAGCGCAACTCTTCCTTACTCGCCGGCGCGGGCGTCGGCGGCTTGGGTACGAAGAATCCCGTCTCGTTGCCACCGATCGGCGCGTAGAGCACATCGCCGGGAATCGCGACGTGGCAGGCGGTGGATTCGTGCACCGCCGACACGCAGGACCGCGCGAATCGCTCGAACTGCGAGGGGGAGTGGATCAGCACCGACGAGGACGTGCAGGGCTGGAACAGCGCTTCGGAGTCGATCTCCTGGAACGTGTCGCGGCCGATGCTGGCCACCGGAACCTGACCGCTGATGGCCAGCAACGGAATTCGGCCGAGGAATGCCTCGTAGGCGCCGGCAACCAAGTTGGTCGCCCCGGGTCCCGCGGTGCCGAAACACACCCCGAGCCGGCCGGACGCTCTCGCGTAGCCCACGGCCATCAGCGCTGCCGCGGTCTCGTGCCGGGTGGTGACGACCTGAATCTCGCTGCGCTTGCCCGCGGCGTGAATCAACGAGTTCACCGACTCGGCCGGCATCCCGAAGATGTATTCGACACCGAGGGCGATCAGATAGTCCACCAACTCGTCGGCGAACCGCTGTCGCCCAAGCGCGTTGGAGAACAGATGCCGGTTATACATTGATCGGGCTGTAGGTGCTCAACGACGCCATGACGGCATCCACCGAAGCGTCGGATTGAACCGTGATCCGCACGCCGAAGCCGGGATATTCCCGCACCAGTATGCCGTCGTTCAGGGCGTGCCGGAACAGTGTGTGCGAATCCTGCGCGGGCACCCACACGAAGTTTCCCTGCGAGGCGATCCCGCAGTCCATGTCCTGGTCGATCAAAAAGGCCTCCAACCGTTTCCGGTTTGCGACCACGCGCATCACCCGGTCGGTCAGCGGCCCCTGATGCCGCAGCGACTCGGCCGCAGCGATCATCGATACCGAGTTCACCGAGTAGGTCGGGACGGCCGAGCGCACCCGGCCGGCCAGTGCGGCGCCGCTGAAGACTCCGTAGCCGATGCGCAGACCGGCCAAACCGTATGCCTTGGAGAAGCTACGCAGCACCGCGACGCCGTCGAGTTCGGTCACCAGGCGACCCACCGCGTCGGGAGGCAGGGTCTCGTCGAACTCCGCGTAGGCCTGATCGACAACCAGCAGAACATGTTTGGGTAGAGCGTGGCGCAACGCGGCGAGGTCGGCCAGGCTCACCGTGGCGCCGGTGGGGCTGTGTGGCGCGGCGACGATCACCTGCCGGGTCGACGCGTCGACATGGGAAAGGATGCCGTTTAGCGATTGGGTCCCCGGCGGGTCGCTGGCCACCCCGACCGGGACGCCGCCGGCCCGCGCGTCCAGCACCGCGTACTCGTCGAACGTCGGCAACCCGAAGATCGTGGACTCTCGCACCGGATCGGCATGCAGGATCGCGTCCAGCACGCCGACGCTGCCCGGACCGATGACGACCTGGTCTCGCGGGACGCCGTGCAGGGCGCTGATGCCCGCGGTCAGTTCCGCGACATGGTGGTGCTGCGGGTAATGGCTGAGGGTGACCGCGCTGGTAGCGAGTAATTCCAGCACCTGCGGGAGGGGGTCGAGGTGCAGTTCGTTGCGGGACAGATCGAAATCCATTCGCAGCTTCCGGGGGTCGCCGTGGTGAGTAATCCGCTTGACCCTCATGGCGTTTCGAAGTCCTCCGCACGCCTGGTGTCCAGCCGCAGCCGGTCGGTGAGCAGCATGATGGCGAATCCGGTGACCACCACCGCGACCGAGACGAACGAGATTCGTTCGATCAGGATCAGCGTCGACAGATATCCGACCGAGACGAACATGTCGTCACGCAGCATGTCGTTCGACGATTTCTGATCGACCGTGTGCACCAGACGCCAGGCTTGAAAACACGCCACTGGCAACCAGATCAGGGCGATCAGATACTTGGCGGCGAGGAAGCCGGCACCCACCGGAACCACGATGGCCGCGTACACCAGCACGGTCGCGACCGCGGCGATCATCGCGGCGCGGCGCCTGGTGGCGCTCAACGTCGCCGACGTCGTCACGTGGACCCGTTTGTCCCCTTCGTAATCCGGCACATTCTTGGTGAGGCCCTTGGCGCAGAACCAGACGAACAGGTACAGGGCCAACGCGCAGTACTGTGGGTCGGTCAGCACAGCGAACCTCAGATCCGAGGCGAGCACCGCGCTCACATACGGATACGCCACCGCGTTCGCGAAATACAGGATGCCGATCCGGGCGCGGGCTTTCATGCGCAACGGTCGGAACGAATACTGTTGGCAGCCAATCAAAGCCAGGAACGTCAGGGCCGCGAACCACGGATTGACCAGCAGCGAGAGCGCGAAGTTGATCGCGGCCAGCAGGTGGGTGTGGCGCAACAGCCGGTCGCGGCCGTAGCGGCTGAGTTCGAACACCCGGGACGGGATGTTCTCGTTGTCCTCGGCGATGTCGGTGTAGATGTTGTAGAGGTTCGCTATCGCGGCGATGTGGTAGGAGACGATCATCCCGACGACGAGGGCCAGTGGTGAGACCTGGCCGGCGACGACACTGGCGAGATAGAAGCCCAGCATGCCCGGGATGCACGTCCTGGGCCGCGAGAACGCCACGAACTGCGCGAGGCGCCAGGTGGCCGGCGCGTCGATGCCGGGGCAGGTCCGCACCAGTTCCAGCCGTTCCGCACTGGGCTTCTGCAGAAACCCGGTTAGCCCGGATGGCCCGGCCGGTGGCGCCGGGCGGGCGTCGGTCATCAGTTGGCGCTCCTCCACGGGCTACTCCACTTCCAAGGCGTCCACGATGGTCGATTTCGCGGCACGAGACGCGGGGAGCAAAGCCCCACTCCAACAGAGGATCACCGCGACCACGACGGTGAGTAGGTCCAGCGGCGAGAACGAATACCGCACGGTGATAGCGGTGACCGAACTCATGATCAGCGTGCCGAGTCGATGCACCACTACGCTGGTCAGCATGCCCAGTGCGCCGCCCAGCAACGCGATGCTGGTCGACTCCACCAGGATCGACTTGGTGATGTAGCGCCGCGACGCACCCATGGCGCGCAGCACGCCGATCTCCCGCTTGCGTTCGATCACCGAGATCATGAACGCGTTGAACAGCGCCATCGCCGCCAACAGCGCCACGATCCACTGCACGAAGACCGCCAGCGAGCCGATCTGGGCCACCGCACCCTTGCCCGAGTCGACGGCGTCCTGTCCGCTGAAGGCGAACAAACCCTTTGCCGCGGCGACCTTTTCGAGCTGTCGCAGCGCGGCGGGCACGTCGCCGGGATTGTCGACGTGCACTTCCAGGTAGGTGGCGCCGTCACGCTGGAACCAGGATTTCATGTGCGACAACGACATTGCGATCATGCCGCGTTCGGTGGTCAGATAGTCGACCACACCGAGGATCTGCACGCTCTGCTCACCGGACGGGGTGCTCAGGGTCAGCGTGTCCCCGACTCGGCGGTCCAGGCGCCTGAGCAGTTGTCGCGATACCACGATGCCGTCGCCGGCCTCGACCTTGGCGCGGACCGCGTGCTCCATCGCGGCGAAGGCGGGGGTCACTGTGCCGGGGTCGGAGCCGACCACCAGAACGCGGTCGCTGCCGACGTTGACGAAGGCGTACTGGACCGGTTTGACGTCGACGACACCGGGGATCGCCCGCACTTCCCGGTCCGTCCCCTGGGGGATCAGCGGGCTGATCGGCACCACTTCCTTCGATGCCGCGGACAGGTACATGTCCGCACCGGCCAACGAGGCGAAGGCATTTCCCGTGGAGTCGACCACGTCGGTCAGCACGCCGCTGGTCACGCTGCCCAGCGCCACCGCGATCATCACGATCATCAGGTTCGCCCACGTCCGTTTGGCCGACGCCGTCATCGTCGAGCGGCTGACCTGACCGGCCGGCCCCATCAGCGCGGCGATCCGGCTGCTCAACGCCACCAGCACCGGACCCAGCGCCCAGCACAGCGTGAGGACACCGACCAGCACCAGAACACCTCCGGCGAAAGTCTTTTCGTCGTGCAGACGCAGTGCGACGAAGAACGCCGCGCCGGTGAGCAGCGCCCCGACGACCACCCCGAGCCAATGCGGGCGGTTCCGGTCGGCACCCAGGCTTTCCAGTTCCACCGGTCGCATCGCGGCGATCGGCGATGCCCGGAAGACCATCATCGCCGGCCAGGCGGCGCCCAGCACGCAGGCCACGATCCCCAGCGAGATCACCACTGTGATCGCGGTTCCCGGGAAGAAGTAGTCCGGTTTGACGTCGACCGACTGCAGCATCAACGGCGGCAGACGCTTGATCGCCAGGAAGCTCATCGCCGCACCCAGCGGCGCCCCCAGCAAGCCACCGAGAAAGCCGAGCAGGGCCACCTCGAGCAGCAGGTCCTTGGCCAACTGTCCGCGCCTGGCGCCCAGCGCGCGCAGCGTGGCGATCATCGGACGGCGTTGCACCACAGCCATATTCATGGTGTTGAAGACGATGAACATCGCGACCACCAGGGCGATCGAACCGACCAGTAGCAAGGTGTCGCGGGTGAGCGAGACGGAGTTGTCGGTCTGGGCGACGCGGAACTGCGGTTCGGCGACCACCGCGCGGTGATCGACCACCCGAACCAGATCGGCGCTCAACGCTTTGAGGTCGGCGCCCGGCTTGGCCACGACGAACACCGACGTCACCCGGCCGGGTTGGTTGAGCAGCTGCTGCGCCATCGGCAGCGGGACGATCAAATAGTCTCCCGCGTTGTACTTCTCGGCGAGATCCCCCTTGGGCACGAAAACCACGTTCACACGGGTGTTGTTGACTTCCACTTGGGCGCCGGCAGCGGTGCCCAGGCCGGGGCCGGCGATCGCGCCGCCGGCCAGCTTGCTCTGATCGGCCTGTTGCACCAGTTCGTTGCCCACCCGGTTGTCCAGCACCCGGATATCGGGGCTGACACCGAGAAGCGTTGTGCCGGAACGGGGAGCATTGACCGTCGCCTTCACGATCGGCTCGGCGGCGGCCACCCCGTCGACCGCGTGCAACTCGGCGACCAGCGATTCGGGCATACCACTGTCGGCCGCGCCGGTGACCTCGAAAGCCGCTCTGCCGTAGAGGTCTTCGGACATCGTCGCCACCGATTTGGTCAACGAGCTGTAAATTCCGGCGATGGCCACCAACAACGCGGTCGCAATCATCACCGCCGCAACGCAACTCAACGATCGTTTCCAGTGCGCAACCGCGTAGCGCAGGTTGAGCAGCCTGAAGCGGGCGATCATGCGGATTCGACGACTTTGCCGTCACGCATGACGATTTCGCGGTCGGCGGCGGCCGCGATCGTCGGGTCGTGCGTCACCATCAGCACCGAGCACGCGCCCTCGTCGGCGATCTTGCGCAACAACGCAAGGATGTTCTTGCCGGACTCCGAATCCAGATTGCCGGTCGGCTCGTCGGCCAGCACCACACCCGGCTTCATGATCAGCGAGCGGGCAATGGCGACGCGCTGCATCTGACCCCCGGACAACTGGAAGGGTTTGTGATCGATGCGGTCGCCCAGCCCCACCATCTCCAGCAATTCGCAGGCGTCCCGGCGGGCCTCCTTGATCGACGACCCGTCCAGCACCCGGGGCATGGCCACGTTCTCCCAGGCGGTCAGCGTGGGCAGCAGGTTGAAGAACTGGAAGATGAACGACACCTTGCGGCGCCGGTATTCGGACTGTTCGTCGTCACTCTTGCGCGACAGCTCCTCGCCGTCGACCGTGATCGAGCCCTGGTCGGGACGGTCGATGCCACCGATGAGGTGCAGCAGCGTGCTCTTGCCCGAACCCGACTGTCCCGTAATGGCCACCAGCTTCTCGGTGCCGAGGGACAAGGTGACGTTGTCGACCGCTTTGACCAGCTCCTGGCCCCGCTGATAGGTCCTGCTGACGCCGGTCATCTCGATCAGCATGTGTAAGGCCCCTGGGAAAGTCGCGACGCAGATTTGGTGCAGGACAGGCTAACCTTACACACCGTTAATTTTCTAGGTGGACGTTTTCCATTCCTGCAGTCGGAGAGTCCGGCGGCTGAAAATCCAGTTCGGAACCAGTGTCATGCCCGTTTCGCGTGCCCAGACCAGCAGCGGATGACGCCACTGGCCGGCGATGCCGATGGCGTGCGATTCGCGCGCGATGCGCTGGGTGCGGGGACGACGGAGCCGGTCGTATCTCTGCAGCGCCTGACCCAGATCCTGGTTGGTGAGTAGGGCACACAGGGTTGCGGCGTCCTCGAGTGCCTGGTTGGCGCCCTGGCCGAGATTCGGCGACATTGCGTGCGCCGCGTCACCGATCAGCACGACGTTGCGGTGCACGTAGGACTTCAGCGGTCCCTCGAGTTCTTCGGCGTGGGTGTAGTGGACGGCCCCGGGATCGGTGGCATCGATCAGTTCGGCGATCGGCTCGTGCCAGTGACCGAAGCGGGTTCGGACCTCGTCGAGAGCTTCGACGCCGGTTTCGTTTTTCGCGCAGTCCGCGACACCGAACCAATACACCCGGCCGTCCTTGAGGGGGGCCAGCCCGAATCGCTCGCCGGCACCCCACGTCTCGCCGCCCTCGCCGATGGGCACGGGCCGGGACGTGAGAGCGCGCCACACCCCGTAGCCGCAACGGCGGGTCGGGCGGTCCTGCGGCAGGCTCGCGCGGACCCGGCTGCGGATGCCGTCGGCTCCGACGATTAGGTCTGCACCGGCGGCGACGTTCTCGTCGTCGGTCCGGATGGCTCCGTCGCTGACCTCGATGACGCGCTGTCCCCACTGCACGGTGCCGGGGGCGAGGGTGCCCAGCAGCGCCGCGTGCAGCTCGGTGCGGTCGACCGCGCGCAGGTGCTCGTATGCCGCCTTGTCGAACGTGACGACGAACCCGCCGTCGGGTTTGCGGATGCCCGACTTGGTGAACGGGGGCACGTCGGCGCAGATCGCCCGGACGGCCGGCCCGAGGCCGAGCTCGTCCAGAGCCCGAAAACCGTTGCCGAAGATGGACAATCCGGCGCGCGGCGGCTGCGAATCGGCCGACCGTTCCAGGACCTGGACTTCCCAGCCCGCCCGCTGCAGTCCGCTGGCGACCGCAAGTCCGGCGATTCCGGCGCCGACGACGACTGCTTTCATGCGCGGCAGCCTAATGAGTGCCCCCACGGTCGGCCCGCATGCACTGGGGGTTCGCGGCCTTCTGCAACCTGTGGTAGTATCGAACGTATGTTCGAACAATCGGATCCGGAGGCTGCTGCCGCGGCGAAGGTGGCGCAGTTCGAGGAGTCGATGGGGGCGGTGTTCGCCCATCGGGAGGCGTTGAGCGAGACCACCGCGGCGTCCACGGCGTGGATGACCCATATTCAAAACGCCGATCGGCTGATCAACCAGGCCGAGGCCACCCAGCTGGCCGCGATCTGGCAGCTGTTTAGCTATCGGCTCTCCCGCAGCGCCGAAACCCAGGCGTGGGCGATCGACACCACGGCCGCGGTGGCCGCCGAAGTGGCCGCAGGCCTGAAGATCAGCCAGTCCTGGGCCTCGGGCAAAGTCCACTATGCCCGCGCCATGGGGGAACGCCTGCCCCAGACCGCGGCGGTGTTCGAGCGCGGGGACATCGGTTTCTCGGCGTTCGCCACGGTGGTCTCGCGCACCGATCTGATCGAGGACCCCCAGGTGCTGGCCCGGGTGGATGCGTTGGTGGCCGCCAACATCACCCGCTGGCCCGCCCTGAGCGGCTGGCGGCTCTCGGC
>NZ_JCALCN010000039.1:0-33523 GCF_059812345.1 Mycobacterium sp. NGS59
AATCATGCCCCACACCCGTAAACCAAATTCAGACGCGTGACACTAGCCGAGTATGGCGCCAATTTGGTATTGGCCGGCCGTCGCCCCGAGCCGCTCGAATCGACGGCGCAGGAAGTGGTGGCGATGGGTCGCCGTGCGCTTGCGGTTTCCACGGATGTCACTACTGCAGAGGCGTGTCGCGGCCTGGTCGATGCGGCAGTGGCCGAGTTTGGCCGGCTTGACGTGCTGGTCAATTGTGCTGGTGGGGCGGAAACGAAGTCGATCATGAAGTGGCCCGATGACGATTTCGAGACAGTGCTGGACCTCAATTTCAAAGCGGTCTGGCACCTTTCCAAAGCGGCCGCCAGGCAGATGATGACTCAGGGCAAAGGGGCGATCGTCAATATCTCTTCTGGGGCAAGCTTGCTGGCGATGCCGCAGGCTGCGCCCTACGGCGCAGCAAAGGCGGCCGTCAACAACCTGACGGGGTCAATGGCTGCCGCTTGGGCCAAGAAGGGCATAAGGGTCAACGCTATTGCGGTCGGAGCGGTGCGGGCCGCTACCTTGACCGACGACGCGGCGCGCTATGGCCTGGATCCGGAGGCTATCGCGATGACCAACGGGTTGGGCCGGCTCGGTGAACCCGATGAGATCGGTTACGGGGTGCTGTTTTTTGCATCCGACGCATCGAGCTTCTGTTCGGGTCAAACGCTCTATATGCACGGAGCGCCGGGTCCGGCGGGGGTCTAGGCGTACGAGCCTGCTTCGCGGATACGTGCTTGTGTTCCCCGGTAGGCACGCTATACATTCGTACAGCATCGAGTAATGATCTCTTCAGAAAGTGGTGCGGTGAGCCGAACAGCCATAGTGACTGGCGCGGGGTCTGGGCTGGGTCGGTCGATCAGCCTGAAACTAGCGGCCGACGGGCATCGTGTGGGCTTGGTGGACGTAAATCCAGAAAGTGCTGAGAAAGTCGCCATCGAGATAAATGACCTGGGCGGCAAGGCTTTTCCCCGGGATGCTGACGTGTCTGATGAGCTTGCGGTAGAGGCCGCGTTCGCCGACGTCCGCAACTCACTCGGGCCCGTCGAGATCCTTGTGACCAGCG
Source organism: Mycobacterium sp. NGS59 (assembly GCF_059812345.1). Taxonomy (NCBI): domain Bacteria; kingdom Bacillati; phylum Actinomycetota; class Actinomycetes; order Mycobacteriales; family Mycobacteriaceae; genus Mycobacterium; species Mycobacterium sp. NGS59. The sequence goes on from NZ_JCALCN010000039.1 coordinate 1,088, forward strand.
CGGCGATTGCGGGTTTCACACGTTTCGACAAGATCACTCTGGAAGAGTGGAACCGATACCTAGCGGTCAATCTCACCGGCACCTTCCTGTGTATCCGTAATGCCCTATCTGACATGGTGGCCGCCAGATGGGGCCGCATCGTGACTATTTCCTCCGCAGCAGGGCAGCAGGGCGCTCCTCGACAAGGGCACTATTCGGCCACCAAGGGCGGGGTCATCGCGATGACAAAGACGATCGCCTTGGATTACGCCCGCAAAGGCATTACAGCCAACACCGTGCCACCGTTCGTCATTGATTCACCAATGCTTCGACAGCGACAAGATGAGGGCAAACTTCCCGGCACGGAGACGCTCGTACAAGCCATCCCTGCCGGTCGCCTTGGCGTGGCCGAGGAAGTAGCAGCGGTCTGCTCATTTCTGTGCTCCGAAGGAGCCGGCTACGTCAACGGGCAGGTAATCGGAGTAAACGGTGGCGCTGTCATTTGACTGAAATACGTAAACCGTTGTCGCGCAATACGAGGAGGTAACGTGCGAGTCCACGTCGATCCATCACGATGCCAAGGCCACACCCTGTGCGCCATGATCGCACCCGAATCGTTCGAGCTGCATGATGTCGATGGGCACGCGCACGCCACCGTCGAGGACGTTCCAGAAGACCAGCACGCCGCGGCGCGCGAAGCCGTCAGTTCCTGCCCAGAGCAAGCCATTTCGATCATGCTCGACCGTGAGATCGCTGCGCGCACCGCGCGCGGCCAGCGACGGGTGTGACGACGTGAGCTCACTTCACGCAGGTCCCGCTCGTGGAACCAGCGGTGCCACGTATCACTTCGACCGTCACGCCAATGATTACCGTGAGAACTTTCTTGACATCACCCACGATATGCATCGGCGGTGTCCGATCGCCTGGACGGACACCTACGACGGCCACTGGATTGCCGCAGGGGGCCGAGAAGTCTTCGAACTTGCGCGCTGCCCGTATGTCTCCAATGATCATGACGTCCACAACGAACGCCGAGGATACAAAGGCATTTCAATACCGTTGACGGTCGAAGCGGAAAATTACCGCGGCGGGATGCTCGAAATGGATGATCCCGAACACCGCTACTACCGAACGGTGCTCAACCCCTATTTGTCGCCGGCGGCGGTTAAGCGCTGGGAGCCCTTCGTCGACGAGATCACTCGCGCGTGCATCGACGACCACATCGAAGCGGGACGAATCGACTTCGTCGACGATCTCGCCAATGTAGTGCCGGCCGTACTCACCCTGGCAATGCTCGGAGTTCCGTTAGAGAAGTGGACTCTCTACAACGAACCCGCGCATGCATTGGTCTACACACGACCCGACTCGCCAGAAGCCCCCCGCATGCGTGAGCTGTATATGGCAATGGGCGTCGACCTTTTCACCAACCTTGCGCAGATTCGAGAGAACCCCCGACCGGGCATCATCGATGCGCTAGTCAGAATGCAGCTCGACGGCGAAGCACCGCCGGATATCGAGTTGCTCGGCATGCTGAACCTGCTCATCGGCGGTGGCTTCGATACCACGACCGCTTTGACCGCTCACGCGCTGGAATGGTTGGCGCAGCACCCCTCCGAGCGCACCCGACTCAGCCGGGACCGGGAGACCCTGCTTAATCCCGCCACCGAGGAGTTCCTGCGCTATTTCACCCCCGCGCCCGGCGATGCCCGCACCATCGCCCAGGACGTCGAAATCTCCGGTGCCGCACTCAAGGAGGGTGAACGCCTGTGGTTGTCGTGGGCGATGGCGAACCGTGATCCGGCATTGTTCGCCGATCCCGACAGTGTCGTCCTGGATCGAAAAGGCAACCGTCACTTCAGCTTCGGATTAGGCGTTCATCGGTGCATAGGGTCCAACGTGGCGCGTGCAGTGTTCAAGTCGATGCTCACAGCGGTACTGGACCGAATGCCGGACTACCAGTGTGTGCCTGAAGGGACTGTCCACTACGACAGCATCGGCGTGATTCAAGGAATGCGACATTTGCCCGCCACCTTCACGCCCAGTCCGCGGTCCGGCCCCGGGGTGGATGAAACGGTGCAGCGGCTTCAACGTATCTGCGACCAGCAGGGCCTGGCGCGGCCCATCACCGAACTCAAAGAAGCCGCAAAGATCGAGGACTGAGAGCCGATGTCCGGCTCATAGAGGAGAATCCGATGTCGGACAACCGGATTGCAGTGGTGACGGGTGCCAGCCGAGGCGCCGGCGCGGGCATCGCGCGCGCGTTGGGTAGCCACGGTTGCACCGTTTATGTGACAGGTCGCACCCGCAGCGGTGACGAGTCGCCGCGCAGGGGCAGTATCGACGAGACGGCAGCGCAAGTCACCGCGGCGGGCGGCAACGGGATCGCGGTCGGTGTCGACCACGGCGACGACGCTCAAGTAAGCGACTTGTTTGATCGCATACGCAACGAGGTGGGCCGCGTCGACATTTTGGTCAACAACGCGGCCATCATTTGCGACGAGATGATGGGGCGGACGAAATTCTGGGAGGAGCCTCTCAACGTCATCGACACACTTGATGTCGGTCTCCGCAGCAGCTACGTCGCTACCGTTCTTGCTGTTCCACTCATGCTTCCCCAGCGCAAAGGCCTGGTGGCGTTCTCGTCGTCTTCGGGTGCGGTGCACTACGCGTTCGGACCCGCTTACGGAGTGCCGAAGGCCGGCACCGACAAGATGGCCGCTGACATGGCCTTCGACCTCAAAGAATTCGACATCGCGGCTATTTCGATATGGATGGGCTCACTGCTCACCGACAGGGTCCGCAAGATCATTGCAAGCAACCCTGAGAAGTTTGGCCACATTCTCGAGACCGCGGAAACCCCGGAACTGACCGGCCACGTCATCTGGGCACTTTTCAACGACCCGGAACTGATGACGCTGAGTGGCCAGACGCTGATCGGCGCCGAACTTGCGGCGACGTATGGCATTGTCGACGAGGGTGACCGTCAGCCACCGTCCTATCGCGATCTCTTTGACGTGCACCCCCGGCAGCAGTGCGCGCATGTAATGCGTTGAGCGCACGACGGGACGATTGTGCAACTCAAATTCGACACCGAAGTAAAGACTTTCGGAACAAGTCGACGGTCTTCTTGGACGAACGTGTGGCTTCGGTGGCTGAGGCGGCGGCTACGCGTCCACGGTCGCGCGCCGACATACCGCCATGGGCGCGCCAGTGGCAGCGCCTGATGTTGGAGCATGGCTGGTTGCACCGTGGCTGCCCGCCCGGATTCGGTGATCAACGACTTAGTACCGCGGCATGTTTTGCGGTAGATGACTGGGAGTTGCTGCGGCGCATGCAAACCGGACCGGCCTTCTCGGATCCCGCCGGCCACACTATTTCTGATGCACGCTCCCTCGCCGTCGCGACGGCGTCTTCTTCCTCGACGGATTAGCACGCGGTTCCACGGAATCGATGTAACGCTCGAACGCCTTGGTAACCTCGCGGTGCGCCGACTTCACGCCGATGCCCTCTTCAAGGTTGATGAATTTCGGCAGCCCGGACATCAGCAACTGAAGCGCCGGTAGTGATAGATCGCCGATCGGACGCGCCTTCCGACCAAACTTTGCCACTAGCGCGTCCAATTGCACTTTGCGCACACCCTCTGTCACTGCGGCAATCTCGTTGCGAATGGACTTGCGGTGATTGCCCAGCGCCATGAACTCGGTCATCAAAGCGCCAGTGGCTTCTTCCCACGAGTACTCCCACACGGTGCGAAGAGGCTCATCGGCGCGGCGCTGCAACTCACTCGTGAGGTATGCCAGATTGCGTTCCGCGTAGCGCCGAATCGCAGCGATGAAGATGTCGTCGACACTCGGGAAGTAATACTGCACCAGGCTCGATGTGACACCAGCCTTCGCAGCCAGCGCCCTATAGGTAACGCTCGCGTAACCCTCCTCGAGCATCATCTTCTCGACGCAGTCAAGAAGGGTGTCCCGAGTCTTGGACGTTTCGGCGCCAACTCGCCGCGAAGATGTCGTCATCAGCTTCCGATCGTTCGAATACTTGTATTCTCCCACCCGCGGGGTGCTGTACACTTGTACAGTGCCATGGATCGTCTGCTGCGTTGACGTGCGACGACGTGAGAGGTGTAAATCATGACCATGTATGTCCAGACCGACACCCTCCGACGAGACGTTCGCTATCTGATGGATCGCACGCAAATTCTTGACTGCATCTCGCGTCATGCCCGCGGCTGCGACCGTCACGACGTCGACCTGATCACCTCGGCTTATCACAGTGATGGCGTCGACGAGCACGGCCACGCGGTGAACTCAGGACCTGATTACAGTGAGTGGGCGAACAAAATCCATGCCGAAACTTCGCGGGTGCACACCCACAACATCACCACGCACACGTGTGAAATTGATGGCGCGACCGCGCATGCGGAAAGCTACGTACTCGTGGTGCTGATCGGACCAGACGGAAAGAGCGCCCAGTTCATAACAGGCCGTTACATTGACCGCCTGGAACGGCGAGAAGGCAACTGGCGCATAGCCGTTCGTCGCTCCACAGTCGAGGGAATGTTCCTGGCTGACGCTCGGGTTTTACAGTCATCGTTCTTCACTGACAAGGGATATCTCGTGGGCACGCGCGATCGCACAGACCTTTCCTACGAGCGACCGCTGTCGATGGACACTGCAGCACCAGCACGGTGGTAGTCGCACGGGTCGGGGAGAAGGGACCCCGGAAAGTTGTGTGGGCCGGTGATCGATGCGCCGACCCAATGAGCGCAGCAATTTGTCGGTGGACCCTCGCTGGCCGCCCGAGGCGCACTTCGCTGCCGGCGGTCTAGCGGAGAAGCGAAGCGACCTTCTTGGCCGTGGCCTTGGCTGAGCCCGGATTCTGTCCGGTGACGAGATTGCCGTCGACAACGGTGTGGGACACGAAGGGAATCAAGGCCTTCTTGTAGAGCGCACCTCGCTCCTTGGCGCGCTCCTCGGCGTTGTAGGGGACGAGCTTGTCGACGCGTGCAAGGACTTCTTCCTTCCAGGCGAAGCCGGTCATCTCCTTGCCGGCGATGAGGTAGGAGCCATCGGACAGTGTGGTGTTGAGCAGTCCGCAGTAGCCGTGGCAGACCGACGAAACGATGTCACCGCGTTCGTAGATTTCCCGGGTGATGCGCTGCAGGCCTTCACTATTGGGGAAGTCGTACATGACGGCGTGGCCGCCGGTGAAGTAGATGGCGTCGTAGTCGGAGGAGTTGATCTCGCTCGGGCTCTTGGTGTTGCTCAAGAGCGCCATTTTGGCGGGGTCGGCGCGCCAGGCTTTGGCGGTCTTGTCGTAGTTGGGAAACTTCAGCGCTCGTGGCTCCAGCGGCACCTCACCGCCGGCGGGGCTGACGAGATCCTGCTGAAAGCCGTGCTCGTCGAAGATGTGCCAGGCGTGGGTGAGTTCTGAGAGCCATAGGCCCGTTGGGTGGTCGGGGTCGTCGTAGTGGGCGACGTTGCTGACGACGTTCAGGATGCGCTTGGTCATTGGGCGGCGGCTTTCTCGTGGAGTGATGGCGGCTGGCTGTGATCGGGGAATGGCTAGTGCAGCGCCTTTTTCAGTGCGTCGATCGCCAGGCCGCGGGCGACGATGGCGGCTTTGGTGGCGCGGAGGCTGTCCAAGAGCAGGAAGTCGTGGACCATGCCGGCGACGCGAACGGCGGTGACGTCGACGCCGGCTTCGCGGAGCTTGTTGGCGTACTGCTCACCCTCGTCGCGTAGCACGTCGGCTTCGTCGGTGATGACGAGTGTGGTCGGCAGCCCTTCGAGGTCGTCGAGCGAGGCCTGTAGGGGTGAGGCGTACTTTTCGGCACGCTGGGTTTCGTCGGTGGTGTAGGCGTCCCAGAACCATTGCATCCCATCGCGGGTGAGGTAGTAGCCCTCGGCGAATTGCAGGTACGAAGGGGTGTCGAAGTTCGCATTGGTGACCGGGTAGAGCAGCACCTGCGCCTTGAGGTCGATGCCGCCGCGGTCCTTGTTCATCAGCGCGAAGACCGCGGACATGCAGCCGCCGACGGATTCACCGGTGACCGCGATGCGTGACGTGTCGAGTCCGTGGTCGGCTCCGTGCTCGAGGACCCATTGGCCGACGGCGTAGTTCTGCTCGACTTGGGTGGGATATCCCTTCTCCGGTGCGCGGTCATAGACCGGGAAGACACCGGCGGCGTCCGCGCCGACGGTGAGCTCGCGGAAGATCCGGTCGTGGGTGTGTTCGTCGCCGAAAACCCATCCGGCGCCGTGGATGTAGAAGACGACCGGCAGCGAACCCTCCACGCCCTTGGGCCGGATGATGCGGGTGCGGACGATGCCCCACTCGCTGGCATCCACCTCGACCCATTCCTCGTCGACCTCGGGACGCGCGACGCCCTCGCCACTCTGCAAGTCGGAGAGGATCTTTCGCCCCTGCTCTGGCGGAACCTCGTAGATCCGGGGGTGCGGGTCGGTCTGCTCGCACAGCTTCCTGGCCTCGTGTTCGAGGTAGGGCGTCACGGACGGCGGGAGATCAGTCACGGCGTCCCTCCACTTCTGCGGCTCCGAGGTTCGACGCCGAATGTATGCATTGCTTACATCAAGGTAGCGCGGGTGCGCAGGGGAGTCAACGAGAGGCCCGGTCGAATCAGGGCCGCGCAGTGAGTACGGCGATGAACGACGAGCGAACCTGCGCGGCGATGTCCTCGATCGACGGACTGGTGAGCTTGCGGTCCAGATAGAGGTAGGCCAGGCCGTGTACCAGTCCCCAGCCCCCCAAGGCGAGATCGATGGGATCGGAATCCGGGAACACGCGCGTGATCGCCGTCGCGAGCAGCTCGTGCACCGCGGCCGCCGCCTGCACCCGCTCGTCGCTCTCGTGGTCGCACTCGTTGCCGAACATCAGCCGGAACAGTGCGGGTCGGCGGATCGCGAACTCGACGTAGGCGACGCCTAAGTCGGCCAGTTCATCGGTGGTGCAAGGCAATTCGCGGCCGCGCGTGAGGTCGGCCCTCAAGTCGCGCAGGCCTTGCGCCGCCAGTGCGGATTCCAGCGCCTCGCGATCGGGGAAGTGCCGGTACGGGGCGGTGGGGGAGACGCCGGCCTCGCGGGCTACAGCGCGAATGGAGAACTGCTCACCCCGCTCCAGCATGCCCATCGCCGTCGTCAGCAGCGCGGCGCGCAGGTCGCCGTGATGGTAGCTGCGCTTCGCGGTCGTCGTCATGGCTGTGTTCGTACCTCCTCGCCCTGCCCGACCTCAAGCATGGCGTGTCGTACCGCCGCGCCCCAAACGGCGATGTTGACACCGCTCACATGGGATCCTATCGTCCCTATGTATGCAATGCACACATAGGAAAAGGGGTCGTGATGGCGTCGAGCACCGGACGTGACGACGGCACGGTCGAGGACCTGGTCGAAGTCGATTTCGGAGAGTGCAGGGTCACCGTGCCCAAGGGCGGACTGTACGACCGCTACCGCATGGACACCGACCTGGACGTCGTCAGTGCGGATCCGCGCGTGCGCAGTGTCGACTTCTTCCGGACGCTGCCCAAGACGCAGGTCCAGTCCCAGATCGGACCGACTCGTACGCCGAACTTCTACTATGCGATGTCGAAGGCCCAGATCACCTACGTCGCCCCGACCAAGGCGCTGCGGTCCCGGCTGCCCGGTGAGCTGGTTCCTCTGCAGATCGCTCCGGGGATCGGGCTGTTCTCCGTGGTGTTCTTCCGTTACGACGTGTGCGACATCGACTTCTACACCGAGGCCACCGTCGGCATCGCGGTCCGACCCCCGCGACACGGCAGCCTCGGTGTCGCCGACCTCCTCTCGTCCCTGGCCAACGACTCGCTGCACGCCTACGTCCTGTCGCTGCCGGTGAACACCGAAATCGCCCGAGTCCGCGGCCACGACGGCTACGGCTTCCCGAAATGGCTCACCGACATCGACGTCGAGATCGACGAGCGACGGACCAGGGCGCGGGTGGCCAACGACGGCGGCGGCACCGACATCGCGATCGACGTCGCCACCCCGCGGCAGAAGCGGGTAGCCAGCGGTACCAAGATCTCCACGCTGATCTCGTACACGGAATTGAACGGCGGCTGGCACGCGACGCTGAGCCAGACCAACACCCTTGCCGTCGGCAGCACGCTGCTGCCGAGAGACGTCCCGCTGGAGTTGGACTCGGGGCGGCTGGCCGACGACGTCCGCTCGCTCAAGCCGATCAGACCCATCCGGTTCGACGTCTTCACCGAGTGCCAAAACGCCCTGCACATCCCGGTGCCCGTGTCGTTTCCCACGAGACGACACAGCAGTCCGCCGACCGACGTCAATCAGCCCGACCCGAACCAGTAGGAATACGCAATGCAGACCGTTCTGGGTGCCAACGGTCAGATCGCCGAGGAACTCACCCGCTACCTCCACGACAACGTCACCGAGGACATCCGCCTCGTCAGTCGCAACCCCGCCAGATTGCACGACACCGATCAGCTGTTCCCCGCTGACCTGATGGATGCCGACGCCGCGGCGCACGCTGTCGCCGGCAGCGACATCGCCTACCTGACCGTCGGGCTGCCGATCGACTCGACACTGTGGGAAGAGCGGTTTCCAGTGATGATGGCCAACACCATCGCCGCCTGCCGCAGACACGGCACCAAGCTGGTCTTCTTCGACAACACCTACATGTATCCACGGACCTCCACCGCGCAGACCGAAGACACCACCTTCCAGCCCAGCGGCCGCAAAGCGGCTGTCCGGTCTGAGATCGCGAATATGGTGATCGAGGAGATGCGCGCCGACCGAATCGAAGCCGTCATCTGCCGGGCGCCCGAGTTCTACGGCCCCGGCAAAACCAAGAGCCTCACCAACTCCGCCGTCTTCGACCGGATCAAGCGGGGCAAGCGGCCGATGATCCCGATCAACGCCCATACCAGAAGAACCCTGATCTGGACCCCCGACGCCAGCCGCGGCATGGGACTGATCGGCAACACCCCTGACGCCTTCGGCCAGACCTGGCACCTGCCAACGGATCCCGAACGACTCACCTACGCACAGATGATCGACATCGCTTCCGGCGTCACCGGTCGCGACATCCGCTACACGACGGTCCCGGAGATCGCGTTTCGGGTCGGCGGATGGGTCAATCCCGCGGTCAAGGAAGCCTCCGAGCTGCTGCCGCGCTACCGCGACGACAACATCTTCGACTCATCCAAATTCGCCCGCCGATTCCCCGATTTCCGAATCACGACCTACCGGGAGGGGATCACCGAGATCCTCAACGGCTGACCAGGCTCCGATCGTTCAGTGCGGGGAAAGTCAACCGCTCTGACCCGGCAAACCGTTGTCGCCCGGGTTGCCGGCGGTGCCGTTGTTTCCCGGCGACTGCCCGGTGCCGAAGCTTCCGGCGGCGCCGCCGTTGACGCCGCCACCCCCGGCTCCGCCTGCGCCGCCGGTACCCGCGGCGCCGTTGCCGCCCAGTTCGCCGAAGAGGCCACCGGCGCCGCCGAGACCGACTGTGCCGGCGCCGCCACCTTTGCCGCCGTTACCACCGTCGCCGCCGTCGCCGCCGTCGCCGCCGGAGCCGCCATCGGTTGTTGTGCTGCCCGAGCTGGCTGAGGCATTACCCCCGCTGCCGCCGGGTCCACCACGACCTCCGCTGCCGCCCTCGCCTCCCGAGCCACCGCGGCCCGCGTCGCCGCCGATGCCGCCGTCACCGAACAGTCCACCGGTGCCGCCGTTGCCGCCCGTTCCGCCGACGCCGCCGGTGCCGCCCGTGCCGCCGGATGCACCGTCGCCACCGTCGCCGCCCTGGCCGCCGACGACTTGGAAGGCATTGACCGCCCCGGTGGCCTGCCCCCCGTTGCCGGCGGCGCCACCTAGACCGCCACCCGCGCCCGTGCCTCCGAGTCCGCCGGTACCCCCGGCGCCGCCGGCACCGCCATTGCCGATCAGCATCCCGCCGTGACCGCCGTTGCCGCCGGTGCCGCCCGTGCCACCGGTGCCGCCGGACGCGCCCGCGGCGCCGCCGCCACCGTTGCCGCCGAAGCCCGCGACGCCGGAACCGCCGCCGAACGCCGTGGCCCGCCCGCCGTCGCCGCCGCCGCCACCCGTACCCCCGGACGCCAACGCGTTGGTCCCGTTGCCACCGGTGCCGGCGCTGGCGAACGCACTGCCGCCGAGCGCAGTGCCGTTCCCGCCGGTTCCGCCGGCACCGCCGTTGCCGCCGGAGCCGCCGGCGCCGCCATTGCCTGCGGCTCCGGTGCCGGTGCCGTCGGCGATGACGCTGCCTCCGGTACCGCCGGTGCCTCCGGTGGCACCCAGACCGCCGTCGGCGCCGTCGCCGCCGTTGAAGCCGAACGCACTGCCGGTGGTGCTGCCGAAGATGCTGTTGCCGGTGCTGCCGGTTGCGCCTTGCCCGGTGATGACTGGGTTGACACCATTTGCGCCGGCCAGGCCGGTACCGCCTTGACCGCCGGCGCCGCCGGCGCCGAAGAGGTTGGCACTGCCGCCATCACCGCCTCGCCCCGGCATGCCACCGCTGATGCCCGCCGTAGCGGCGCCGCCCGCTCCGCCGTTGCCGCCGTTGCCGTTCAACCACCCGCCGCTGCCACCCGCGCCGCCAGACTGGCCCGATCCACCCGCGCCGCCGGACCCGCCGTTACCTAACAACCCCGCGCTGCCGCCGTTGCCACCGGCCTGACCGGCGCCTCCTGAACCACCGTTGCCGCCGTTGCCCCACAGCAGGCCACCGGCACCGCCGTTAGCTCCGCTTCCCGGGGCGCCGCTGGCACCGTCGCCGATCAATGGACGCCCCAGCAACAGCTGGGTAGGCGTATTCACCACATCCAGCAGAACCTGTCCGGCGTTGGTCGCTTCGGCGGCCGCGTAGGCGCCGGCGCCCGCGTCGAGGAGCTGCACGAACTGGGAATGAAAGGCGGCGGCACGCGCGCTCAGCGCCTGATAAGTCTGACCGTGGCTGTCGAACAACGCGGCGATGGCTGCCGAGATTTCGTCCGCGGCCGCCGGCAGCACATCCGTCGTCGCGGCCAGCGCTGCCGTGTTGGCCTCGGTGAGGAGGGAACCGATACTGGCGAAGTTCGTAGCCGCTGCCGAAACGAGTTCCGGCGTCGCAATCAGATATGACATGTGACCGTCCTCCGATCAGCTCAGGACGAATCGACTCCTACCCGGCAGGGAACGGACCCGTCGCCAGGCCACACTCTAGGTGCGTTGCCGCAGTCAGGACGCAGAATTTCCGAAGTGCCCGAAAGTCTCGGTAGGGCTTCGTCGAAGGACGCGCGACGGCGCTTCAGCCAGGGTCGCCGGGACGCAACCTAGCTTTCTTCGGCCTCGGCTTCCCGTCGGCTGCGTTCCGCGGCGGCTCGGTCATCGGCCGCGGCCCGGCGGTGCATCTGCGCGCGGGCTTCGTGCGCAGAAGCGTCGGCGTGGCCGTGTGTGGCGGCGTGGTCGTGGACCTCGGCCGCTTGCTCGTGCACGTCGGCTGACTTGTCATGCCGGGCGGCCGCCGCCTGATGAGCCTCTTCGGCGCGCTGATGCGCCTCCTTGGCGCGGCGCATCTCCAACGCCACATCGTCCGCGGTGACCGGCTGCCCTGCCTCGAGCCGCTCGCGCCGGCGAGCAAGCTCGGCAGCTCGTTGCGCTGCTCGCTCGCGAGCTCGATCTGACATACCTCAAGGCTAGGTCCTGCAAGCCCGCGGCAGAGCGATCTTCAAGCGTCGGACTTCTACCGATGTGGTCGCGGTTGGCCGAACGGGGTTCTGGCGGCACCTCATAGAAAGGGGTGGAATGGGGTAACACCATCCGACGGTGCTGACGAACGGGCGGGAATGTGAAGCGACTCAACGGCGTGGACGCCTTGATGCTGTACAGCGAGACACCCGAGATCCACATGCACACACTGAAGATCGGTGTGCTTGATATCTCGAAGTTCAAGGGAGACTTCAGCTTTGAGTTGTTCCGACGGATCGCCTATCCACGGTTGATGGCGTTGGAACCGTTGCGTTACCAGCTCGTGGACATCCCGCTGAAGCTGCACCACCCGATGTGGATCACCAACGACGACATCGACTTCGACTACCACCTGCGCCGCGCGCGCGTTGCCGCCCCCGGCGGCCGGCGCGAACTGGATCAGCTGATCGGGCACATCGCGACCACACCGCTGGACCGGTCTCGTCCCCTGTGGGAGATGTACGTCGCCGAGGGTCTCTCGGACGACCGGATCGCCATCATCCACAAGGTCCATCACGTACTGGCCGACGGCGTGGCCTCGGCCAACCAGATGGCCCTGGCCATGGCGAGCGAACACCCCGACGATCCGCACCCCGCCGGCACCACCTACCTGCCGACCCGCGCCAACCTGCTCAGCGCCGCCGCCCGCGACCACGCCGGTCTGGTCCGCAAGCTGCCCCGGTTGGTCAGCGAGACGAGCGCCGGTGTCACCCGGGTCCGGCGCCGGGCCAGGGAACGGGGCGCGCACCCCGACCTCGCCCGCAATTTCGCCCCGCCGCAGAGTTTCATCAACCACCGGGTGACCCCGGGGCGCCGTTTTGCGACCGCGCCGTTGGCGCTCTCGGACGTCAAGGCGACCGCCAGGCACCTCGGCGTGACGCTCAACGACGTCGTGCTGGCCATGGTGGCCGGCGCGCTGCGACGGCTGCTGCTGCGTTACGACGGGCGGGCCGATGCCCCGTTGATCGCCGGTGTGCCGGTGAGTTACAACACCTCCCCAGATCGGTTGGCGGGCAACGAGTTCACTTACATGACGCCGTCGCTGCCGGTACATGTCGAGGATCCGCTCGAGCGGGTGAAGTTGACCTCGGTGTCCACCAAGATCGCCAAAGAGAACCACCACCTGCTGGGCCCCACCGTGCTGCCGGCCTGGATGTCCTACCTGCCACCGTCGTTGGCGCCGAAGCTGTTTCGCACCCAGGCACGACGTGTCGAGTCGGCAAGCGTGATGAATTTGACCGTTTCGAACGTGCCGGGCCCGCGGCAGCGGGGCGATGTCGAAGGCGCCACCGTCAGCGAGATCTATTCCGTGGGACCGATCGTCGCCGGCAGCGGCATGAACATCACGGTTTGGAGCTACGTCGACCAACTGGCAATCTCGGTGTTGACCGACGACGTAACCCTGGCTGACCCGCACGAGGCCACCGATGCGATGATCGAAGCGTTCGTTGACATACGGTGTGCGGCAGGTCTTTCCGCGGAACTCACGCCGGTTGACGCAGCTTTGCCGTTGGCCACCTCGACAGAGGCGGTCGGTTAGCCCACAAAGGAGGATCCGCATGAGCCCAGACGACATGTCGGAGGCGGCCCGCGCCGCTGGAGCTCCCATCGAGAAGGCGGTCGCGCTCTTCATGCTGCATCCGGAGACATTCGCCGAAAGCATCGCGGCCGGCTACGAGAACCCGCTGGCCGGATATGTCGCCGGTCGCGGCGGCGTGCTGGGTGAGACCGATGGCCAGACGGTCGCTTCGGCGTTCGCGGTGTTCGAGCCCGCCTCGCTTTCGGCGTTATGGGACGAAGGTGTCGCGGTGCGCGGCGCTTCCGGTGCGGCCGAACGCTACTGGGACCAGGTCGCAGGCTTCGCGCGACGGCACTTGACCGGCGTCGAGGGGATGGACCGCGTGGCCGAACTGGGGGAGAAGATCATCGCCGCGACGCCGTCCGCCGGCCTGCCACTGTATGACGGCTGGCGCACCATGCCGCTGGCCGACGACGCGCCCGCCCGCGCGCTGCAGGTGATGTTCGTCCTGCGCGAACTTCGCGCGGGCGTGCATTTCGACGCTCTCAGCGACTCGGGCATCAGTCCGGTCGAAGCCCACATGCTCAACAAGGGTCACCAATACACCACGATGTTCGGTTGGCCGGAGCCGTTCGCCGACGGCGCGGACAAGAGGGACCGCTACGCCGACGTCGAGCGCGCGACCAATCGGCGAATGGCCGAGATCTTCGCGGCGGCCCTCGATCGGGACGAGGCCGAAGAACTGGCGAGGTTCAGCGCCGGGGCTCTGACGGCACTGCAGCCCGACGCCCGTTAAGGGTGTTCGGTTTGCGCGTCGGGGTGATTCGGCTGCTGGTGGCGGCTCTGGCCGGAGCCGTGGCTGCGGTGCTGGTGCATGTGTTGGCTGGCTGGCGGTATGCGCCCAGCGTCGGGTGGATCACCGCGGCGTCCATCTTCCTGGTCTGGACGTGGATTGTCGTCTTGCCGATGGACGCCGACGCGACGCGGGACCGGGTGGAGCCTGAGGATCCGCCGCGCGGGTGGTTCACCGACGCCATCATCTTGGCGGCCAGTGTCGCGAGCCTGGGCGGCGTGGGACTTCTGCTGGTCGCGGGCTCCAAAGCCGGCGTGGAGAAGGACATCGCCGCCGCGGTCGGCGTGGTCAGCATCGCCGCCGCGTGGTGCGTGGTGCACACCGTATTCAGCATTCGCTATGCCGACATCTACTACTCGAACGACGGTCGCGGCATCAATTTCAACGGCAACGAAAGCCCACGGTTCCTGGACTTCTTCTACATCGGGTTCACCATCGGCATGACCTATCAGGTGTCCGACACGAGCTTGGAGACAACGCAGCTGCGTCGTATCGCGCTGTGCCAGGCGTTGCTTTCCTATGTCTTCGGCGCGGTCATCCTGGCGGTTACCATCAATCTCGTTGTCGCACTGAGCAACTCGTGAAAGGAATGGCAACTCGTGAAAGGAATGCCGATGGCCGAAGCCGACCGGCAAGAGCGCCGCAGGGCCGTCGTCATCGAGCACATGCAGAGCGAGAACTCCCAGGAGTGGGACCGGACGATGGCGACGTTCAGTCACCCCCGCTACGAGTTGCCCGGTGGGACGGTGTTCGACGGTGCCGACGAGGTGATGCGCTACTGGATCGAGGGCCGCTCGATGGTGCCCGATCAACGCAACGAACTCATCGACCTCGTCCCTCTCGACGACGATCACGTCCTGATCGAGTTCTGGTTGCGCGGCACACCAGTCGCGACGGGCGAACCGTTCGAGGTCCGGCTGTGGGCTGTTTTCGGTTTCGACGAGGCGGACCTGATCACCGGCGAACGGGTCTACGTGAGTTGTCCTCCGGCAGATAGTCGTTAGGCTCGATTCATGCCTTCTGAGGATCTCGAATCACGCGTCACCGCTCTCGAACACGAGGTCCGCGGCCTGGCTTCCCGGGTCAGGGCCAGTGAGCAGGACGCGGCGGCGGCTAGGGTGCTCGCCGGAGCGGCCGATCGGGACGTCAGTGAGTTCCGCGAAGAATTGCGTGGCGTTCGCGGCGAGCTCAGCGAATTCCAGGGCGAGGTTCGGCGCGAGTTCCGCGACTTCCGCCAAGCCACCGCGGCGAGCTTCAACGCGCTCCGCGAGGATTTCGTCGACCTGCGCACCCACGTCGACGGGCGGTTCGCCGAGATGGACCGCGGCTTCGCCGAGATGCGCGGCAAGTTGGACGGGGCCGCTGCCGGACAGCAGCAGATCGTTGAGTTGCTGAAAGCGCTCAGCCCCGAACAGGGCGACCACTGAGCCAGATGTTTTCGCCCCTCCGGTGACGGGAACGCGAACGTGTGCCGAGTCCCGAGGAGCCGCGCGTGTCCGCTGACGTGACGGGTCCGATCCGCAGTCTCATCCCCGCCCGCATCGACCGGTTGCCGTGGTCGCCGTTCCATACCCGGCTGGTGGTGGCGCTCGGCGTGGCGTGGGTCCTGGACGGACTGACGATCACGGTCGCCAGCGCGGTGGCCGAAACGCTCACCGAGCCCGAGACGCTGCATCTGTCGTCGGCGGCTGTCGGCCTGCTGGCCACCGTGTATCTGGGCGGGGAGGTGTTCGGTGCGTTGTTGTTCGGGCATCTGTCCGACAAGCTGGGCCGACGCAATCTGTTCACCGTCACGCTGGGTGTCTATCTGTTCGGCAGCGCGTTGACAGCGTTCACCCTGGGCAACAACTTCGGCTGGTTGCTCTTCCTGTACGTCACCCGATTCATCGCCGGAATGGGCATCGGCGGGGAGTACGCCGCCATCAACTCCGCAATAGACGAACTGATCCCGGCCCGCTTCCGCGGCCGTGTCGACATCGCGGTCAACGGCACCTACTGGGCCGGCGCGATCCTGGGCACGCTGGGCACCTTCGTCTTCCTCAAGGCCATCAACCTCAGCCTGGGCTGGCGGCTCGCATTCCTGATCGGCCCGGTGTTGGCCGCGGTCATCGTGTATGTCCGGCGGCATCTGCCGGAGAGCCCGCGATGGCAGGTGATGAACGGCCGGGCCGAAGAGGCCGAACGCACCATCACCTTCATCGAGCACGCCATCCAAGCCACCGGCGCCAAACTGCCCCCGGTCGATGAAACGAAGGCGATCGAGTTGTTGCCCGCCCAGAAGATCGGCTACCTGACCCTGACGCGGGTGTTGTTCCGCGTCTACCCCAGCCGCGCCGTGCTGAGCGCCACGCTGATGATCAGTCAGTCGTTCCTCTACAACGCCATCTTCTTCACCTTCACGTTGGTACTGGGCAAGTTCTACGACGTCCCGGCGGCGTCGACCCCGCTCTACCTCATCGCGTTCGCCGTCGGAAACCTGTTGGGACCGTTGACTCTCGGGCACTTCTTCGACACCATCGGCCGCCGCAAGATGATCACCGGCACCTACGTGCTGTCCGGCCTGCTGCTGGCGGTCAGCGCCGTCCTCTTCCAAGCCGGGGTGCTGAACAGTCTCACCCAGACCATCGCCTGGTGCGTCATCTTCTTCGTCGCCTCACCCGGGGCGAGTGCGGGCTACCTGACCGTCAGCGAGATCTTCCCGCTCGAGGTCCGGGCAAAGGCAATCGCGGTGTTCTTCGCCATCGCGCAGTGCTTCGGTGCCCTCGGACCGGTTATCTACGGCGCGCTGATCGGCGACGGCTCCAAGCCGATGCCGTTGTTCGTGGGCTATCTGCTGGGCGCGGGGGTGATGATCGCCGGGGGGTTGGTCGCCTGGTTCCTGGCCGTCGACGCCGAAGGGAAGTCACTGGAAGACATCGCCACCCCACTGGCTGCGGCCAAGGAGTGAGGTGTATGTATGTTTTCGACTGCATTGAGCAGCCAGTGCACGTTTGCTACCGATAATGTCAGCTTGGGGTCGGCCAGAGCTCGAGAGGGATGTCAGTGGTCTTCCGTGCAGACCAGGAGATCGGACGAGATCTAGCTGCCGTCGACTGGTCGTCCACCCCGCTGGGCCCGATCGACGAATGGCCGCAGAGCCTGCGAACCGCGATCAATATCCTTCTCTCATCGCAGTTTTCGATGTGGATGGCCTGGGGTCCGGAGCTCACGTTCTTCTGCAACGCTGCATATCGGCGCGACACCCTGGGGCGCAAGTACCCCTGGGCGCTGGGCCGGCCCGCCAGCGAGGTGTGGGCCGAGATCTGGCCGGACATCAGCCCCCGGGTCGACCGCGTGCTGTCGAACGGCGAGTCGACCTGGGACGAGGCGTTGATGCTGATCCTGGAGCGGTCGGGCTATCCCGAGGAGACGTATCACACCTTCTCCTACAGTCCGCTGCGCGACGACGCGGCCAGCGTGGTCGGCATGCTGTGCGTGGTCAGCGAGGACACCGGGCGGGTCATCGCGCAACGTCGCATGGCGACGATGCGCGACCTGGGCTCTGATCCCAGCGTCGTTCGCACCGAGCGGCAGATGCTCGACTTCGCCGCCGAGCAACTCGGCCGCAATCCGTACGACCTCCCGTTCACCCTGACCTACCTGTTCGGCGCCAACGGTGACGCGCACCTGGCCAGCCTCAGCGGGATCACCGATGGGCACCCGGCGGCACCCCAGACCGTGCCTCGTTCGGGCCCTTCGTTGTGGCCGGTGGAAAACGTGACGCGGGGCGAATCTGAGCTGGTCGAGCTCGACGGCGCCGCGCTGAACCTGCCGACCGGCGCCTGGCGCGGGCCGCCCACCCATGCCCTGGTGGTGCCGCTGCTGCAACAGGGCGGCGCACCCGTTGGTTTCCTGGTGGCCGCGCTGAACCGGCACCGCGAACTCGACGACGGTTACCGCGGCTTCGTCGAACTGGTCGCCGGGTATATCGCCGCAGGTGTGGCCAGCGCCCGCAGCTACCAGGTCCAGCAACAGCGCGCCGAGGCGCTCGCCGAACTCGACCGCGCCAAGACCACGTTCTTTTCCAACATCAGCCACGAGTTCCGCACTCCGCTCACGCTGATCCTCGGACCGGTCGAGGAGCTGAGCAGCCGGCCGGCCGGGGTCGACGAGTACGCGCGCCAAGAACTGGAGTTGGTGCACCGCAACGGTCTGCGGCTGGCCAAACTGGTCAACACGCTGCTGGACTTCTCGCGGATCGAGGCCGGCCGGATGCGGGCCCGCTTCGAACCGGTCGACCTCGCCGCCGCCACCGCCGAACTGGCCAGCGTGTTCCGCTCGGCGATCGACCAGGCCGGCCTGACGTTCATCGTGGACTGCCCGCCGCTCGACGAACCGGTGTACGTGGACCGCGAAATGTGGGAGAAGGTGGTACTCAACCTGCTCTCCAACGCGCTGAAGTTCACCTTCGACGGTTCGATCACCGTCCGGGTGACCGCCTCGGAGGGTCAGGCGGTGGTGACGGTCACCGACACCGGGGTTGGGGTGTCCGCCGCGGAGATGCCCAGGCTCTTCGAACGCTTCCACCGGATCGAGACGGCTCGCGCACGGTCCACCGAGGGCAGCGGTATCGGGCTTGCCCTGGTCAAAGAACTGGTCGGCTTGCACGGTGGCACCATCACCGCCGACAGCGAGCAAGGCGCCGGCACCACGTTCAGCGTGCGGCTCCCGTTCGGTGCGAGCCATCTGCCCACCGACGAGCTGGCCGCGCCGGCGGACGCAACCCCGACGGGTGGCGCGATCGCGGCGCCGTTCGTGCAGGAAGCGTTGCGCTGGCTGCCCGGCCCGGCCACGGAAACGACTTCTGCGCCGGTGGAAACCGTCCGGGCACACGTGTTGGTGGCCGACGACAACGCCGACATGCGCGAATATCTCGCGAACGTGCTGGGGGCCGCGGGCTACGAAGTCAGTGCCGTCAGCGACGGGCAGCGGGCCCTGGAAGCCATTCGCGCCCGCCTTCCGGACCTGGTGATCAGCGACGTGATGATGCCAGGGTTGGACGGCTTGCAGCTGCTGGCCGCCCTGCGCCGCGATCCGCGCACCGCGGCGTTGCCGGTACTGCTGCTGTCCGCGCGTGCGGGTCAGGAAGCCTCCGTCGAGGGGTTGACGGCCGGCGCGGACGATTACCTGTTCAAACCGTTCGTCGCGGCCGACCTGCTGGCCCGGGTGCGTGCCAACGTCGAGCTGGCACGCCTGCGCAGCCACCACGCCCGCTGGCGCACCGCGTTGGTCGACTCGCTGCAGGAAGCGTTCTTCGTCTGCGACGAGCGCGGTGTCATCATCGAGATCAACGCGGCGTTCGCTGAAATCCTGGGCTACGGCCAAGAAAACCTGCCCTACGAACCGACCTACCCGTGGTGGCCGGATGCCGAGACCGACCCCGAATCCCACCGGCAGGCCCAGGCCGCGTTCGCCGCGCTGCTGAGTCAGTCGCACGGCGCCTTCACCATTCCGGTGGTTCTCCGCGACGGGCATCGGCTCTGGGTCGCGGTCAGCTTCAACCACGCCGCCGATCCCGACTCCGGGCGGCGGGTCACCGTGGGCACCCTGCGCGACGTGACGGCCGAGCATTACATCGTGCAGCGTCAGACCGCGCTGGCCGCGCTCAATCAGCAACTGGCGCAAGCCGATACGTTGGACGAGGCATTGCGCGGCGCCGCCGAGGAACTGCGCCGGGTGTGGCGTGCCCGGCGAGTCCTGGCGGTGACGTTCGCCAGCGACGCACCTCGGGGACGGGCGCCGGACCTGGTCTGCGCCGGCGAGCCGACCAAGTGGGCCGACCTGCCCGCACAGCGGCGGCGACAGATCGAGTCGCTGCGCACCGCAGACCTGCTCACCACCGTCACCGAGGAAGCGGGCACCGCGGCTATCGCGCTGCAGCAACCGCGAGGTGTACTGGTCATCTGGGTTCAGCTGGATGAGAAGCGGGCCTTCACCCCCGCAGATCACACTCTGCTGACCGTGTTGGCGGGCCGGCTCGGGCAAGGTCTGCAGCGCGTGTACCAGTTGGACGAACAACGCGAAACCGCAGTGGCGCTGCAGCACGCGATGCTGGGTCCGTCGCACCTGCCCGGCGGCATCGCCGTCCGGTACCACCCGGCCAGCCGTCCGCTTCAAGTCGGCGGCGACTGGTACGACGTCGTCGACCTCGGTGACGGGCGCGTCGCCCTGATCGTCGGTGACTGTGTCGGGCACGGGTTGGCGGCCGCCACCGTGATGGGTCAGTTGCGCAGCGCGTGTCGCGCGTTGTTGCTCGAACAATCAAGTCCCAGTGCGGCTTTGGCGGGCTTGGACCGCTTCGCCGCGCAGCTGCCCGGCGCCCGCTGCACCACCGCGTTCTGCGCGGTGCTCACGCTCGACACCGGTGAGCTGGTGTACGCCAACGCAGGTCACCCGCCGCCGATCATGGTGCACGCCGACGGCACCAAAGTGCTGTTGGACGGCGAGCACGGACTTCCGCTGGCGCTGCGGCCGAAGTGGCTGCGGCCCGAAACCCGGGTCACGATGCCGCCGCGTGCGACGCTGTTGCTCTACACCGACGGGTTGGTGGAACGCCGCGGCACGTCGCTCGACGATGGGATGTCCCGGGCCGCCGATCTCGTTCAGGACGGCCGCTCGCAGGAACTCGACGAGGTGGCCGACCATCTGATGTCCAGCCTCGAGCCGGCGGGCGGCTACCCCGACGATGTCGCGATGCTGCTGTATCGTCAACCCGCCCCGCTGGCAATGGAATTCAGCGCCGACGCCGGACATCTCGCCGGCAGCCGGGCCGCGCTGCGCAGTTGGCTGACCCAGGCGGGTGTCGAACCCCATCAGATCCAGGACGTGCTGATCGCCACCGGCGAAGCCGTCGCCAACGCGATCGAGCACGGTCACCGCGACCGGCCGGAGGGCACCGTCTCGCTGCATGCGACCGCAGTCGTGGACCGGCTGCGGGTGACCGTCACCGACAGCGGTGTCTGGAAGACGCCGACGACGGTAGCCGGGATGAGTCGCGGTCGCGGCATCTCCCTGATGCGAGTCCTGATGGAGGACTTCAAGATTCAGTCCAGCGAAGCGGGCACGACAGTTCACCTGTACTCGAGGATCACGTAATGGCTACACCCCTGCGCCTCAACACCGATCGCTGCACCGACGGGACTCCGCGGGTGACAGCCACCGGAGAGATCGATCTCAGCAACATCGTGGTGTTCAAGCGCGCACTCGTGGCCGCCAACGGCGGAACCCGCGGGCCGATCACCATCGATCTCAGCGCGGTCAAGTACGTCGACAGTGCGGGTATCAACGCCTTGTTCGATCACGCCGACGAGGTCGACGACTTGCGGGTCATCGTCCATCCGCTACTTGTCCGGGTCCTCACCGTCAGTGGTTTCAGCAAGATCGCGACGGTCGAGCCGGCGTCCCGGGACGGGCATCACTAGCGGTCCCAGACCGGGCGAATTCCGGTGCCGGACCGCCGAGTTGACGACCCGATTTCGCTCAGTGTGACTTTTACGGTTACCCCCGCGGAAGCGCGCCCTGGAGGGTGTGCCCGAGTTCGGATGTCACGAAGCTGAATTCGTTCCGCCCGGTTCCGAGGACGTCATGTTCCGCAGCGTGCCGCCGCGGCCCAAGTTGCGGCCGCCACCAGTGCTTTTGCCGCCGGGCCCCGGTGTTTCGGAAGCCCTTGTGCCCAGCCGCGGGTGTCGCGCCGGGTGCTACCCGCTGACCTCGACCTGCCCGGTCCGCGACGACGAGGTGACCTGCCCTGCTGCCGCACCGCGTTGCCGCGCCGTTACGGGTTGCGGGACGGGCGCACTCGCGACATGCCCACACGCACCAGCTTTGTTATTTTTCGCCCATGCACGCGGCAGCCGGCGGTATCGAGCGCCATCTCACCGTGCTGTGTTGTCGCTGACCCCATCCCCGCGCGAGGTGTGGTGTCGGTCCAGAGGATTCGCCGCACCTTCCCGACACGAATCCCGAACTGGAAGGCCACCAATGTTTCCCGGCACCGGCAGCGTTTCCCGCTGGCGGCAGGTCGTCGGCCTCACGTTCGTCGCCGGCGTCGTCGTGGCCTGTGGTGGCGGTGCCAGCGACGCCGTGGACGGTGGCTCGATCGTCGAGGCGAACACCAGCATCACCCTGGTGGCCTACTCGGTGCCCGAACCCGGTTGGAGTGCGGTGATACCGGCGTTCAACGCCTCCGAGGAAGGCCGGGGAGTGCAGGTCATCACTTCCTACGGCGCCTCCGGCGACCAGTCCCGGGGTGTCGTCGCGGGCAAGCCCGCCGACATCGTGAATTTCTCGGTGCAACCGGACATCACGCGGTTGGTGAAGGCCGGCAAAGTGGCCCCGGACTGGGACACCGAAGCCGGCAAAGGCATACCGTTCGGCTCGGTGGTGACCTTGGTGGTGCGCAGGGGCAACCCGAAGCACATCAGAGACTGGGACGACCTGCTGCGTCCGGGCGTGGAGGTCATCACCCCGAGCCCGATGAGTTCCGGCTCGGCGAAGTGGAATCTGCTTGCGCCCTATGCCGTCAAGAGCGGCGGGGGCCGCAACGCCCAAGCGGGCGTCGACTTCATCGGGAAGCTGGTGCGTGAACATGTCAGGCTCCGGCCCGGATCGGCACGGATCGCCACCGACGTGTTCATCGAGGGCAGCGGCGACGTGCTGATCAGCTACGAGAACGAGGCCATCGCGGCGGAACGGCAGGGACATCCGGTCGAGCACATCAACCCCGCGCAGACGTTCAAGATCGAGAACCCGGTGGCCGTGGTGACCAGCAGCCCCCGCGTGCAGGCCGCGACCATGTTCAAGAATTTCCAGTACACCGCAGTGGCGCAACGGTTGTGGGCCCAGGCCGGATTCCGGCCGGTCGATCCCGCGGTCGCCGCCGACTTCCGCGACCAGTTCCCGGTGCCGGTGAAGATGTGGACCGTCGCCGACCTGGGCGGCTGGGTCAGTGTCGATCCGCAACTGTTCGACCGGCACACCGGCCAGATCACCAAGCTCTATCTGCAGGCCACCGGATGACCGCCGCAGTCAGTCCCGACCCCGTCTCGCTCCAACTCAACCGGCCCGAGGACGACGCACCGGCACCGACGGTCGCCATCCCGAAACCGCCCGGCGGTACGGCACTTCGCGTCGGTGTGGTGACGCTGTGGCTGTCGCTCATCGTGCTGCTGCCGCTGGCGGCGATCGCCTGGCAGGCCGCCGGCGGCGGCTGGGAACGGTTCTGGCTGGCGGTCACCGCGCATGCCGCGCTGGAGTCGTTCAAGGTGACGCTGATCATCTCGGTAGTCGTGACCGTCGTCGACGTGGTGTTCGGTGTGCTGATCGCCTGGATGCTGGTGCGTGACGACTTCGCGTGGAAAGGCTTCCTGGACGCCATCATTGACCTGCCGTTCGCACTGCCGACCATCGTCACCAGCCTGGTGATGCTGGCGTTGTACGGTCCCAGCAGCCCGGTGGGCCTGCACCTGCAACACACCCCGCCCGGCGTGGCGATGGCGCTGGCGTTCGTGACGTTCCCGTTCGTGGTGCGTGCCGTGCAACCGGTGCTGCGCGAAGTCGACCGGGAGGTCGAAGAGGCCGCGGCGTCGTTGGGGGCCAGTGGCCGAAGGGTTTTCACGACGATCGTGTTGCCGTCGCTGCTACCTGCCGTGTTGTCCGGCGGGGGACTGGCATTCGCGCGGTGCATCGGCGAGTTCGGTTCGGTGGTGACCATCGGCGGCGCCGTCCCAGGCAAGACCGAGGTGTCGTCGCAGTGGATACGCTCGCTGATCGAGAATGACGACCGCACCTCCGCCGCCGCGATTTCGATTGTGTTGCTGACGATTTCGTTCATAGCGTTGATGGGTCTGCGGTGGATCAGCGGACGGGTGTCCAAGCGTCATCAGGACTCCGCGTGAAGACGTCGAACTGGGTTCGTCACCTGATCCGCTACGTCGCGTCGGGCTACATCGTGGTGATGCTCGTTGTGCCGGTGTCGCTGATCCTGTACCGCACCTTCCGGCCCGGCTTCCACCAGTTCTATGCCTGGATCACCACCCCGGCGGCGATCTCGGCTCTACAGTTGACGCTGCTGGTGTTGGCAATCGTGGTGCCGCTGAACGTGATTTTCGGGGTGCCGACGGCAATCCTGTTGGCGCGCGACCGTTTCCGCGGTAAGAGTGTGGTGCAGTCGGTCATCGACCTTCCGTTCGCGGTCTCGCCGATCATCGTGGGCGTGGCCATCATCTCGGCCTGGGGATCGGCCGGGGCGCTCGGCTTCATCGAACGAGACTTCGGGATCAAAGTCGTATTCAGCGTTCCCGGCATCGTGCTGGCGACGATCTTCGTGACGCTGCCGTTCATCGTGCGCGAGGTCCAGTTGGTGCTCAGCGAGTTGGGCACCGAACAGGAGCAGGCGGCCGCGACCCTGGGTTCGACTTGGTGGCAGACATTTTGGCGGATCACCCTGCCCTCCATCCGGTGGGGTCTGACCTACGGGGTGGTGCTGACCACCGCCCGGGTGCTCGGCGAATTCGGCGGCGTGGTGATGGTGTCGTCCAATCTGCCGGGCAGCACGCAGACCCTCACGCTGCTGGTCAACGACCGTTACAACCGCGGGCATGTGTACGGCGCCTACGCGTTGTCGTCGCTGATGCTGTCGGTGGCGATCATCTTCCTGATCGTCAAGGGGATCATGCTGCTGCGTCGGAAACGGGCCAACCAGTTAGCCTGAGCCGCTATGGGCAGGCAACACGTGGTGGTGGTCGGCGGCGGTCTCGCGGGATTGGCGACCACGGTGTGGCTGGCCGAACTCGGTTACGCGGTCACCCTGTTGGAGAGCAACGGCTCGCTGGGCGGTCGCACCATCGGACTGACATCGGGCCGCGGGGATGCGATCGAGAACGGCCAGCACGTGCTGGCGGGCTCGTATGACTGCGTCTTCCGCTACCTGGATTCCGTCGGTACCCGGCACCTCCTGGAATTCCCCGACGAGTTCGGGGTGCGGTATCCCGGCGGGCACGTCGAGACGTTCGGTCTGCGGCCGCGCAATGCGCGCCAGATGTTCCTCGGCCGGGTCCGGGGTCTGGGGATCCCCACCCTGCTGCGCACCGCCCCGGCCTGGGCCCGGTTGGTGCGCGACGTCGTCCGGTTCGACGACACCCTGGACGACATCACTGTCGACGAGTGGCTCGACCGCCTCGGCTTCCCGACCGCGGTACGCCGAATCGTCCTCAATTCCATGGTGATCGGCCTGCTCAACGAACTGCCCCGGCTCGCGTCGGCGCACGCGTTCGCGGCCTTGCTGCGCACCGGCGCCGACCGGGTGCGCCGCAGTGGGCGCGGGGCGGCGCGCATCGGCTACCCGACCGTCGACCTGGACACGCTGTACCTCGAGGGCGCACGGCGGGTCATGACCGAACGCCGGGTGGATGTGCGGTTGCGTACCCGGGCGGCGTCGGTCGTGGTGAGCGACGGCCGCGCCTGCGGTGTCCGACTGGCCGACGGCAACACAGTCGACGCCGATGCGGTAGTCCTGGCGGTCCCGTCGTGGAACCTGCGCGCGCTGCTGGACGACGTGCCGGGCTCCGAGGACGCCCGGCTGGCGGCCAAACAGCTCGAGCCGATCCCGATCATGAACGCCTACGTGTTGCTCGACCGTCCGTTGCGGACCGTCGCGCCGTGGGAGTCGTTGCTGGACAGCGACATCGGTTGGGTCTTCGACCGCGACCGCATGCACGGACCGCGTGCAGACGGCAACCATCTGTACGCGTTGACCACCTGCGCGGCCTACGATCTGATGCCGCTGAAGAATCGGGAGGTCGCCGACCGGCTCGTCGAAGCGCTGCGCGCCAGTTATCCCGCCGCCCGCGACGCCAAGGTGCTCGACGTCACCGTGGTGCCCTGGCCCAAGGCCACCTTCTCCTCGCGCGTCGGCATGTCCACGATCCGGCCGGGCAACCGCACGGCCCTGCCCAACCTCGCGCTGGCGGGTGACTGGACTCACAACGACTGGCCGACCACGATGGAAGGCGCGGCCCAGAGCGCTTCCCGCGCAGTCGATCTCATTCACCAGGCGCTGACGTCTGGGAGTTGAGCGCAACCGGGCCGCGGCGGTGTGACATTCTGGCCTGATGGCACAACTGCGGGGACGACGGGTCGCCATCACCGGTGGAGCGCAAGGCATCGGCCGCGCGATCGGTGAGGCGTTGGTCGCTGCCGGCGCCAAGGTGGCGCTCGGCGACGTGCAGGAAGCAGTCGTCAAGCAGACGGCGACCGAATTGGGCGCGGCGGCAACGGGTTACCCCCTCGACGTGATGGACGAGGCGAGCTTCGAAACGTTTCTGGATCAGGCGAGCCAGGACCTGGGCGGGCTCGACGTGTTGGTCAACAACGCGGGCATCATGCCGATCGGACCGTTCCTGGAGGAAAGCGCGGGCGTCACCCGGCGCACCATCGAGATCGACGTCCTGGGTGTCATGACCGGAACCCGGCTGGCGGGTGCCCGTTTCGCCCAGCGCGGTTCGGGACACATCGTCAACATCGCGTCGGTGATGGGCACGCTGGCGTCGCCGAATGCGGCCACCTACTGCGCCGCCAAGTATGCGGTGGTCGGATTCAGCGAGGCGCTGCGACAGGAGTGGCGCGGCAGCGGGGTCAGGATCTCGGCGATCTGTCCCGGTTTCGTGCGCACCGAGCTGATCGCGGGAATGTCCGCGCCCGGCCCGCTGGAACGGTTCCTCGTCGTCGATCCCGAGGACGTCGCGACCGCCGTCGTCGCCGAACTCGGCAAGGGCACGTCGCGAACGGTGTTCGTCCCCAAGCTGGTCGGTCTGGTCTCGCGCGGAACCGCCTCGCTGCCCACCGCCGTCGTCGACACGGCGTTCCGGCTGTCCGGCGGCAACAAGGTCACCTCCCAACTGGATCGCGAGAAGCGCGCCGCCTATCAAGCCAAGGTCGAAGGCCGAGGGAATCAGGAGCAGGCATGAGCCGTATCGAATTGACCGGACTGCGCGGTGTGCCCGAGACCGCGCTGAGCGAGGCGCTGGTGGCAACCCTGCCCGGCAACGAGGCGCCCGCGCCGTGGGAATGTCACTGCTCGGCGTTGCTGTGGGTGGGTCGCGGCGGTCGCGCCGCGCGCGCGGCCCTGCCGCCTGGGTTGGCCGGTAGTCCCGCGCTGGCCACGGTGGGCGCGTTCGTCCGCTACACCGACACCCCGGTCGGCGCCTACGACGAGGTGCTCGGCATGGTCGCCTCCCGCACCGGCCTGCGGCCGTGGGGAAATGTGGCATTCATGTCGGTGGATTCCCAGAGCAGCCTGGTCGGCGGCCGCACCAACTGGGCGATGCCCAAGACGCTGGCGCGCTTCACCGGCGAACTGGCCGACGGCCACCTCATCACCGGCCAGAGCAGCGACGACCCGACCTGGTCGGTCAGTGCGAAGCCGCGGGTCAAGGGGCCGGGGATACCGCTGAAACTCAAGACCACCGCGCGCCAGCAGTTCGCCGACGGGCGCGTGGGGGATTCGGAGCTGGTCTTCGCAGGCCGGGTTCGGCCCGCCCTGGTGACCGTCGGCGTCTCCTCGTCGGGACCGCTGCCGACCTGGCTGCGTCCCGGGTTGCACGTGGGCATCTACATCGACAAGGCCACCTTCACGCTGAGCCAGCCCCGGTTTTCCAGCTAGCCCCTCCGCCGCGAGCAGACAGAGAATCGCACTGATTCGTCGCCAGGCGTGCGACTCTGCGTCTGCTCGCGCCACCGGCTAAGCGCCACGGGCTAAGCGCCACCGGGCTAATCGACCTCGCCGTACTCGTCGAACCAGTGCGCGAGTTTGCCGCGCCGGCTGACCGCGCGCAGCCGCGCCTCGGCCGCCGCCCGGGTCTTGCTGGTGGTCACGATCAGCAGTTCGTCGCCGGCCGCGATGCGGGTGTCGGGTTCCGGCACGAAGGTGTGGCCGTTGCGAATGATCAGCGTGATCACCGCCGGGTCGGGCAGGCGTAGTTCCAGGATGGTGACGTTGTGCAGGCGCGACGGCCGTTGCACCGTCATCGTCAGCAGTTCGGCGTCGAGCATGTCCAGCGGTGCGGCCTCGACCTGGATCTCGCGCGTCGCCTCGCGGGATATCAGGCCCAAGATGCGGGCAATCGGACGCAGACTCGGGCCCTGGATCAAGGTGAACACCACGACCAGGATGAACACGACGTTGAGCAGCCGCTGACTGCCCGCCACGCCGGCCACGATCGGGAACGTCGCCAACACGATCGGGACGGCGCCGCGCAGCCCGGCCCAGGACAGGAAGACCTGATCCCGCCAGGGAATCCGGAACCAGACCAGCGAACCCACCACCGACATCGGCCGCGCCACCAGCAGCAGCACCGAGCCGACGACGATCGCCGGCACCACGTCCCTGGGCAGTTCGCTTGGGTCCACCAGCAGCCCGAGCAGCACGAACAGCCCGATCTGGGCCAGCCAGCCGACCCCTTCGGCGAAGGAACGGGTCGCCGAACGGTGCGGTAGTCCGGAGTTCGCCAACACCACCGCGGCCAGATACGCGGCGATGAACCCGCTGGCGTGGGCGTCGCCGGCGGCGGCGAAGGCGACCAGTCCCAGCCCGAAGGTGGCGATCGGGTACAACCCCGACGCAGGCAACGCGATGCGACGCAACCCGAGCGCACCCAGATAACCGACGATCAGCCCGATCGCCGATCCGCCCAGCAGTTCGTAGATCAGGTGGGTGGCCGCGCCCTCGGGATGGAACACAAAAGGCACCACGCTGAACATCAGGACGAGGATCACACCCGGCGCGTCGTTGAACCCCGACTCGGCCTCGAGCAGGCCGGCAAGTCGCCGCGGCAACGGCAACACCCGCAGCACCGAGAACACCGCCGCGGCGTCGGTGGACGACACGATGGCGCCGAGCAGCAACGCAAGCTGCCAGCCGATATCCAGCAGCAGGTGAGCACCTACCGCGGTCACCAGCGTGCTGATCACCACACCGAGGGTGGCCAACGTGGCCGCGGGTGCCAGCACCTTGCGGATGTCACCGAACTTGGTGGTCAGACCGCCTTCCACCAGGATCACCGCCAGCGCCGCGGTGCCCACGTTGCGCGCCAGCACGACGTTGTCGAACTGCAGCCCGAGGCCGTCCTCGCCGATCGCGACGCCGACCAGCAGGTACAGCAGCAGGCTGGGAAACCCCACCACGGTCGCCACCCGGGTACCGACGATGCTGGCCAGCAGCACCAGGCCACCAAGCGACAAAGTCAGGTACAGCTGTTCCAGGCTCATTCTTTCCCGTTCATCACGACCGCCGCTTACCGCGGTTGGTACGACGAGGGTGCCGATGCGGCGCCTGTCAGTAAATCAGTCCGGGCCGGTTCGTCGCTCGCCCCACAGTGGGAAGTGCCCGACCTCTCGGCATACGCAAAGATGATTGTGTGACGACACGTAAGTTGCGGATCGGGATTGCCGGGGCCGGCAATGTCGGGCGCTCGGTCGCACATGAGTTGCTCGAGGGCGGACACAAGGTGTTGCTGATCGAACGGCAACGCCGCAATTTCGAGCCGCACAAGGTTCCCGGCGCGGACTGGCTGTACGCCGACGCGTGCGAGATGTCGTCTCTAGAAGAGGCCGGGGTCCAGACCTGCGACGTGGTGATTGCCGCGACCGGTGACGACAAGGCCAACCTGGTGGTGGGTCTGCTGGCCAAATCTGAGTTCGGGGTGCCCAGGGTGGTGGCTCGGATCAACGACGTCCGCAACGAATGGCTGTTCGGCCAGGCGTGGGGGATCGACGTCGCGGTCTCGACGCCGGGCGCCATGGTCGCCGGTATCGAGGGCGCCATCGACGTCGGCCACCTGGTGCGGTTGATGGGATTGCGCGAGGGCCGGACCGCGCTGACCAAGTTGACGCTGCCCGCCGACAACCCGACCGTGGGCGAGCGCGTCGACGACTTGGATCTGCCGCACAACACCGCGCTGGTCACCATGGTCCGCGGTGACAAGGTCATCGCGCCCGGGCCGGACGACGTGCTCGAGGCCGGCGACGAACTGCTGTTCATCGCCGACAACGCCCGCGAACGTGCGTTGTGGGCCGCGGTCAACAGGATCAAGCCCTCACCCCGGATGCCGATGCGCCACGACGCGTGGTGAGCTGATCGGATGTCGGTTGCGCTACTCCGCGAAATGTTCGAGCGGATGGTGGTCGCCAAGAACGGTGAGCTGATCGAGCGGTACTACCACCCCGAATTCGTGATGTTCTCGGACGGCCTGACGCAGGACTTCACCGAGTTCCGGGACAGCCACCGCACGCTGTATCGGACCGACATCAGCTACGCCGTCGAGTACGACGAACAGGCCTGGGTGGAGGCCCACGAAGCGGAGGGGACCAAGGTGGCCGGTCGGGTGTGGATCACGACGTCGCGCCCCGGGGAGGCACCCACCCGGATCGAGGTCGTGCTCATCGCCGCCTACCGCGACGGTCGCCTGCACCGGGTCTGGGAGACCACCTGGCCCAGCTGGCGCGACGTCGCGGCACTGGAAGGGTACTGAGCATTTGACGGACGCAGAGCCCATCGCGATTCGCCGGTTGCTCGACGAGATCGGCCTAGCCTCGATCTTCGACGTGCACACCCATTTCATGCCCAAGCGGGTACTCGACAAGGTGTGGGCCTATTTCGACCGGGCCGGTCCGCTGGTCGGCCGGCCGTGGCCGGTCGCCTACCGACTCGACGAACAGGCGCGGGTGGCGATGCTGCGGGAGTTCGGCGTGTCCGCCTTCACGTCGCTGGTGTATCCGCACAAGCCGGACATGGCCGAGTGGCTCAATGCCTGGTCGGCCGAATTCGCTTCTGAGACAACCGATTGCCTACACACGGCGACGTTCTATCCGGAGCCGGCGGCGGCGGCGTACGTGACCCGTGCCGTCGCCGACGGGGCCCGGTTGTTCAAGGCGCACGTGCAGGTCGGTGATTATTCGCCGACGGACCCGATGCTGGAACCGGTCTGGGCGGCGTTGGAGCAAGCCGGTGTGCCCACCGTCATCCATGCCGGATCCGGCCCGGCGCCAGGCACTTTCACCGGACCGCGGCCGGTGGCCGAGGTGCTGGCCCGCCACCCGTCGCTGAAGTTGATCGTCGCCCACATGGGCATGCCTGAATACCGCGAATTTTTGGACCTGGCCCGGCAATATCGCGGCGTCTATCTCGATACGACGATGGTGTTCACCGACTTCACCGAGCAGCTGCATCCTTTCCCGCGCCGGGACCTGCCGCTGCTGGAAGAGCTGGGCGACAAGGTGCTGTTCGGCAGCGACTACCCGAACATCCCTTACCCCTACCACCACGCCGTCGACTCGGTCGTCCGGCTGGGACTGGGCGACCGTTGGTGCCGAAACGTGCTGTATCACAACGCATCTGAGATCTTCGCTTGAGTCAGCCCAGCCGGCGCATCAATTCGGCGGCCGCGTGCCGTCCGCTCTGCAGCGCCCCGTGCACGGTGCCGGGATTGTCCACGCCGACGGCTTCACCGGCCAGGTAGAGCCGGTCGCTGACGGGTTCCTGCAGTCGGCGCCGGTCGTCGAGCCCGGAGCCGGGGGCGTGGTAGGAGTAGGACCCCAACGCGTAGGGATCGCGGGTCCAGACCGAAGAGCGCACCTCGGTGACGTCGGTGCCGAACAGTTCGCGCACCACGGTCGACGCCCCGGCCAGCAGGTCGGCGGGTGCGGCTGGTCGGGATCGGCGGCGTACTCGTCGGCGATTTCGGTGGTCAGGTAGTAGGTCAGCGCGGCGCGCTGCGGGCGGGAGAGTCCGCCGGCCGCGGCGTCGACGGCCGCGCCGAGGCTGCCACCGTCGACGTCGTCGCGGGCGTCGGCCACCAGGGAACGCCACGTCTTGGCGTCGTAGGCCATCGGCTGCAGACGGGGATCGATCGCCAACTTCACCGGGCGGTCGTAGTCGGTCGGGACGACCTCGGCGTGGACCTGGCGGGCCAGTTCGAGCAGCGGATTGTTCGTCGTCCCGTGGATCCAGGAGGCGCCGGTCTCCAGCGGCACACCCCAGTCGCGGTTGGTGTCGACCCGTCCGCCGATCCGGTGGCGGGCCTCGATCACCCGCACCGGCCAGCCCGCGTCCTGCAGGCTGCGCGCCGCGGCCAGTCCGGCCATCCCGGCCCCGACGACCAGCACCTTTTGGCGGTCCTGGGGCGCGTGGGTCTGCCGCGACGACGGACCCGGTGCGCAGCCCGCCGACACCCCGGCTGCCAGCGCCGTTGCCGCCAGAAACCCCCGACTTGACCGAAGCTTTCTTCGGCGCAAGCCCTCGACTTCAGTCGGGG
>NZ_JCALCN010000004.1:0-266665 GCF_059812345.1 Mycobacterium sp. NGS59
ATCCCCCGACTGAAGTCGAGGGCTTGCGCCGAAGAAAGCTTCGGTCACGCTTGGACGTCGGCCACGACACCGCGCATCGGCTAGGAGTCGGACTTCGGCGGCAGTTGCGCGGGACAGTAGACGCCCGCCGCGATAGCGGTGAACCGGGCGGCGTTCTCTTGCGACAGACCGGGATTCGCTCCCTGGAGCATCTGGACGACCTCGACTCCCGACTCACCCGATGCGGCCATGTCGCACACGGCTTTTCCGGTGGTGATCACGCTCGCGGGGTCCTTGTACTTGATTCCGGCCGCGTTCAGGGATACCAGCAGGGCTTGGTCCTGGCTGGGATCTGCGTGCACCGGCGCCGCTGCGGCAGTCAGCGCGACGAGACCGGTCAATGCCAGCAGCACCCTCATAGCTTGGTGATGGTCCCAGAGGTGGACCGCACCCGCATCTCGAACGGAAGGCCAGCGCAGCCAGCCGTCAACCCACGGTTGACTCAGGCCACCGCGTCAACCTATCGTTGACGGCATGGTCGAACCGACTCAAATTGCCTACCCGGTCCGCCTGGACGATCTGATCGACGTGATCAAGACCGTGCACACCGGCGCACTGGACCAACTGACCGACGCCGTCCTGGCGGCCGAAAGCCTCGGCGAGATCGCCGACCACCTGATCGGGCACTTCGTCGACCAGGCCCGCCGTTCGGGTGCCTCCTGGACCGAGATCGGCAAAGCGATGGGCGTCACCAAACAGGCCGCCCAGAAGCGATTCGTACCCAAGGCCGACGCCGCTCCACTGGACCCCGATCAGGGCTTCTCACGGTTCACCCCCCGGGCCCGCAACGCGGTGGTCGCTGCCCAGAACGCCGCGCACCAGGCCGGCAACAACCAGATCGCACCCGACCATCTGCTGCTTGGCGTTCTTGCCGATCCGGCCGCACTGGCCACCGCGCTGCTTCGACAACAGCAGGTCGACACCGAAGCATTG
The DNA here is from genome assembly GCF_059812345.1 of Mycobacterium sp. NGS59. Classification (NCBI taxonomy): domain Bacteria; kingdom Bacillati; phylum Actinomycetota; class Actinomycetes; order Mycobacteriales; family Mycobacteriaceae; genus Mycobacterium; species Mycobacterium sp. NGS59. The sequence goes on from NZ_JCALCN010000004.1 coordinate 973, forward strand.
GGTCAGTCCGTCGAACTTCCTGCGCGCGCCGAGGAAGTACCCGCGCTGATCCCATTCAGCGGACCCGCACGCAAAGTGCTCGAACTGACCTTCCGCGAGGCACTCCGGTTGGGCCACAACTACATTGGCACCGAACACATGTTGCTGGCGCTACTCGAACTCGAGGACGGCGCCGGGCCGCTGCACCGAGCGGGCGTCGACAAGCAACGGGTCGAGACCGATCTGCGGGTCGCCCTACAGTCACTGACCACCGGCGGGCCCAACCCAACCTGAACAATCCCCTCCCCTCGGCGTCACCGCATGTGTAATCATGCGATGATGCGCCGCTGGTTGATCGTCCTTTCCGCCTTCCTCGTCATGGGGTCCGGCGTGCTGTCGGTGGATGCCGCGCTGCCGCGCGCCCACGCCGGCGACGCACCGATCGGTCACCTGGGCGACACCTTGCGGGTGGACACCGGCACCTATGTCGCCGACGTCACCGTCACCAGCGTGGTGCCGGTCGAACCGCCGCCGGGATTCGGCTACACGCGCAGCGGCGTCCCGGTCAAGAGCTTCCCCGACAGCACGGTGGCCCGCGCCGACGTGGTGGTTCGTGCGGTACGGGTGCCCAATTCCTTCATCATGGCGAACAACTTCAGCTTCGACGGGGTCACGCCGTTCGCCGACGCCTACAAGCCGCGGCCGTGCGACGCCCCCGACTGGCTGGACGCCGCCCTGGCCAGCGCGCCGCAGGGTTCGGTGGTGCGGGGCGGGGTCTACTGGGACGCGTATCGGGACCCGGTGAGCGTGGTTGTCCTGCTGGACCGCAAGACCGGCGTGCACCTGGCGCAATGGAATCTCTGATCTGAAGATCGAACGCGCCGATCCCGGTGACGCCCAAGAATTGGCCGACGTTGCCGCGCGCACCTTTCCGTTGGCTTGCCCTCCGTGGTCGCGTCCGCAGGACATCGCCGCGTTCGTCGACACCAATCTGTCGACGGCCTGTTTCGCCGCGTACCTGAACGATCCCCGGCGCGCGATATTCGTCGCCCGCGAACAGAGCCGAATCGTCGGTTACGCCATGCTGATTCGCGGTGTTCCCGACGACGAGAACATTCAGCGCGCCGTGCCGCTGCGGCCGGCGGTCGAATTGTCGAAGCTGTACCTGTTGCCCGACTTTCATGGCAACGGTGTGGCCACGGAGCTGATGAACGCCGCAGTGGCCACCGCCGCAGCATGGGGCGCCCGCTGCATGTGGCTCGGCACCAACGAGAAAAACACCCGCGCACTGCGTTTCTACGTCAAGAGCGGCTTTGCGATCAACGGCGCCAAGACGTTTCAGATGGGCGAGTTCGTCGAAGACGACCACGTCATGATCCGGGAAATCCCCCCGCCGTGAGCGCCAGCAACCGCGACGTGGCCCGCAGGTACTTCTTGCGGTAACCACCGTCCAGCATCTCGTCGCTGAAGACGGTGTCCAGCTTCGCCCCGGAGGCAACCACCGGAATGCCTGCGTCGTACAGCCGGTCGGTCAGCGCCACCAACCGCAACGCCACGTTCTGGTCGTCGAGACGGTGCACGCCGGTCAGAAACACCGCCGTCACGCCCTCGATCAACGTCAGGTACCGGGACGGGTGCATCGTGGCCAGGTGCGCGCACAGCGCGTCGAAGTCGTCCAGCGTGGCCCCCGGCCGATCGGCGGCGCCGGCGGCTACCTCCTCGTCGGACAACGGCGGCGGTGCCGGCGGCAGGTCGCGGTGCCGGTAGTCGGGTCCCTCGATCCGCACGGTGCTGAAAATGCTTGCCAGCGTGTTGATCTCACGCAGAAAGTCCTGCGCGGCGAACCGGCCCTCGCCGAGTTGTTCGGGCAGCGTGTTGGATGTGGCGGCCACCGACACACCGCGCTCGACCAAAGACGACAGCATTCGCGAGATCAGCGTGGTGTTGCCCGGATCGTCGAGTTCGAACTCGTCGATACAGACCGCGGTGTAGTCGGCCAGCAGCTCGATGCATTCGGCGAAACCGAAAACCCCGGCCAGCTGGGTCAATTCACCGAACGTCGCGAACGCCTTGGGTTTGTCGTCGGGCAGTTGGTAGTACGCCGACGCCAGCAGATGCGTCTTGCCGACGCCGAAACCGCCGTCCAGATACATCCCGACGCCGGGCAGCACCTCGCGGCGACCGAACAGCTTTTTGCGGCCTGCCCGTCGCTGCTCGGCCTGCTCGCAGAACTCCCGGCAGGACGCGACGGCGGCGGCCTGGGTGGGTTCAGCCGGATCCGGTCGGTACGTCGCGAAGCTGACGTCGGCGAACGTCGGCGGCGGCCGCAACTGGCCGATCAGCCGTTCCGAGGACACCGACGGGTGCCGATCCACCAGGTGCCCAACCTCCCCCGAATCGGCCCCGTGCATGAAGGAACTGTATCGGCGTGTTGCAATCAACCTCGTGTCCGAGTTCGACGCCACGCTGCGACTGCTCGGCCCGGCGCGCGAAGTCGGCGACGCCGAACTGCCTCAGCTCTACTTCTATCCCCCGGACCGCAGCTGGGTCCGCGCGAACTTCATCACCAGCCTGGACGGCGGTGCCACCGTCGAAGGCCTCAGCGGCGCCCTGGGCAGCGCCGGTGACCGGGCCGTCTTCGTGGTGCTGCGCGAACTTGCCGACGTCATCGTCGTCGGCGCGGGAACGGTGCGCTCGGAGGGTTACGCCGGTGCGCACCTGAGCGTGGCCGCGCGCCAACAGCGGCAGGCCCGTGGCCAGGGCGAGGTGCCGCCGATCGCGATCGTCACCAAGACCGGCCACCTGGACCACGAATTGGCCGTCTTCACCCGCACCGAGGTGGCCCCGCTGGTGCTGACCTGTGCCGCTGCCGCCGACGACGTCCGCCGGCGACTGGCCGGACTGGTCGACGACGTCGTCGCCTGCTCGTCCGACGATCCCGGCGAGGTCGATGTGGCCACCGTCGTGACCGCCCTGCAGTCCCGCGGCCTGTCGCGCATCCTGACCGAGGGAGGGCCCACCCTGCTGGGTGCGTTCATCGAACGCGACCTGCTCGACGAGCTGTGCCTGACCATCGCGCCCTTCGTCGTCGGCGGCGTGGCCCACCGCATCGCCGCGGGGCTGGGCCAGGTGCAGACCCGGATGCGCTGTGCCCACGTTCTCGCCGACGACGCCGGCTATCTGTACGCGCGCTACGTCAGGGAGTAGTCGGGGGGTCCCGCTACTGTGGTCCGCATGAGTCGGCGCATCATGCCCGCCACGATCCTGATCGTGGTGGCCGCCATGCTGTCCGGCTGCGTCCCGCTTTTCGGCGCCGACCCCCGGTTCGCCACCAATTCCGGAGCCCGCCCGCAGGGCGTGTCCACCACCAAACCGCCGCCCAGCGGCCCGGCGCCGATCGCGGTACCCAAGAACGACCTGTCCTGGCGCGACTGCACGTCCAAGGTCAACGCCGACGCCGGTGTACCCGGCGCACCCGGGGTCAAGCTGGAATGCGCCACCTTCGACGCCGACCTCGACCCGGTCAACGGCAGTTCGGGATCGGTGAGCATCGGCGTCGTCCGTGCCCGCTCCGGCCAAACCCCCAAGGACGCCGGGCCGCTGATCTTCACCACCGGATCCGACATCGCGTCCTCGACGCAGCTGCCGGTCTGGCTGTCCCGCGCCGGGGCGGACGTGCTGCGCAGTCATCCCATCGTCGCCATCGACCGCCGCGGCATCGGCACGTCGAGCCCGATCGACTGCCGCGACCGCCTCGACCGCGAAGAGATGCGCGACCAGGCGCAGTTCCAGACCGGCGACGACCCGGTGGCCAACCTGTCTGAGGTCTCCAACACGGCCACCACCAACTGCACCGACGCGATCGCGCCCGGCGACTCCGCCTACGACAACACCCACGCGGCGTCCGACATCGAGCGGCTGCGCAACATCTGGGACGTCCCCGCGGTCGCGCTGATCGGCATCGGCGACGGCGCGCAGGTGGCACTGACGTATGCCGGGTCCCGCCCGGACAAAGTGGCCCGGCTGATCCTGGACTCGCCGGTCGCGCTGGGCGCCAGCGCCGAGGCCGTCGCCGAACAACAGGTCAAAGGTCAGCAGGCCGCGCTCGACGCGTTCGCCGGACAGTGCGTGGCGGTCAACTGCGCTTTGGGACCCGACCCGAAAGGCGCCATCAGCGCGCTGCTGTCGTCGGCGCGCAGCGGTCAGGGCCTGGGCGGCGCCTCGGTGGCCTCGATCGCCATGGCCATCACCACCGCGCTGGGGTTCCCGGTCGGCGACCGCGTCGGCAACACCACCAACCTGGCCAACGCGCTGGCCGCCGCCCGCTCCGGCGACATGAACCAGCTGAACAACCTGATCAACCGCGCTGAGACCGTCCAACACAGCGACGGGCAGTTCGTCAACGACTGCAGCGACGCGGTGAACCGGCCGACTCCGGACCGGGTGCGCGAGCTGGTGGTCGCCTGGGGCAAGCTCTACCCGCAGTTCGGCACCGTCGCGGCGCTCAACCTGGTCAAGTGCGTGCACTGGCCGACCGGTTCTACGCCGCAGCCTCCCAAACAGCTCAAGGTCGACGTGCTGTTGCTGGGCGTGCAGAACGACCCGATCGCCGGCAACGAAGGGGTCGCGGCGACGGCGGCCGCCGTCATCAACGCCAACGCCGCCAGCAAGCGGGTGATGTGGCAGGGCATCGGCCACGGCGCCAGCATCTACTCCTCCTGCGCGGTTCCGCCGCTGACCGGCTATCTCGACAACGGCAAGCTGCCCGGCACCGACACCTACTGCCCCGCCTGAACGCCCCGTAGTACGGTGCGCTGGTGACGGCAGCTGACTCGACCAGAACCGGCTTGCGGGAATCCGCGCAGGCCGCTTTCCGTCCCGGTCCCACGAGCACCGCATCAGTCCTTCGGGCAGTGCTGTGGCCGGTCGCCATCCTCTCGGTGCTGCACCGCAGCATCGTGCTGACCACCAACGGAAACATCACCGACGACTTCAAACCGGTCCACCGGGCGGTGTCCAATTTCCGGCACGGCCTGGAGATCTACAACGAGCATTTCGACTACGTCGACCCGCACTACCTGTACCCGCCGGGCGGCACGCTGCTGATGGCGCCGTTCGGGTATCTGCCGTTCGCGCCGTCGCGCTACCTGTTCATCTCGATCAACACCGTGGCCATCCTCGTCGCCGCCTACCTGCTGCTGCGGATGTTCAACTTCACGCTGTCCTCGGTGGCGGCTCCCGCGCTGACCCTGGCGATGTTCTGCACCGAGACGGTGACCAACACGCTGGTATTCACCAACATCAACGGCTGCATCCTGCTGCTCGAGGTGCTGTTCCTGAAGTGGCTGCTCGACGGTAGGGCCAGCCGGCAGTGGGCGGCCGGACTGGCGATCGGGCTGACGCTGGTGCTCAAACCGCTGCTCGGACCGCTGCTGCTGTTGCCGCTGCTGAACCGGCAGTGGCGGGCGTGGGTCACCGCGCTGGTCGTGCCATTGGTCGTCAACCTCGCTGCGTTCCCGGTGGTGCCGCACGCGACGGACTTCTTCACCCGCACCCTGCCCTACATCCTGGGCACCCGGGACTACTTCAACAGCTCGATCCAGGGCAACGGCATGTACTTCGGTCTGCCGACCTGGCTGATCGTCGGGCTGCGGCTGCTGTTCACCGCGATCGCGATCGGCGCGTTGTGGCTGCTGTACCGCTACTACCGCACCCGTGACCCGCTGTTCTGGTTCACCACGTCCTCGGGCGTGCTGTTGCTGTGGTCGTGGCTGGTGTTGTCGCTGGCCCAGGGTTACTACTCGATGATGTTGTTCCCGTTCCTGATGACGGTGGTGCTGCCGAACTCGGTGATCCGCAACTGGCCGGCCTGGCTGGGGATCTACGGCTTCATGACCCTGGACCGCTGGTTGCTGTTCAACTGGATGCGGTGGGGCCGCGCGATGGAGTACCTGAAGATCACCTACGGCTGGTCGTTGCTGCTGATCGTGACGTTCACGGTGCTCTATTTCCGCTACCTGGACGCCAAGGCGGAGAACCGGCTGGACGACGGCATCGATCCGGTGTGGCTCACCCCGCCCGCCGACCGCGCTAGCGTGGAAGCAGCACCCGTACCAGATCTGGGAAGGAGCGGCGCGACGTGACCGACATCGCCCGTCCGAAACTGCAGCTGTCCGACGACGAGTGGCGCAAGAGGCTCAATCCGCAGGAGTTCGACGTGCTGCGCCGCGCCGGCACCGAGCGTCCGTTCACCGGCGAGTACACCGCCACCAAGACCCAGGGCATCTACCAGTGCCGGGCCTGCGGCGCCGAATTGTTCCGCAGCACAGAGAAATTCGAGTCGCACTGCGGCTGGCCGTCGTTCTTCGACCCGTCGAGTTCCGACGCGGTGATCCTGCGCCCCGATCACTCCTTGGGCGCGATCCGCACCGAGGTGCTGTGCGCGAACTGCCACAGCCACCTGGGCCATGTGTTCTCCGGCGAGGGTTACCCGACGCCGACCGATCAGCGGTACTGCATCAACTCGATCTCGCTGCGGTTGGTCCCGGACCAGGCTTGAGGCCCCCTAGCCGGCTGCTGCGCCGAGTGGGAATCTGGCGACACGCAATCGGCGTGTCTCGTCGTGGAATTCACCCTCGGCCGGCGCGTCAGGGCAGCGCGTTGACCAATTGCTCGACCCCCACCCGCGGCCCGGTGAAGAAAGGCGTCTCCTCCCGGGTGTGCCGCCGGGCGTCGGTGGCGCGCAGTTCGCGCATCAGGTCGACGATGCGGTCCAGTTCGGGCGCCTCGAAGGCCAGGATCCACTCGTAGTCGCCCAACGCGAACGCGGGCACCGTGTTGGCGCGAACGTCCTTGTACTCCCGCGCGGCCATCCCGTGCTCGGCCAGCATGCGGCGCCGCTCCTCGTCGGGCAGCAGGTACCACTCGTAGGACCGCACGAACGGATACACGCAGATGTAGTTGCCGGGGTCCTCACCGGCCAGGAACGCGGGAATGTGGCTCTTGTTGAACTCAGCCGGGCGGTGCAACGCCACGCTGCTCCACACCGGCGTGCACGCGCGACCCAGCGTGGTGGTGCGCCGGAAGTCGGCGTAGGTCGCCTGCAGCGCTTCGACCCGCTCGGCGTGGGTCCAGATCATGAAGTCGGCGTCGGCGCGCAGACCCGCGACGTCGTAGAGACCGCGGACCACGACGCCGCGTTCCTCCTGCTGCTTGATGAAGGTGGCGGTTTCGTCGACGACGGCTTCGCGGTCCTCGCCCAACTCGCCTGCCTTCACCGAGAACACCGAGAACATCAGGTAGCGGATGGTGGCGTTGAGGGCGTCGAAGTCGAGGCGTGACATGCCTTCTATGGTGCCATCACGCTGGCGACCGCCCGGCCGGCCGCCCCGATGCAGGCCGGCACACCGATCCCGTCCAGATAGCTGCCCGCCACGGCCAGTGTCGGCGGCAGGCCGGCGCGCAACTCGGCGATCAGTCCGGCATGCCCGGGCCCGTACTGCGGCATGGCGTCGATCCAGCGCTGCACCCGGGCGTCGAGCAATTCGACGGACAGATCGAACACGTCGACCAGGTCGCTCAGCGCCCAACCCAGCAGCTCGTCATCAGACGCTCGCACAGCGAGGTCGTCGCCGAATCGTCCGAACGACAGCCGCAACAGCTGCACCTCCCCTGCCATCCCCCATTTGCGCGACGACAACGTGATCGCCTTGGCGCGCAAGCGTTCTCCGGTGGCGACCAGCACACCGGACGACTGTGGGAACGGGGTCTCGGCCGGTACCGCGAGCGCTACGACCACCGACGAGGCCGTCAGGATCCGGGAGGCGGCCGACGACGCGGAAGGGGCCACCGTCTGAACCAGACGCGCGACCTCCGCCGCCGGAACCGCCAGAATTACGCCGTCGGCCTGCCAACAGCCACCGGTCGAATCGCGCAACGTCCAGCCCGGTTCCAGCGCGTCGATCCCGGCCCGAACCCACCGGACGCCGCTGCGCTTCACCAGCTCGTCGAGCAGCACCTGGTAGCCGCCTCGCAGCGAGCCGAACACCGGTCCGCCGCCGGCCGGCGGCAAGACGCCCCGTAACGCGTCGGTCAGGCTGGCCGCACCGCGGTCCAGCGCCGCCGCCACGCCGGGAACCGCCGCGCGCAACCCGATGGTCGCCGCCGAGCCCGCGTACACCCCGCCCAGCAGCGGGTCCACCGACCGGGCTACCACCTGCTCGCCGAACCGGTCGGCCACCAACTCGGCCACCGCCGGGTCGCTGCCCGGGGTCCAGCGCAATGCCCGTTCGGGTTCGGCTTCGATGCGCGCGACCGTCGCCTCGTCGACCAGACCCACCACTGAGGCGGCCGACGAGGGGATCCCGGCCACCGTGTCCGACGGCAAAGGATTCAACCGTCGCCCGCTGTAAATCAGCGGCCGCACCCCGGTGCTGGCCCGCTGCTGATCCGACAGGCCCAGTTCGGCCAGCAGCGCCGGCATCTCGGGACGACGCAGCACGAACGCCTCGGCGCCCAGGTCCATCGGCTGCCCGCCCACCAGCTCGGTCCGCAGCACCCCGCCGAGCCGGTCTGCCGGGTCGAACAGCGTGATGTCCGCATCGGCATCGGCCAACCGCAGTCGGTACGCTGCCGTCAGCCCCGAAATGCCGCCGCCCACAACGCAATACGAGCGGGCTGTCATAGCGAGTGGACCAGCGACACCAACTCGGTCAGCACACCGGGATCGGTCTCCGGCAGCACACCGTGACCGAGGTTGAAGACATGTCCCGCAGCCCCGGCATCGACGGCGCGGCGCCCGTCGTCGACGACGGCCCGCGCCACCCGCTCGGTCACCGCCCAGCCGGCCAGCACCACCACCGGATCGAGGTTTCCCTGCAGCGCCGTGCCGGGAACGACCCGGGCGGCGGCGTCACTCAACGAGGTCCGCCAATCCACCCCGACCGCGCGAGCACGTCCCGGCTGCACCGCCTCCGACATCGCGCCCAGCAATTCCGCGGTGCCGACCCCGAAGTGCGTCATCGGCACGTCATGTTCGGCCAGCGTGGCGAACACGCGCGCGCTGTGCGGCAGCACGTACTCGCGGTAGTCGGCCAGCGACAGCGTCCCGGCCCACGAGTCGAACAGCTGGATCGCGTCCACGCCGGCACCGATCTGGCCGCGCAGAAACTCGATGGTCAGGTCGGTCAGCCTGGTCATCAACGCATGCCAGTTGGCCGGTTCGGCCAGCATCATCGCTTTAGTGCGGGCATGGTTGCGGCTCGGCCCGCCCTCGACCAGATAGGACGCCAACGTGAACGGTGCCCCGGCGAACCCGATCAGCGGAACGTCACCCAATGCCGCCACCAGCAGGCCGACAGCATCCAGCACCGGCTGAATCGCTTGCGCATCAAGGGGTTTCATGGCTTCGATGTCTGCGGTCGTGCGGATCGGGTCGGCGATCACCGGCCCCACGTCGGGAACGATGTCCAGGTCGATGCCGGCCGCGCGCAACGGCACCACGATGTCGGAGAACAGGATCGCCGCGTCGGTGCCGTAGCGGCGAATCGGCTGCAACGTGATCTCGCATGCCACCTCGGGCTCGAAGCAGGCCGCCAGCATGCTGTGCCGTTCCCGCAACGCCCGGTACTCGGGCAGCGAACGCCCGGCCTGCCGCATGAACCACACCGGTGTGCGGGTGGGCTTACGACCGGCGACCGCGGCCAGGTAGGGCGACTGCGGAAGGTCACGACGGGTACTCATCGGCATCAATGCTGCCACGCGGCCGCGGCGGCCCGGCCCGTAACATCACGCCAATGCCCGCCACCTACGACGACTTCCCCAGCCTGCGCTGCGAACTCACCGGTAACGGCCTGCTCAACCTGGTGCTCGACGCACCCGGACTGAACTCGGTTGGCCCGCAGATGCACCGCGACCTCGCCGACATCTGGCCGGTGATCGACCGCGACCCCGCGGTGCGGGTGGTGCTGGTCCGCGGCGAAGGCAGGGCGTTCTCCTCGGGCGGCAGCTTCGAGTTGATCGACGAGACCATCAACGACTACGAGGGCCGGCTGCGCATCATGCGCGAGGCCCGCGACCTGGTGCTCAACCTGGTCAACTTCGGCAAGCCGGTGGTGTCGGCGATCACCGGCCCGGCCGTCGGCGCCGGACTGGTGGTGGCGCTGCTCGCCGACATCTCGGTGGCGGGCCGGTCGGCGAAGATCATCGACGGACACACCAAGCTGGGCGTGGCGGCAGGCGACCACGCCGCGATCTGCTGGCCGCTGCTGGCCGGCATGGCCAAAGCCAAGTACTACCTGCTCACCTGCGAACCGCTCGACGGCGAAGAGGCCGAGCGCATCGGCCTGGTCTCGACCTGCGTCGACGACGGCGACGTGCTGGCCACCGCAACGCGGCTCGCGGAGAACCTCGCGGACGGCGCCCAGAACGCGATCCGCTGGACCAAACACAGCCTCAATCACTGGTACCGCATGTTCGCACCCGCGTTCGAGACCTCCCTCGGCCTGGAATTCATCGGGTTCGCCGGCCCCGACGTGCGCGAAGGCCTGGCCGCGCACCGGGAAAAGCGGCCCGCCCGCTTCAATGAACGCCGCGACAGCTGAGTGCGGATCGGCGCGCCTGATTTCGCTGGTTGGACGATGGGTCTACCGTCGGAAGCTGTGAGGCGGGCCCACAACGATGCGAAGCGCGGCTTAGAGCTGGAGCTGCGTTCATGACCTCGGCCGAACCCCAACCGTTCCGCGAGGCGGTCGCGGCGATGAACGCCGTCACCGTGCGTTCAGAGATCGAGCTGGGCCCCATCCGTCCCCCGCAGCGCCTGGCGCCCTACAGCTACGCGCTGGGGGCCGAAGTCAAACACCCCGAACTCGACATCGTCCCCGAGCGGTCCGAGGGCGACGCCTTCGGTCGGCTGATCCTGCTGTATGACCCGGAAGGCTCCGACGCCTGGGACGGCACCTTGCGGCTGGTCGCCTACATCCAGGCCGACCTGGACTCGCACGAGGCCATCGACCCGCTGCTGCCGGAAGTCGCATGGAGCTGGCTGTCCGAGGCGCTGGATTCGCACACCGAACACATGACCGCGCTCGGCGGCACCGTCACCGCGACCACGTCGGTCCGCTACGGCGACATCTCCGGTCCGCCTCGCGCGCACCAGCTGGAACTGCGCGCATCCTGGACGGCCACCACCCCGGACGTGAGCAGCCACGTCCAGGCGTTCTGCGATGTGCTGGAGCACGCGGCGGGTCTGCCGCCGGCGGGAGTCACCGACCTGAGCTCACGGTCACGCGCCTGACATGCCTGCGGAGACTGATCCGCCGGGTGGCACCGAACCCGAGCCCACCCCGCTGTTGCACCCGGCCGACGGCATGCCCGACCTCTCCGTCACCGCCCGCCAGATCGCCTCGGCCGCAGCGCAATTGGACCGCGGACGCGGCCCGTTCGCGGTGGACGCCGAACGGGCTTCGGGTTTCCGGTACTCCAACCGGGCCTATCTGATCCAGATCCGGCGCTCCGGCGCCGGCACCGTGCTCATCGACCCGGTCAGTCATGGCGGTGACCCCCTGACGGTGCTGCAGCCGGTCGCCGAGGTGCTCGGGCAGGACGAATGGATTCTGCACTCCGCGGATCAGGATCTGCCCTGCCTGGCCGAGGTCGGTCTACGGCCGCCGGCGCTCTACGACACCGAACTGGCCGGACGGCTGGCCGGCTTCGACCGGGTGAACCTGGCCACCATGGTCGAACGGCTGCTCAGCCAGGGACTGGCCAAGGGGCACGGTGCGGCCGACTGGTCCAAACGGCCGCTGCCCCCGGCGTGGCTCAACTACGCCGCCCTGGACGTCGAACTGCTCATCGAGCTGCGCGCGGCGATCTCCGACATCTTGGCGCAGCAGGGCAAAACCGATTGGGCCGCACAGGAATTCGAGTATCTGAGAACGTTCGAGGACCGGGTGGCCCCGATCACCCGCCGGGACCGCTGGCGGCGCACGTCGGGCATCCACAAGGTGCATGATCGACGGGCGCTGGCCGCGGTGCGGGAATTGTGGACCACCCGCGACCGGATCGCCGAGCGCCGCGACATCGCGCCGCGGCGGATCCTGCCGGATTCGGCCATCATCGACGCCGCCATCGCCGACCCGGCAACGGTCGACGACCTGACCGCACTGCCGATATTCGGCGGGCGCAACCAGCGTCGCAACGCCTCGATGTGGCTGTCGGCGTTGCAGAAAGCGCGGGCGAACCCGGATCCGCCGCAGGTGGCGGATGCGCCGTACGGTCCGCCGCCGCCGGCGCGGTGGAGCCGGCGCAAACCCGATGCGGCCGCCCGGTTGGAGGCGGCCCGTGCGGGGCTGGCCGAATTGTCGGAGCGGGTACAGATCCCGGCGGAGAACCTGATCGCCCCCGACCTGGTGCGACGGCTGTGCTGGGAATGGGACACATTGGCGCCGGCGTCCGGCACCACCGATGCGGTCGCGGTCACCGAGGGATATCTGCGCGCCGGGCAGGCCCGGCCGTGGCAGCGCGAACTTGTAGTGCCGGTGCTGAGCGCGGCGGTGCTGCGGGCAGCGCAACCGGAAAGTTAGTCGAGCTGCTCGCTGATCTTCGTCTGCTCCACCGGCGAACTCGCCAGTGCGGCAACCCAACCCGTGATCCGGCGAGCCACATCCTGGTCGGTGAGTCCCAGATCGGCCAGCACCTCGCCCCGCGACGCATGGTCGTAGAAGTCCTGCGGCAACCCGACATCGCGGCACGGGACGTCGACGTCGGCACGCCGCAACGCCGCCGACACCGCGGAACCGATACCGCCGGCCACCCCGTTGTCCTCCAACGTCACCAGCAGCTTGTGCTCAACTGCCAACTCGCGCAACACCTCCGGCACCGGCAACACCCAGCGCGGGTCGATCACCGTCACGCCGATGCCCTGCTTGTGCAGTCGCTTGGCGACCGCGAGGGCCATCGACGCGAACGGGCCGACCGCGACCAGCAGCACATCCTTGTTCAGGCCCGCGGCCGGGAGCGCCAGCACGTCCACCCCCGCAAGACCCGCGCCCCGCCGTTCCAGGGCCGGAATGTCCTCGCCCACATCGCCTTTCGGGAAGCGCAACGCCGTCGGTCCGTCGTCGACATCCAGGGCTTCGCCGAGTTCCTCCCGAAGCCGGGCGGCGTCGCGCGGGGCGGCCACCCGCATGCCGGGCACGACGCCCAGGATGGACAAGTCCCACATGCCGTTGTGGCTCGGGCCGTCGTTGCCGGTGACACCGGCGCGGTCGAGCACCATCGTGACCGGCAGCTTGTGCAGCGCCACGTCCATCATGATCTGGTCGAACGCCCGGTTCAGGAACGTCGAATAGATCGCCACCACCGGGTGGATGCCGCCCATCGCCAGCCCGGCCGCCGATGTCATCGCGTGCTGCTCGGCGATGCCGACGTCGAACAAGCGGTCCGGGAAGGCTTCCCCGAACGCCTTCAACCCGGTGGGACCGGGCATCGCGGCGGTGATGGCGACCACGTCGCGCCGGGTGCGGCCGATCGCGATCAGCGCGTCGGCGAACGACGCGGTCCATCCGGGCCCGGCGACCTTGGTGGACAGGCCGGTCAGCGGGTCCAGCGGTCCCGTCGAGTGCATCTGCTCGGCCTCGTCGGCCTCGGCGGGGCCGTAACCCATCCCCTTGCGGGTGACGACGTGCACGATCACCGGGCCGCCGAAGCCGCGGGCGCTACGCAGCGCGACCTCCACCGCACGCTCGTCGTGACCGTCGACCGGGCCGACGTACTTCAAACCGAGGTCGGTGAACAGCAGTTGCGGCGCCAGGGAGTCCTTGATGCCGGCTTTGACGCTGTGCATGAGGTGGTAGGCGGCCTCGCCGACCAGCGGCACCGACCGCATCGCGTTGCGGCCACGCTCCAGCAGCTGTTCGTAGGCCGGCTGCAATCGAAGCGTGGCCAGGTGATCGGCGACGCCGCCGATGGTCGGGGCGTAGCTGCGTCCGTTGTCGTTGACGACGACGATCACCGGCCGGTTCGAAGCGGCGATGTTGTTCAGTGCCTCCCAGCACATGCCGCCGGTGAGCGCGCCGTCGCCGACGATCGCGACCACGTGCCGGTTGCGGTGCCCGGTCAGTTCGAACGCCTTGGCCAGGCCGTCGGCGTAGGACAGCGCCGCGCTGGCGTGGCTGGACTCCACCCAGTCGTGCTCACTCTCGGCCCGCGACGGATAACCCGACAGGCCGCCCTTCTTGCGCAAGGTCTCGAAATCCTGCGCGCGCCCGGTCAGCATCTTGTGCACGTAGGCCTGATGACCGGTGTCGAAGATGATCGGGTCGTGCGGCGAATCGAACACCCGGTGCAGCGCGAGCGTCAGCTCGACGACACCGAGGTTCGGGCCGAGATGTCCCCCGGTGGCAGCAACCTTGTGGATCAGGAACTCGCGGATTTCCTGCGCCAGGTCGCGAAGTTGCTGTTGGGAAAGGTGCTGCAGATCGGCGGGCCCCCGGATCTGTTCGAGCATCAGGCCAGTCTACGCAGCAGGCACGAGAGCGACACTCCTACGAAGCGCCGAACACTTCGGCCAAGGAGCCGCGCAGGTCGGGGTCGGCCAGTACGACGACCTCGTCGCCGGCCCGCAGTTCGGTGTCGCCGCGCACCGGCACCAGTCCGGTGTTGCGCACCACGATGCTGACCCAGATGTCGCCGACCCGGTCGCCGAGACCTTCGATGGTGCATCCCTCGGCAGCCGAGCCGGCCGCGACGTGCAGGCGATGGACGCCTTCCGGTTCGTCCTGGAGGCGGACACCGATCTCCCACGGTTGCGGTTCCACGGTCCGCATGGGCAGCCGCAGCAGTCGCGCGACGCCGGGCACCGAGCTGCCCTGCACCAGCACGGAGAAGGCGACGACAACCACCACGATGCCGTAGAGGCGTTCGGCGTCGGGCACATGAGCCGCCCGCAGGAACTCACCCAGCAGAATCGGGACCGCACCCTTGAGGCCCGCGAAGAGAATGAAGAGTCGCTCGTTGCGCGCCAGGTCGACGGGAACCAGGCAGGCGCCCACCGCCAGTGGTCGGATCAGCACCGTCAGGGCCACCCCCAGGATCAACCCGGGAATCCATACCTCGGGCCGGACCAGCACGTCGACGTTCACAGTCAAACCCAACACCGCGAACGCGACTATTTCCGCCAGCCCGGCCAGGGCGGCGTGGAATCGCTTGATGTCGGGTTTGTGGGGTGCCCGCGCGTCCCCGATCACGATGCCGGCGACGAAGACCGCCAGGAAACCCGATCCGTGCGCCAGCGTGGCGAGCCCGTACAACATCAGGCAGGACGCCAACGTACGTAGCGAGTACAGCCCTTCGCTGGGCAGCGCCACCCGCCGCATGAACACGAGCAGGGCCCGCCCGCCGATCACCCCCACCGCCAGGCCGATCGCCATCTGCAGCGCGAATTCGGTTCCTACGCGGGCGAATCCGGCCGCGCTGAGGCCACCGGCGGCGATCAGACTGCTCAGCAACGAGATGCCGACCGGATCGTTGGCACCGGATTCACCCTCCAGGATGGTGCTGCTGCGGCCGGCGATCTCACGTTTGCCCAGGACCGAGAAGACGACCGCCGGGTCGGTGGGGGCCACCGCGGTGGCCACCAGTGCCGCTGCGTACCAACTGATTCCGCATGTGTAGTGCAACAGCACCGCCGCACCGGCAGCGGTCAGGGCGGTACCGATGACGCCGACCGAGAGGATCGGGACCATCGCGGCCCGGAAGCGCGCCGCTCCGATGTGCATTCCCCCGTCGAACAACACCAAGACCAGCGCGATGGTGAGCACCCGTTCCACGGTCCGTTCGGACGGCGGCTGCACCGCGGGCACCAGCCGCACCGCGGCGGCAGCACCGAGCAGTACCAGCAGAGCCACTGGGACTTTCACCTTCTCGGTGAGACGGTTGGCGAGCACGGCAACCAATCCGACGGCGCTGCAGAACAAGACGATCAGCGCGTAGCGCAGAGTCTCGCTCACAGCGGGGAA
The DNA here is from genome assembly GCF_059812345.1 of Mycobacterium sp. NGS59. Taxonomy (NCBI): domain Bacteria; kingdom Bacillati; phylum Actinomycetota; class Actinomycetes; order Mycobacteriales; family Mycobacteriaceae; genus Mycobacterium; species Mycobacterium sp. NGS59. The sequence goes on from NZ_JCALCN010000004.1 coordinate 16,968, forward strand.
GCCTTCCGGTCGGTCGACAACGACAGCGCCGACCAGACTTCCCGGCACACCGCGACGGAGTCTAGCGGGTCAGCAACGCGACGCATTCCACGTGATGTGTCAGCGGGAACGCGTCGAAAACCCTGATCGCCTCGGCGACATAGCCGTGCCCTCGGTAGAGGCCGACGTCACGCGCGAAAGACGCTGCCTCACAGCCGATATGAACGATCCGGGGCACTCCGGCCGCGGCCAGCAGGTCGATCAACTCGCGTCCGGCGCCCGTTCGGGGCGGGTCCAGCACCGCGACGTCGGCAGTCATGTCCCGGGCCGCCAGCACCCGTCGCACCGAATCGGTGACGACGTCGACCTGGGGTAGGTCAGCCAGCGCGGCACGCGCCGCTCCGGTCGCGCCCCGCGAGGTGTCGACCGTCAGCACCCGGCCGGACTCCCCCACCGCGGCAGCGAGCTGCGCGGCGAAAACTCCGGCCCCGCCGTAGAGGTCCCAGGCCGTCATCCCAGAACCCACACCCGACCAGTCCGCGATCAGGGCGCTGTACACCCGCGCGGCGTCGCGATGCGACTGCCAGAACGCGGTCACCGGCACCCGCCAGCTTCGCGTCCCGACCCGCTGTACCGCGTGGTAGTCGCCTTCGATCACCTTGGCGACGGTCCGCTTACCCTGCCGCACGGTGCGCACCACGTGTCGTTGCCCGTCGTCGTCGACGGCGACATGCAGGTGCGCCCCCCGCGGCCAGTCGGGGTGATCCAGCCCGTCCAGCATCTCGGTGGGCAGTTGCCCGCAGTGCAGATCGGTGACAAGTTCGTCGCTGTGGTAGCGGTGAAACCCGGGGCGTCCGTCCGCTCCGACTTGCAGCCGAACGCGGGTACGCCACCCGGTGACGCTCTCCGACAACGGCTCCGCCGTCCCCGACCATTCGTGCCCGCCGAGCCGTTCCAGCTGATTGGCCACCACCGCCGCCTTGAGCGCGCGGGCCGCCGCGGGCTGCGCAAACGCCAGATCGCAACACCCGGCGCCGTCCACACCGGCGATCGGGCACAACGACTCGGTGCGATCCGGCGACGGTTCGACTACCTCGATGACCTCTGCGTGCCAATAGGATCCACGCTCCTCGGTCACCCGCACCCGGACCCGTTCCCCCGGCAGGGCATAGCGAACGAAGACCACCCGGCCGTCATGATGCGCTATGCAGCTGCCGCCGTTCGCTGCGGCTTCGGTGGTTAAAAGCGCTTCCCGACAGGGGAATTCGGAATTCAATCGAAGATGCCCCGGCGCGCGTCACCGGGAGCCGACTGCGGTTGCAACGCTTTGACCCGATCCGACGAAGTCAGCTGCCACGGAACCGAAGTCACCATCACCCCGGGCATGAACAACAGCCGCCCTTTGAGCCGTAGCGCACTCTGGTTGTGCAGCAACTGTTCCCACCACCGGCCCACCACATACTCCGGGATGAACACCGTGACCACGGTGCGCACCGACTCCTTGCTGAGCCGCTTGACGTATTCCAGCACCGGACCGGTGATCTCCCGGTACGGGGAAGCGATGACCTTCAGCGGAATGCTGATGTCGCTCTCCTCCCATTCACGCTGCAACTGCCTGGATTCGCCTTCGTCGACGCTGACCGTGACGGCCTCGAGCACGTCGGGCCGGGTCGCGCGCGCGTAGGCGAGCGCGCGCAGCGTGGGCAGGTGCAGTTTCGACACCAGCACCAACGCGTGATTGCGGCTGGGCAGCACGATCTCGTCGCCGTGCTCGGCTGCCTCCTCGGCCAGTTCCCTGCTGACCCCGTCGTAATGACGGCGGATCAACCTCATCAGCATGAACAGCATCGCCATGGTGACCAGGGCGATCCACGCCCCGGCCAGGAACTTGGTGACCATGACCACCAGCAACACCGTCCCCGTCGCGATGAACCCGATGGTGTTGACGACCCGCGAGCGCATCATGCGCCGACGCGCCACTTGGTCGGTCTCGGTGCGCAGCAGCCTGGTCCAGTGCCGCACCATGCCGATCTGGCTCAGCGTGAACGAAATGAACACACCCACGATGTACAGCTGGATCAGCGCGGACAGCTCGGCCCGGAAAGCCACGATCGCCAGCAGGGCCGATATCGACAGGAACGCGATGCCGTTGGAGAACGCCAGCCGGTCGCCGCGGGTGTGGAACTGGCGAGGCAGGTAACTGTGCTGGGCCAGCACCGAACCCAGCACCGGGAAGCCGTTGAACGCGGTGTTGGCCGCCAGCACCAGGATCAGTGCGGTCACGGCGGTGATCAGGACGAAGCCGATGTGGAAGTTGCCGAAGACCGTTTCCGCCAGCTGAGTGACCAGCGTTTTCTGGTAATAGCCGGCCGGTGTCCCGGACAGCTGCGATGCGGGATCACTGACCAGCTGAACCCCGATCCGCTTGGCGAGCAGGATGATGCCCATCAACAACGCCACCGCGATGGCGCCCAGCATCAGCAGAGTCGTCGCGGCGTTCTTCGACTTCGGTTTCTCGAAGGCGGGCACCCCGTTGCTGATCGCTTCCACACCGGTCAGCGCCGCGCAGCCGGAGGAGAACGCGCGCGCCATCAGGAACACCAACGCGAACCCGGCGATCTGACCGTGCTCGGAATGCATCTGGAATCCCGCGGATTCGGCTTTGAGCGGATCGCCCAACACCACGATCCGGAACAGTCCCCAGCCCAGCATCCCGGCCATGCCGATGATGAACGCGTAGGTGGGGATGGCGAACGCCAGCCCGGACTCCCGCACTCCGCGCAGATTCAGCGCCGTCACCAGCAGGATCGCGCCCACGCAGAACCACACCTTGTGGTGAGCCACCAACGGAACCGCCGAGCCGATGTTCGACATCGCCGAAGCCGTCGAAACCGCAACGGTGAGAACGTAATCCACCATCAGGGCACTCGCCACGGTCAGGCCCGCGTTGGCCCCGAGGTTGGTGGTCACCACCTCATAGTCGCCGCCGCCGGAAGGGTAGGCATGCACGTTCTGCCGGTAGCTGGCCACCACCACCAACATGACCGCGGCCACCGCCAGCCCGATCCACGGGGACAGCGAGTACGCGGCCAGGCCACCCACCGACAGCATCAGGAATACCTCTTCGGGGGCATATGCCACAGAAGACAGCGCGTCCGAGGCGAACACCGGCAGGGCGATCCGCTTCGGCAGCAGCGTGTGGCTCAGCCGGTCGCTACGAAACGGCCGCCCGATGAGCAGCCGGCGCGTAGCGGTTGAAAGTTTGGACACGAGAGCCAAGAGTAAGCCCACGCGGGTTTGGCGGTAGCGTTCCGTAGGCGAGAATCTTCACGACCGGAATCCACGCAGTACACAACCGAAAGGACCTCCACGTGCGGGTGGTTGTGATGGGCTGTGGCCGGGTCGGGTCTTCGGTGGCGGACGGACTGTCGCGGATCGGCCATGACGTCTCGGTCATCGACCGCGACAGCGCCGCATTCAACCGGCTCAGCCCGGAATTCGCCGGCGACCGGGTGCTCGGCCAGGGCTTCGACCGGGACGTGCTGCTGCGTGCGGGCATCGAAGGCGCCGACGCGTTCGCTGCCGTGTCCTCCGGTGACAACTCGAACATCATCTCCGCGCGGCTGGCCCGCGAGACTTTCGGTGTGCGGCGCGTGGTCGCCCGGATCTATGACGCCAAGCGCGCCGAGGTCTACGAACGCCTCGGCATCCCGACGATCGCCACGGTGCCGTGGACTACCGACCGGCTGCTGAACGCCCTGACGCAGGAGACCGAGACCGCGAAGTGGCGGGACCCGACCGGTACCGTCGCCGTCGCCCAGGTGGTGCTGCACGAGGACTGGGTGGGGCACCGCGTCACCGCTCTCGAACAGGCCACCGACGCGCGAGTCGCGTTCCTGATCCGGTTCGGCAAAGGCGTCCTGCCCGAGCCGAAGACCGTCTTGCAGGACGGCGACCAGGTCTACGTCGCGGCCATCTCGGGCCGGGCCGCCGAAGCGGTGGCCATCGCGGCGCTGCCGCCCAGTGAGGACCTGGACAGATGAGGCGCGCATGAAGGTAGCTGTCGCCGGGGCGGGCGCCGTCGGCCGCTCGGTCACCCGTGAGCTCGTCGCGAACTCGCACGACGTCACGCTCATCGAGCGCAACGCCGACCACCTGGACACCGACGCCATCCCGGCCGCGCACTGGCTGCTGGGTGACGCCTGCGAACTGAGCCTGCTTGAGCAGATGCACCTGGAGGACTTCGACGTCGTGGTGGCCGCCACCGGCGACGACAAGGTCAACGTGGTGCTCAGCCTGCTGGCCAAGACCGAGTTCGCGGTGCCCCGGGTGGTGGCCCGGGTCAACGACCCGCGCAACGAATGGCTGTTCACCGATGCCTGGGGCGTCGACGTGGCCGTCTCCACCCCGCGCATGCTGGCCTCGCTGATCGAAGAGGCGGTCGCCGTCGGCGATCTGGTGCGGCTGATGGAGTTCCGCAAGGGTCAGGCCAATCTCGTCGAGATCACCCTGCCCGACGACACGCCGTGGGGCGGCAAAGCGGTGCGCAAACTGCGGCTACCGCGCGACGCCGCGCTGGTGACCATCCTGCGCGGACCCCGGGTGATCGTGCCGCAGGGCGATGAACCGCTGGAAGGCGGTGACGAGTTGCTGTTCGTCGCGGTCGCCGAGGTGGAAGAGGAGCTGCGCGGGTTGCTGCTGCCGGCTTCCGACCGCGTCGACTAGTCGAGGACGGCCCTGCCGTCGATATCCGCGTCGTCGGGCTCGGTCTCGGGCTCGGTCTCGGCCTCGGTCTCGGCGGGACCCTGCGCGGTCGCGCGCAGCACGGTTTTGATCGCCGCATACGTCGCCAACGCCGCCAGCGCGGTCAGCGGCCACCCCATCGCTATCCGAGTCGCCCCGAGCCAACCGGTCTTGCCCAGCTCATAGAGCTGCCCTTGGACGACGAACCGAGCGACGAACACCAACGTCCAGCACAGCGTCGCCAGATCGAACGCGTAGAGCGCCCGCGTCACCCCGCGCCAACTGTTGTCGCGTCCGCTGGCCCAGCTCCACAGGTAACCCACCACCGGCCGGCGGATCAGTATCGACACCGCGAACACCACGGCCCACGCCAACGACATCCAGATGCCGAGCAGGAAGTAGCCCTTGGACTGCCCGACCAGGTAGGCGATCAAGGCGCAAACGGCGACTCCGAAGAACCCGGACACGGCCGGTTGCACCGATTCCCGCCGGATCAGCCGCCACAGCATGATCAGAGCCGCCGCGCCCAGAGCTGCGCCGATAGCGGGCAGCAGTCCGGCGACGCTGGAGGCGATCACGAACACCAGCACCGGCAGCGACGAGTAGATGAGACCGCCGAGGCCACCGGCCTGTGCCAGTAGACGTTCGGCCCGGTGGCTGCTCACGGGGATCCGGTGCGTCCCAGGATGGAAAAGCCCGTCACCGCTGAATTTCGTAGTGCGGGTTGTAGATGGCCTTCGTCCCGTTCTCCAGCTTGCCGAGACGACCGCGCACCCGCAGCGTGCGACCCGAGTCGATGCCCGGGATGCGCCGTTGACCCAGCCACACCAGCGTCACGGTGTCACTGCCGTCGAACAATTCCGCGCGGACGCCGCCCGCACAACCCTTGCCGTTGGTCTCGACACTGCGCAGCGTGCCCACCATGGTGACCTCCTGGCCACGCTGGCAGTCGATGGCGCGCTGCGCGCCGGTATTGAGGACTTCGTCAGAGAGTTCTTCGACGTCGCGTTGCTCCGGGTCCTCCGTCAACCGACGGGTGAGCCGGCGTAGATAACCTTGGGCCCCCATGGCCACTCCTGAAAATTCGACGTCGTTGTGAATGCTCTATAGCCGACAACATTCCACCATGCCAACGGTCACCGTAGACGTGTTGGTTCCCGTATGCCACACCGGTGAAACCACCGATTCCTGGGCGTCCGCGGCACCGGGCACTATGAGGAGGTGGCTGTCGAGTTGCGTGGTGTCACCACGGTGCTGTTAGCGGGCACCGGATCCGACGACGACTACGTCTACCGGGCGTTTTCCGGTCCGCTACGCGACGTCGGTGCGGTGTTGGTCACACCCGCGCCGCAGCCGGACCGGTTGATCGACGGCTACCTGACCGCCCTGGACGTCGCCGTTGCCGCCGCGGGTGGCCGGAGGATCGCAGTCGGCGGTGTGTCCATCGGCGCCGTGGTCGCAGCGACGTGGGCGCTGGCCCATCCCGAATGCACCGTGGGTGTGCTGGCCGCGTTGCCGCCGTGGACCGGGGACTCGAGCTCGGCTCCGGCCGCCCACGCGGCGCGATACACGGCGTCGCAGTTGCGCCGCGACGGACTGGACGCAACGACGTCGCAGATGCGTGCCTCCAGCCCGCCCTGGCTGGCCGACGAGCTGTCCCGATCCTGGCGGGTGCAGTGGCCGAAGTTGCCCGACGCCATGGAAGAAGCGGCGGCGTATCCGGCGCCGACGTGCGCCGATCTGGCCCGATTGGCCCCGCCGCTGGGTGTGGCGGCGGCGGTCGATGATCCGATCCACCCGCTGCAGGTCGGCGTCGATTGGGTGACCGCGGCGCCCCATGCGGCGCTGCGCACCGTGACACTCGACGAGATCGGTTGCGACACAGCCGCTTTGGGCGCGGCATGCCTGGCAGCGCTGGCCGCGGCGACCCCGCCGGCTTAGCCGCCGGTGATCGTGGAGCGCAACTGCTGCATCGCCGAACCCTCGGCGCTGCGACGCGCGACCGGCTCGTTGGACGGCTGGACCGGATCGGCCTGTGCTTGTGCCTCTGCTTGTTCGGAGGCCTGCTGGGCGGCCGCGGCCTCCCGCAACTGCTCCACCATCGGTTCGGGCAGCTGCACCGGCAACGGTGTGCGCACCGGCAGCGGGGTGTCGCCGCGGCGAACCACCGTGTCGGTCAAGGCTTCCCGCGCTTCCTCGGTGAGCGCGTCGATGGTTTCGTGCGGGCCGTTGACCACGCACCGGATCATCCAGCGGTACCCGTCCACCCCGATGAAGCGCACCACCCCGGAAGCGGTGCCGACCACTTCCCGTCCCCACGGACCGTCCTTGATCGAGACCTTGGCCGAGTCCTTTCGCAGCGACTCCGCGAGCTCGCCGGCCACTTCGCGCCACAGGCCGGGGCTCTTCGGAGCGGCGTAGGCCGCGATGGTGAAACGACCGTTGGGAGTCACCACCCACACCGCGCTGGGAACTCCGGTCTCGGTCAACTCGACCTGCACCTGACCTGCCGTCGGCATCGGGATCAGCACCGACCCCAGGTCCAGTCGGGCCACCTCGGCCGCGGCCGGGTCGTCGAAGTCTTCGATGTCGAACGGGCCCTCGAGTTCCCCGTCGGCTGGGGGCTCTTCGACGACGGCTTCGTTCTCCGCCGGGTCCTGAGTCGGTTCGCCCGAAGTGTCGTCTTTGCGTCTACCAAATGCCATCACAAACTCGCATGTCCGCCGGAGGAACCGTGACCGCCTTCGCCACGGGAGGTTTGGGCCAGCCCGGCTTCGTCGAACGACGACACCTCGACCAGCTCGACTAATTCGACCCGCTGCACCAGCAACTGCGCGATGCGGTCACCTCGGTGCACCACGATCGGCGTGGCAGGGTCCAGATTGATCAGCGCAACCTTGATTTCGCCACGATAACCCGCGTCGATGGTGCCGGGACTGTTGACGATCGAAAGACCCACGCGCGACGCCAAACCCGAGCGCGGATGGATCAGCCCGACCATGCCGAACGGAACCGCGACCGCGACGCCCGTCCCCACCAGCGCCCGGTGGCCGGGTGCCAACTCCACGTCCTCGGCACTGAACAGGTCGACCCCGGCGTCACCCTCGTGCGCGCGATTCGGCAACGGGAGCCCGGGGTCGAGACGGACGATGGCCAATCTGGTCGACACGGGGGCACAGATTACCCTTGACCGCGTGTCCGATACGCGCGACATCGCGCCGCAGAGCGTGCGATATCGCGAGCGACTGTGGGTGCCGTGGTGGTGGTGGCCGCTGGGCTTTGCGCTCGCCGCACTCATCGCCGCCGAAGTGAACGTGGGTATGCGCTCGCTGCCTGACTGGTTGCCGTTCGGCACGATGTTCGCGGTCGCCGCCGCCACGTTGTTGTGGCTGGGCCGCGTCGAGGTGCGGGTGAGCGCCGGCGCCGGCGGGGTCGAACTGTGGGTCGGACAAGCACATCTGCCCGTCACCGTGATCTCCCGCTCCGCCGCGATCGCCCGTAGCGCCAAGTCAGCGGCATTGGGCCGCCAACTCGACCCGGCGGCTTTCGTGGTGCACCGGGCCTGGGTAGGTCCGATGGTCTTGTTGGTCCTCGACGATCCTGATGATCCGACGCCGTACTGGTTGGTGAGCTGCCGCCACCCCGAGCGGGTGCTGTCGGCCCTGAGAAGTTGATCAGGCCGCGCAGTCCGTACAGATCATCACGCCGTTCTTCTCACTGGCCAGCCGGCTGCGGTGTTGCACTAGAAAGCAACTCGAGCAGGTGAACTCGTCGGCCTGCTTGGGAACCACCCGCACCGACAGTTCTTCGCCGGACAAGTCGGCGCCGGGCAACTCGAAGTTCTCGGCGGATTCGGATTCGTCGACGTCGACCACCGCCGACGCAGCCTCGTTCCGCCGCGCCTTGAGTTCCTCCAGCGAGTCCTCAGAGACGTCGTCGGTCTCGGTGCGTCGTGGAGCGTCGTAGTCGGTAGGCATCTTCTTTCCCCGTCCTGTCCCCTCAAAGCACGCACAAGTTCAAGCAACGCTTTGTACCAGCGTCGAACGCATGCACCAAATGATTCGTGCCCGTATTGCGGGTGAATAGAGTGTGATTTGCGTCACAGAGGCGCATCGGGGCTCGTGGTCGGCCCGAAACGGTGCGATTACGGTGCGATTAGAGTGCATGTGTGGTTGCACACATCACCGAGGGTACGGCCTTCGACAAGCACGGCCGGCCGTTCCGGCGGCGCAATCCGCGCCCCGCCATCATCGTGGTGATTTTCCTGGTCGTCGTGACGGGCGTGGTGTGGACGGTCGCGCTCACCCGTCCAACCGACGTCCACGAGGTCGCGGTGTGCAACCCTCCGCCGGAGCCCGCGGGCACGGCCGCCAACTCCGGACCAGCCAAGCTCGGTGAGCCGGTGTCGCGCTCGGACATGGTCGACGTGACACCGGCCAAACTCAGCGAAACAAAGGTCCGCGTGCTCAATGCGAGCGGGCGCGGCGGTCAGGCCGGCGACATCGCCGGTGCCCTGCAGGATCTGGGCTTTGCGAACCCGACCGCCAGCAACGACCCGATCTACGCAGGCACCCGCCTGACCTGTCAGGGTCAGATTCGGTTCGGCACGGCCGGACAGGCCACGGCGGCAGCGCTCTGGCTGGTCGCGCCGTGCACCGAGTTGTTCCGCGACAGCCGCGGCGACGATTCCGTCGACCTGGCGCTGGGCACCGACTTCAACTCGCTGGCCCACAACGACGACATCGACTCCGTGTTGGCCACCCTGCGTCCCGGTGCCACCGAGCCGGCAGATCACGCGCTGCTGACCAAGATCCACTCGAACAGCTGCTGACGCGGTCAGCCCAGCGGTTCCAGGGCTCCGATGTCCGCTAGCGTCGCCAGCAACGCGTCCGCAATGCCGGGCGCGGCCGCCACCACCAAGCCGGCACCGTCGACATCGGGTGCGGGCAGCAGAACCCGGGCACCGGCCTCCGCGGCGATCAATGCGCCCGCCGCCCGATCCCACACCTGCAGTCCGTGCTCGTAATAGGCGTCCAGCCGGCCCGCCGCGACCATGCACAGGTCCAGCGCGGCCGACCCGATCCGGCGCACGTCACGCACGATCGGCAGCATCTGGGCCAACAGCGCGGCCTGCCGGACGCGGCGCCGCGGCGAGTACCCGAACCCGGTACCCAGCAACGCCATCGACAACTCGTCGACCGCGGTGCAGTGCAGCGCCCGCCTGCCGTCCGAGTCGGTGACGTGGGCACCAAGACCAAGCCCCGCCGAAAACACCTGCTGCCCAACCACATCGGCGACAGCACCGGCCACCGAGATGCCCGCGACCTGGGCGCCGACCGAAACCGCGTAGGCCGGGACGCCGTAGACGAAATTCACCGTGCCGTCGATCGGGTCGAGCACCCAGGTGACCGAGTCTGCACCGGTCCGCGCATCGGCCGGCCCACCGCCCTCTTCACCGAGAATCGGATCACCGGGCCGCAACTGCGCCAGCCGATCTCGCAGCAGCCGCTCGGTCTCGGTGTCGACCACGGTCACCGGATCGGTCGGCGTGGTCTTGGCGCGCACCGCGCTCGCGTCTGATCCTGCGCCGCCGCCGAATACCTCGACACGCCGCCGGCGCACGAACGCGGCCGCCTCGGCCGCGAGCGTTTCGGCCACCGAGCGCAAATCCGCGCGCTGGGCAAGAGTTCCCTCGGCTGGGCTCACCGGTCTATCGCATCACAGAGCGGCGACTTCACAACGGGCCCATCCCGCCTCACCGCTTCGGCGCCGCGGGGTCGCTAAGGTGAGCGAACAACCCGATCTCGCCGAGGAGATTTCGATGACCAGCACCGTCCCTGCTACCGATGGCCAGCAGCGTCGTGGATTCGGCATCGACGTCGGGGGCAGTGGCATCAAGGGCGCGATCGTCGACCTGGACAGCGGGGCACTGATCGGCGACCGCATCAAGCTGCCGACCCCACAGCCGGCAACGCCCGCGGCAGTCGCCAAGACCATCGCCGAGGTCGTCGACGGATTCGGGTGGACCGGCCCACTCGGAGTGACCTATCCCGGCGTCGTCACCCACGGCATCGTGCAGACCGCCGCCAACGTGGACAAAGCCTGGATCGGAACCAATGCGCGCGACGTGATCAGCGCCGAACTCGACGGCCAGGACGTCACGATCCTCAACGACGCCGACGCGGCGGGACTCGCCGAGGAACGCTATGGGGCTGGCCAGGGCCATGCGGGTTTGGTCGTGCTGCTCACCTTCGGGACGGGGATCGGTTCGGCGGTCATCCACAACGGAAAACTCATACCCAACACCGAATTCGGTCACCTCGAGGTCGGCGGCAAGGAGGCTGAGCACCGGGCCGCGTCGTCGGTGAAGGAGAAAAACGGCTGGACCTACGAGAAGTGGACCCAACAGGTGACCCGGGTGCTGATCGCCATCGAGAACGCGATCTGGCCCGACCTGTTCATCGCCGGCGGTGGGATCAGCCGCAAGGCCGATAAATGGATGCATCTGCTGAAGAACCGGACCCCGGTCGTGGCCGCGACGTTGCAGAACACCGCCGGTATCGTGGGGGCGGCCATGGCCGCGACCGGGGACGTGACGCACTGATTTGCGGCGCTCGGCTGGTACGAGGTCCTGGTGAAGTTACAATGGTCGTCGGCGGCCGCCCAAACCGATAGCGCGCGATACTCACGCTGATATCAAACGCCGACATTCGACATAGCAGCACTTTCGGTCAAACATGCCCAGATCCACCGGAAGTGCGTCCGACCGAAGGGGTGTATGTGGCAGCGACGAAGGCTACTCCGGCGACCGATGAGCCGGTGAAACGCACAGCCACGAAGTCTCCCGCCAAACGCACGGCCGCGAAGGCCGCCAACGGCACCGCACCGGCCAAACGGGCTACCAAAACCGCCGCGTCGGACTCCGACGGCGCGGCGAGCGCGGCTCCGAAGAAGACTCGCGCCAAGGCCGCCGTGAAGGCTCCGGCTGCGCGCGGCGCCGCGAAATCCAAAGACGCCGACACCTCGTCCGACGCCGAAGTGACGTTGGAAGCTGCCGAGGAACTCGACACCGACATCGACGTCGAGCCCGGCGAAGATCTCGAAATCGATGCCGCCGATCTCGCTCTCGAGGACCTCGAGGACGACGAGACACCCGACGCCGAGGACGCCGACATCGATGCGGCCGACACCGAAGCCGACGCCGAAGACAGCGAGCCCGCCGCGGCCACCGAGTCCAGCGGGGCTGCCGGCGAGGACGAAGAGGAGATCGCCGAGCCCACCGAAAAGGACAAGGCCTCCGGCGATTTCGTCTGGGACGAGGACGAGTCCGAGGCGTTGCGGCAGGCACGCAAGGACGCCGAGCTCACCGCATCGGCCGACTCGGTGCGTGCCTACCTCAAGCAGATCGGCAAGGTGGCGCTGCTCAACGCCGAGGAAGAGGTCGAGCTGGCCAAGCGGATCGAGGCGGGCCTCTACGCGACGCAGCTGATGCTGGAACTGACCGACCGGGGCGAGAAGCTGCCCGCCGCGCAGCGCCGCGACATGATGTGGATCTGCCGCGACGGCGATCGCGCCAAGAACCATCTGCTGGAGGCCAACCTGCGTCTGGTGGTGTCGCTGGCCAAGCGCTACACCGGCCGCGGCATGGCGTTCCTGGACCTCATCCAGGAAGGCAACCTGGGCCTGATCCGCGCCGTGGAGAAGTTCGACTACACCAAGGGCTACAAGTTCTCCACCTACGCCACGTGGTGGATCCGGCAGGCCATCACCCGGGCGATGGCCGACCAGGCGCGCACCATCCGTATCCCGGTGCACATGGTCGAGGTCATCAACAAGCTCGGCCGCATCCAGCGCGAGCTGCTGCAGGACCTGGGCCGCGAGCCGACCCCGGAAGAGCTCGCCAAGGAAATGGACATCACCCCGGAGAAGGTGCTGGAGATCCAGCAGTACGCCCGGGAGCCGATCTCGCTGGACCAGACCATCGGCGACGAGGGCGACAGTCAGCTCGGTGACTTCATCGAGGACAGCGAGGCCGTGGTGGCCGTCGACGCCGTCTCATTCACGCTGTTGCAGGACCAGCTTCAGTCGGTGCTGGACACCCTGTCCGAGCGCGAAGCCGGCGTAGTGCGGTTGCGCTTCGGTCTGACCGACGGCCAGCCGCGCACTTTGGACGAGATCGGCCAGGTCTACGGCGTTACCCGCGAGCGGATCCGGCAGATCGAGTCCAAGACCATGTCCAAGCTGCGCCACCCCAGCCGCTCGCAGGTGCTGCGCGACTACCTGGACTAACCGGGAAAGTGCTCTGATCAGCGCATCGCACAGCGCTATCAGTCAAGATATCGGGGAAAGTCCGGTGCCCGGACTGAATGAGCCGAGGAGTCGTCATGGCTGCTGTGAACACCCCGTACGAACTGAGACTGAGCTGGAGCCCAGTCGGCAGGATGCCGGCGGTGGCAACCGGGGTGCACGGCTCGTATCACGTGATTGGAAACGGCCCCTACGAAGTGTTCTACCGGACCCGGCGCGGCCAGCAAGACTTGTCCGAGAAGATCGGCGCCCGCCTGAACGCCAGCGACGCCTACCAACTCTGCGTTGCCCACAATAAGGCCACTCTGCGCGTCCTGAGTCCGGTTGAGGCGCGCGCGCAGCGCCATGAACAACCTTGCACCGACTGCGGTCTCGTGCATGCCGGTGAGTGCTGACGCCTGGCGTAGAACTGGTGCGGGGCTTGGCCCGCAACCAGCGGAGCTAACCACCTGAAAGCCGAATTGCCAAGGGCTGCAATAAAACTCGTGCACATGTCGCCACCAGCACAAATACCGGAACCGGTCGGTGCGCGGTGATATGTGCCGTCGCTTCCGCACCCGGTCCTCTCGACTGCCGATGTTGAGCGCATCCTCGTGTCTCTTGCCGGTAAAGCATTGGTCCAGCCCACGGGACCGTCAGTACGTACTGTGACCAGATGGCAGCCACCCGCCGCAATGTTGCTTCCGAGTCCGACTTCGAATCGGTCGTCGGTTATTCGCGAGCGGTGCGCGTGGGCCAGCATGTCGCGGTTGCGGGGACGACGGGCAGTGGAGCCGGCGTGGCCGATCAAACCCGAGATGCGTTGCGTCGCATCGAGATTGCACTGCAACAGGCCGGTGCGACATTGGCCGACGTCGTCCGCACCCGCATTTATGTCACCGACATCTCCCGTTGGCGCGAAGTCGGCGACGTGCACGCACAGATCTTCGGCGAGGTCCAGCCGGCGGCCACCATGGTCGAGGTATCTGCGCTGATCGCGCCAGATCTGCTGGTGGAGATCGAGGCGGACGCCTACATCGAGCCATCGCCGGCGCCTAGCGGCGCAAACGAGCCGTCGGCACCTGGCCGGTAATCCTCGACCTTGAGCACCGCCGCGACCGGCAGCGGACCGTACAGATGGGGAAACAGCATCGACTCCGGGTCACTCGGCACGCCGGGCTCCCAGCGGACCGGCGAGTCCAGGGCGGCGGCGTCGAGGTAGAGCAGCACCAAGTCACGGCGACCGCTATATAGACGGTTCGCCGGCAGGTGCACCTGCGCCGCGGTCGACAAATGAACGAAGCCCTCCGCGGGCTCCGGAAGGATCGCGCCGTGCTCGCGGGCGGCCGCCCACTCCTGTTCGGAACACAAACGCACCAACAGTTTGTCGGAGTTTTCCAACATGACGATTACCCTGCCCGAATTCGGGGCAAATATGCGTGAGAAACGACACACCCAATAACGGTCGGGGAACAAGGCAAAAACTCCGAACGTCTGACAGAGTGAAATTACCGCCAGAACGGAGGAGCCATGAACGCAACTCTGACCAGCCCCGAGCTCACTCGCGCAGACCGCTGCGATCGCTGCGGTGCCGCGGCCCGGGTCCGCGCCAAGCTGCCTTCGGGAGCTGAGCTCCTCTTCTGCCAGCACCACGCCAACAAGCACGAAGCGAAGTTGGCCGAACTGGCGGCCGTGCTCGAAGTCAGCAGCCAGTAATTGCCGAGGAACTCGCCCGGCCCAATGTCGACCGGGCGAGGCCCTATCGGTAATGCTGGACGGGTATGAGCGACCAGGCCGCAAAACCGTCCCGCCACCACATCTGGCAAATCAGCCGTAGGACACTGTCCAAAGCCTGGGACGATTCGATATTTTCCGAATCAGCCGAAGCCGGCTTTTGGACCTGTCTCTCCACGCCGCCGCTGCTGTTGGGGATTCTGGGGACTTTGGCTTGGGTGGCGCCGCTTTTCGGCCCCGACACGTTGTCCTCCATCATCAAGAGCCTTCTGTCCACGGCCCGAAACTTCTTCTCCCCCAACGTCGTAGACCAGATCATCCAGCCGACCATCCGCGACATCACCGGAATCGCCGGGGGTGAGGTGGCATCGCTGGGATTCCTGATTTCGCTGTGGGCGGGCTCCTCGGCGATTTCGTCCTTCGTCGACGCGATCGTGGAAGCACACGACCAGACCCCGTTACGCCATCCCGTCCGGCAGCGCCTCTTTGCGCTGTTTATCTACATCGTGATGCTGCTGTTCGTCGTGGCGACTGCGCCCGTCGCGGTGGTCGGCCCCCGCAAGGTCAGCGAGCACATTCCCGAGGGCACGCAGAACCTGCTGCACTACGGCTACTACCCGGCGCTGATCCTCGGTCTGATGGCCGGAGTGACCGTGTTGTACCGAGTGGCGCTTCCGGTGCCGCTGCCCACCCACCGGCTGATACCCGGCACGGTGCTGGCCACGGTGGTGTTCGCGGTCGCGACCCTGGGACTGCGGTTCTACCTGAAGTGGATCGGCAGCACCGGCTACACCTACGGCGCCCTGGCCACACCGATCGCTTTCCTGCTGTTCGCGTTCTTCGGCGGGTTCTCCATCATGATCGGCGCCGAACTCAACGCGGCAATTCAGGAAGAGTGGCCGGCGCCGGCCACGCACGCGCACCGGCTGCGCACGTGGTTGGTCCGTCGCGGTTCCGCTATCGCCGGAAAGGACGAACCGGAACTGCCCAAGCCGAGCGCCGACCCGGATCCGGCTTCCGCGGAGACAAAAGCCTGATCAGCCCTTCTTGAGCCGGTCGTAGATCTGCTTGCAGTCCGGGCAGACCGGCGAACCCGGCTTAGCCGCCTTTGTCACGGGAAACACCTCTCCGCACAAGGCAACAACGTGATTACCCATGACCGCGCTCTCGGCGATCTTGTCCTTCTTGACGTAATGGAAGTACTTGGGTGTGTCGCTGCCGGTCCCGTCATCGGCGCGTTCGTCGGCGTCGGTGCGCTCAATCGTCTGGGTCTGCATGTCCTACATTCTGCCTCGCGGCCGGCGGCACCACACCGGAGAACCACTATCGGATTTCATGTGCCACAGTGGAGTGATGAAGCGCGGCCCCGAGCTGAGTTTCGACGACTTCGACGAACACGGTCGCCCGGTACTGATCACTGCTGCTGCACCCTCCTACGAGGTGCAGCACCGGGCGCGGGTGCGCAAATACCTGACGCTCATGTCGTTTCGGATCCCGGCGCTGATCCTGGCCGCAATCGCCTACGGGACCTGGCACAACGGCCTGATCTCACTTCTCATCGTGGCGGCGTCGATCCCGTTGCCATGGATGGCCGTGCTGATCGCCAACGACCGACCGCCGCGCAGCCCCGACGAGCCGCGACGCTTCGAAGGCACCGGGCGCCGGACACCGTTGTTCCCGACGGCCGAGCGGCCGGCACTGGAGCCTCGGCCGCACCCGGTGCGGCAACCGGAATGGCAGACGATCGACCCGGACAGTTCCGACTGAGCGCCTCCGCGGCGCCACTTCTCAGGACATTCTCAGGTCACCGCCGTATTCCCGCACGTCACAGCGTGTGAGATGGCTACCTCGTGGGAACTCTCGGTGCGGGCTTCTCGTTACAACACATGACAAGACAAGCCAATCGGGAGGGCGCAATGGCACATGCCACCACAGGCCGGTTTGACGGCGATTTGGATGCTCAGAGCCCAGCTGCAGACCTGGTGCGCGTATATCTGAACGGCATCGGCAAGACGGCGTTGCTCAACGCCGCCGACGAAGTCGAGTTGGCCAAGCGCATCGAGGCCGGGCTGTACGCCGAGCACCTGCTGGCAACCCGGAAGCGCCTCGGCGAGAACCGAAAACGCGATCTGGCAACCGTCGTTCGCGACGGGCAGGCGGCGCGCCGGCACCTGCTGGAAGCGAACCTGCGCCTGGTGGTTTCGCTGGCCAAGCGCTACACCGGTCGCGGTATGCCGTTGCTGGACCTCATCCAGGAAGGCAACCTGGGTCTCATCCGAGCGATGGAAAAGTTCGACTACACAAAGGGTTTCAAGTTCTCCACCTACGCCACCTGGTGGATCCGACAGGCGATCACCCGCGGCATGGCCGACCAGAGCCGCACCATCCGGCTGCCGGTCCACCTCGTGGAGCAGGTCAACAAGCTGGCGCGGATCAAGCGTGAGATGCACCAGAACCTGGGCCGTGAGGCCACCGACGAGGAACTCGCCGAAGAATCGGGCATCCCGGTCGAAAAGATCAACGACTTGCTGGAACACAGCCGCGACCCGGTCAGCCTGGACATGCCGGTCGGTTCGGAAGAGGAAGCGCCGCTTGGTGATTTCATCGAAGACGCCGAGGCGATGTCGGCCGAGAATGCGGTGATCGCCGAGCTGCTGCACACCGACATCCGCAGTGTGCTGGCCACTCTCGACGAGCGTGAGCATCAGGTGATCCGGCTGCGGTTCGGCTTGGACGACGGTCAGCCGCGCACGCTCGACCAGATCGGCAAGCTGTTCGGTCTGTCCCGGGAACGGGTCCGGCAGATCGAGCGCGACGTCATGTGCAAGCTGCGACACGGCGAGCGGGCCGACCGGTTACGGTCTTACGCCAGCTGAGGTGCGAATAGGCTAGCCAGACAAGCTTCACCGGAGACGGTGTGCCCGCCGCGAAATCGCGGCGGGCATACTGCTGCCGTGGGGCGTTTTGGACGAACCACTCGCAGGGCTGGCGAAGTAGACTCGGCGGCAACGGAGGATGGGCGAATGAACGACTTGGTTGACACCACCGAGATGTACCTGCGGACGATCTACGACCTCGAAGAAGAGGGCGTGACGCCGCTGCGTGCCCGGATCGCCGAACGCCTCGAACAAAGCGGTCCCACCGTCAGCCAGACCGTCTCCCGGATGGAACGCGACGGGCTGCTGCGGGTGGCCGGCGACCGTCATCTCGAACTCACCGACAAGGGCCGCGCACTGGCCGTCGCGGTGATGCGCAAGCACCGTCTGGCCGAGCGCCTGCTGGTGGACGTGATCGGGTTGCCGTGGGAAGAGGTGCACGCCGAAGCCTGCCGGTGGGAGCACGTGATGAGTGAGGACGTCGAACGTCGGCTGGTCCAGGTGCTCAACAATCCGACGACGTCCCCGTTCGGCAACCCCATCCCGGGACTTCTGGACCTCGGTGTCGGTCCCGAGTTCGGCGCCGAGGGCGCCAACCTGGTCCGGCTGACCGAACTGCCCGCCGGTTCGCCGGTCGCGGTCGTCGTCCGCCAGCTCACCGAGCATGTCCAGGGTGACATCGACCTGATCACCCGGCTCAAGGACGCCGGCGTGGTGCCCAACGCGCGCGTCACCGTCGAGACCGGTGTCGGAGGCGGCGTGACCATCGTCATCCCCGGCCACGAAAACGTCACCCTCCCGCACGAGATGGCGCACGCGGTCAAGGTCGAGAAGGTCTGACCCCCGTCACCCCGCGCGGCGGCCAAGCGGCTGGCGCGGTGGCAGCCGGACGCCGAGTCGCTCAGCCAGCCGGTAACCCGTACTCGCCAGTCGCTGAATGTCTTTGGGACGCAACCCCGACTGCAACGCCCTGTCCAGCATGCTCGCCATGCGATGGCTCGGGTCGCAGCGCAGCGCGGCGTCCAGCGATACCCCCGCCAGGGGTCCGTCGCCGCGCACGTAGGCGCTGAAAGCCAGCAGCACCAACGCCTCCACGCGCCACGGTTCGGGCAGCACCCGCGCCAGCACCGACCACAACGACTCGGCGGCATCAGCGCTCTCGGCGACAGCCAAGCCATACAGCGTGTCGCGGACCTGTACGTCGCTCAACGCGCAGCCCAGTTGCGCCACCTCGGCGTCCGACAGCGACTTACCGTCGGCGACGCGGGCCGCGGCGGCCATCGCGTTCTCCACGTCGCGTCGACAACAGCCGGTTGGGTCACTGTCGTGCGCTTCCGCGCGGGTGAGTGCCGCCTGCTCGACCGCGGGCACCAGAGCCGCGCTGCGCACGGGATCGGCCGCGATCACCGCCTGCAGGTCGGCCCGCCGCGGGTAGAGCCGCCGGCCATCCACCACCGCCGCGGCAGCCAGTGGTGAAGCCGACGGATCGTCGATCTCCCCACTCTCGCCGCAGAGCTCGACGCAGTGCCAGCGCCCACCGCGCACGATCTCGTCGACGACATGTGCCGAACGACGCTCGATGCCGTGCCGGCCCAACGCGTCGGTCAGCGCGTCGCACAGCCGGCGGTATCCGTCGTTGCACACCGAACAATGCGCGCCTTCCTGATCGACGACCACCAAGATCGCCCCGTCCGGCTCCGCCGCCGCCGCAACCTGCGCGAGGTGATCCACCTCGTCGATCAGGTCGTCGGACAGGTCGGCCCGTATCACCGAGCCGAGCCCGCCGCCCTCCAGGGAGACCAGCACCAGCGATTTTTCGGGCACGAACCCGAGGATGGCCGGCAGCGCCGCGATCAGGGCGGCGGGGCGAGTGAGCTGAAAGTTTTCTCGATGTTTCGTCATGCGGTCCACGCTGACGACCGGCACCGTCAGTTCGTGCTCGCGCAGCGTGATTCAGCCGCGTGCTTGTGGAGAAAGTCTCGACTGTGGGCTTTATCGTCTACTCATGACTTCGATGCGCGAGTACGACCTGGTCGTCATCGGCTCCGGTCCCGGCGGTCAAAAGGCCGCCATCGCCGCGGCCAAGCTGGGCAAGTCGGTGGCGATCGTCGAGCGCGGGCGCATGGTCGGCGGGGTCTGCGTGAACACCGGCACGATCCCGTCGAAAACACTGCGCGAGGCCGTCGTCTATCTCACCGGGATGAGCCAGCGCGAGCTGTACGGCGCCAGCTACCGGGTCAAGGACAAGATCACCCCGGCCGACCTGTTGGCGCGGACCCAGCACGTGATCGGCAAACAGGTCGACGTGGTGCGTTCGCAGCTGATGCGCAACCGGATCGACCTGGTCCTGGGCCATGGCCGCTTCGTGGACCCGCACACCGTCCTGGTGGAGGAGGACGCCCAGGGCGAGCGGGTGACGGTCAGCGGGGATTACATCGTCATCGCCACCGGCACCAAGCCGGTGCGCCCGTCTGGCGTGGAGTTCGACGAGCGACGGGTACTGGATTCCGACGGCATCCTCGATCTGCGGACGCTGCCGGCGTCCATGGTCGTCGTTGGTGCCGGCGTGATCGGCATCGAGTACGCCTCGATGTTCGCCGCCCTCGGCACCAAGGTCACCGTGGTGGAGAAGCGCGACACGATGCTGGACTTCTGCGACCCCGAGATCGTCGAAGCGCTGAAGTTCCATCTGCGCGACCTGGCGGTGACGTTCCGGTTCGGCGAGGAAGTGACAGCCGTCGACGTCGGCGCTTCGGGCACCGTCACCACGCTGGGCAGCGGCAAGCAGATCCCCGCCGAGACGGTGATGTACTCCGCCGGCCGGGAGGGCCAGACCGCGGACCTGGGCCTGGAGAACTCCGGACTCGAAACCGACAATCGCGGAAGGATTTTCGTCGACGACCAGTTCCAGACCAAAGTCGAACACATCTACGCGGTCGGAGACGTGATCGGCTTTCCGGCGCTGGCGGCGACCTCGATGGATCAGGGCCGGCTGGCCGCCTACCACGCGTTCGGTGAACCGACCGATGGCATCACCGCGCTGCAGCCCATCGGGATCTACTCGATACCGGAGATCTCCTATGTCGGCGCGACCGAGGTGGAACTGACCAAGAACTCGATCCCCTACGAGGTGGGTGTGTGCCGGTACCGCGAGCTGGCCCGCGGTCAGATAGCCGGCGACTCCTACGGCATGCTCAAGCTGCTGGTGTCCACTCGCGACCGCACGCTGCTCGGCGCGCACATCTTCGGCACCAGCGCCACCGAGATGGTGCACATCGGACAGGCCGTGATGGGTTGCGGCGGAACCGTGGACTACCTGGTCGACGCCGTGTTCAACTACCCCACGTTCTCGGAGGCCTACAAGGTCGCCGCGCTGGACGTGACCAACAAGATGCGGGCCCTCAGCCAGTTCCTGCGCTGATCAGCACCCGTCGTCGTAATCGGTCGGCGCCGTGTCACCGGCCCCGCCGGCCTCGGCACGGGCCAGCAACTGCGCGGTGCGTTCGTCGAACGGCGACGAGTACGACAGGTCTGCGGTGCAGCCCCCGCCTTCGAAACCGCCGACCACGCCGACGACCATAGAGCCGTGGACCCAGGGCGCGCCGCTGGTGCCACCGACCAGCCCCGCGCACGGCAGCGACGGGAAACCGCTCCCGGTGCGGCCCGAAGTGCCCTGGCAACCGACGGGCTCACCACCGGTCCCGGCGGGATAGCCGGTGACGCTTACCCCGGTGCCCGGGGCGGGGTCACTGCCCAAAGTCAGCGCGGCACCGGCCCGGCCTTCCAGCGTGCCGCGGGTGCCGCTTACCCGGGCGAAGGCGTAATCCGCGCGCGGGTCCCGACTGTCGAGCCAGCGCTCGTCGAAGTACACCGCCTCGACCGTC
This sequence comes from Mycobacterium sp. NGS59, assembly GCF_059812345.1. Classification (NCBI taxonomy): domain Bacteria; kingdom Bacillati; phylum Actinomycetota; class Actinomycetes; order Mycobacteriales; family Mycobacteriaceae; genus Mycobacterium; species Mycobacterium sp. NGS59. The sequence goes on from NZ_JCALCN010000004.1 coordinate 38,470, forward strand.
CAGGTGTCGGCGGGCCCGGCCGAACCGCGAAAACCCGGAACGAACGTCGTCTTCGCAGGCCCGAGCAGGCAGTGCGCGGCTGTCAACACAAGGTCACCGCCTTTGGCATGCACCACCGCACCGGTGCAGGTGTGCACGTTGCTGTCGCCCCGGAAAACGGCGCCGACGCGCGGGTCCGGTGTTACGGCTTCGTGGGCAGCGCACGACGCCGAGACCACCGCCAGGCCGACCACGACCGTCACTGCGCGCATGGCGTCCCATCATGCCCGATCGGATTTCCCAGCAAGCGAATAGAAAACCGTCCCAATGCGTTGATGGATGTGCCAGCAAATTGTGGCAGTCACGTCCGCACTTTCTACGGTGGGTGCGGTGTCGATTAGGCGAGACTGGTTAGGGCACCCTAGAGAGACCCATGAGCCCCCCGAAAGGAGGCACACTCATGTCCGATCATCCCGGCGAAGCTCAGGAATACCACCGCGGACAGCCAGGCATGTACGAGCTTGAGTTCCCCGCGCCGCAATTGTCGGCATCCGATGGCCGCGGCCCGGTTCTGGTGCACGCCTTGGAGGGTTTCTCCGACGCCGGTCACGCGATCCGGCTGGCCGCCGCTCACCTGAAGGCGGCGCTGGACACCGAGCTGGTCGCGTCCTTCGCGATAGACGAACTCCTGGACTACCGGTCCCGGCGGCCGCTGATGACGTTCAAGACCGACCACTTCACCAAGTACGACGATCCCGAACTGAACCTGTATGCGTTGCGCGACAGCGTCGGAACGCCGTTCCTGCTGTTGGCCGGGTTGGAACCGGACCTGAAGTGGGAACGTTTCATCAACGCGGTACGCCTGCTGGCCGAGCGACTCGGGGTGCGGCAGACGATCGGCCTGGGCACCGTCCCGATGGCCGTTCCGCACACCCGGCCCGTCACGATGACGGCGCACTCCAACAACGCCGAATTGATCGCCGACTTCACGCCGTGGATCTCCGAGATCCAGGTACCGGGCAGCGCGTCGAACCTGCTGGAGTACCGGATGGCGCAACACGGTCACGAGGTGGTCGGATTCACGGTCCACGTCCCGCACTACCTGACCCAGACCGATTACCCCGCCGCGGCGCAGGCCCTGCTGGAGCAGGTGGCCAAGACCGGATCGCTGGACCTGCCGGTGACGGCGCTGACCGAAGCGGCCGCGGAGATCCGGACCAAGATCGACGAACAGGTTCAGGCGAGCGCGGAGGTCGCTCAAGTGGTGAGCGCGCTTGAGCGCCAGTACGATGCGTTCATCGACGCTCAGGAAAACAGATCCCTGCTCGCCCGTGACGAGGATCTGCCCAGCGGAGACGAGCTCGGTGCGGAGTTCGAGCGCTTCCTGGCCCAGCAGGCCGAGAAAAAGCATGACGATCACGACCCTGGTTAGCCCCGGACGCCTTTGCAAGGCTCGATGACAAGGTTGGCGACATGACCGTGCGGACGCGCAATCTTCGCCCGGTGCGGGAAGTGACATCCCCGTCGCTGCAGTACCGCACCATCCACGGCTATAAGCGGGCGTTCCGCATCGCCGGGTCCGGTCCGGCGATCCTGCTGATCCACGGCATCGGTGACAACTCCACGACCTGGACCGGTGTCCACGCCAAGCTCGCCCAGCGGTTCACGGTCATCGCGCCGGATCTGTTGGGGCACGGCAAGTCTGACAAGCCGCGTGCCGACTACTCGGCGGCGGCGTACGCCAACGGCATGCGTGACCTGCTCAGCGTGCTGGACGTCGAGCGGGTCACCATCATCGGTCATTCCCTCGGTGGCGGGGTGGCGATGCAGTTCGCCTATCAGTTCCCCCACCTGGTCGAGCGACTGGTCCTGGTCGGCGCCGGCGGCGTCACCAAGGACGTCAACATCGCGCTGCGGTTCGCCTCGTTGCCGATGGGTGCCGAAGCGCTGGCGTTATTGCGGCTGCCCTTGGTGCTGCCCGCGGTCCAGTTGCTGGGCCGGGTGGCCGGTTTGGCCATCGGTTCGACGGCCATCGGCCGGGATCTGCCCAACATGCTGCGGATCCTGGACGACTTGCCGGAACCAACAGCCTCGTCGGCGTTCACCCGCACCCTGCGTGCGGTCGTGGACTGGCGCGGTCAGATCGTCACCATGCTGGACCGATGTTATTTGACCCAGGCCGTCCCGGTGCTGATCATCTGGGGCCGCAGAGATTCGGTCATCCCCGTGCGGCACGCCTACCTGGCGCACGCCGCCATGCCGGGCTCCCAACTCGAAATCTTCGAGGACGCAGCCCATTTCCCGTTTCACGACGACCCGGCTCGGTTCCTCGATCTCGTGCAGAGCTTCATCGACACCACCGCACCCCCCGACCACGACCAGGCCGCGCTGCGCGAACTACTCCGCAGCGGTGGCGGCGAAGCGACGGTCTCCGGGCCCGCCGACACCCGGCTGGCCGTGCTAAACGCCATAGGGGCCGACGAACGCAGCGCCACCTGAATCACGGCCGTCGACGTTGAGGTCTCAGGACTGTCGGCGCAACGTCGCGGACAGGTGGTGCTGGAGGCGTTGGCCGACAGCGGCCATGCGCAGCGAGTAGGACAGCTCGTTGCCGTCGACCCGGACCGACCGGGCCAGTGCCGACACTTCTTTGGCAGTCGGGGTCATTCCGACATCGGTTGTGGCCAAGTCGATTTCGACGACGCCGTCGCGCACCGAGTAGCTGCCGCCTTCGATCTCGGTGATGCCGCTGGGATGGGCAACCACCAGTTCCAGGTGGCCCTGTCGCGGCACTCGAAGATAGCCCGTCTCGGCGTGCAGCGGTTTGCCGTCGGCGACGGCTTTCGTTTTCTGTCCATAGCTCAGGAAAGGCTTGCCCACGTGGGAGAAGACGACCTCTTCGAAGTATTCGAACGACTCGATGGTCGGGTACTCCCCCGCCCCACGCCCCGCCCAGGTACCCAGCAGCGGCGCCAGCGCAGCGACGTCGGGATGAAGTTGGGCGGCCATCGGTCGGAAGACGCCGTTCAGCCCGGGGCCGATACGTTGCGGTGCGCGCGCAGCGCCTCGATCTCGCGTTCGAAATCGTCGGCTGAGGAAAAGGACCGGTACACCGAGGCGAAGCGCAGGTAGGCGACTTCGTCGAGTTCGCGCAACGGACCCAGGATGGCCAGCCCGACCTCATGGCTGGGGACCTCCGGCCCGGCGGCCCGCACCGCGTCTTCCACCTGTTGGGCGAGCAGGTTCAGCGCGTCGTCGTCGACCTGGCGCCCCTGGCAGGCGCGGCGCACACCACTGATCACTTTCTCCCGGCTGAACGGCTCGGTGACGCCGCTGCGCTTGACCACTGCGAGCACCGCGGTCTCGACGGTGGTGAAGCGGCGTCCGCATTCCGGACACGACCGGCGACGGCGAATTGCCTGGCCTTCATCGGTTTCCCGGGAGTCAATGACCCGGGAATCGGGATGCCGGCAGAAAGGGCAGTGCAATGGCCGCTCCTTTGCCACGCCGTGACGTCCGGATAACAGAACACCCCGAGAGTACCCGCGCGACCTGCCGAGCCCGGGTTGCGGCCGGTCAGCCGACCGGTGCGATCAGGGTCTGGCCTGCGGTCACCGCGCTGGAGTCCAGCGCGTTGAGGTCACGGATGCGTTCGACGACGTCGCGCACGGGTGCGCCCGGCGCCACGCGGACCGCGAGATCCTGCAGAGACTCGCCCGGCTCGACCCGCACCACCGCCAGCGCGGCGGGCACCTGCGGCGCCGCCTCGACCGATTCGCCGTGGACCATGCTGCCGAAGTTGGCCATCAGCCCTAACCAGAGGGTGATGACACCGGCGGCCAGGGCCAGCCCGATCGTGGTTGCCACACTGACCGGCCGTCTGCGGTGGACAACGGTCGACCTCGCGACACCGGTGCCGTAGTAGCGCATCGGCGCGCCCGCCGGGCGCGACGGGCCCGGCCTGTTCGACCGTGGCTGACCGGACCGATAGGAGGGAAACTCGCGAATCGGCCTGTTCAGAGGCCTGTTCAACGGGCTCTGCGCGTTGCTGGCGCGATGCGGACCCGCGTAGATGAGTGTCATGCCGTTTCCCTCCGGTCGACTACTTATCGCTCGTGTGTTCGACACTAGTCGCTCATGTGTTCGACAACCGAACATTTGAGCGAGCGTGTCGCACGAGCAAAACCGTAGACCTCACCACCGACAAGTTTTTTGTCGGTGCAACCAGCTGGTGACTTTCAGATACCCGGTACGCGCCGAAGTTACACACTTGTGATTCATTTTGTTTCCGCAGATCGGCGGCCCTCGACGGCGCGACGACACGCCGGTCGAACACATGTTTGATTCTTGGACGGAGTGGGGTTACATTCAGTGCCATGAGCGACAGCAACGACACCCCGGCCGATGCGACGCTGACTGACCGACAGCGAACAATCCTGGACGTCATCCGCGCGTCGGTGACCACCCGCGGATATCCGCCGAGCATCCGGGAGATCGGTGATGCCGTCGGTCTGACGTCGACGTCCTCGGTGGCACACCAACTGCGCACCCTGGAGCGCAAGGGCTACTTGCGGCGGGACCCGAACCGCCCGCGTGCTGTCGACGTGCGCAGCGCCGACGACACGGTGACGCCTCCGCTCACCGATGTAGCGGGTTCGGATGCGTTGCCGGAGCCGACTTTCGTCCCAGTGCTGGGACGCATCGCCGCCGGCGGGCCGATCCTGGCCGAGGAGGCCGTCGAGGACGTCTTCCCCCTACCCCGCGAGCTGGTCGGCGAAGGGACGCTGTTCCTGCTCAAGGTCGTCGGTGAGTCCATGGTCGAAGCCGCCATCTGCGATGGGGACTGGGTGGTGGTGCGCCAGCAGAACGTCGCCGACAACGGCGACATCGTCGCGGCGATGATCGACGGCGAGGCCACCGTCAAGACATTCAAGCGGGCCGGCGGTCAGGTGTGGCTGATGCCGCACAACCCGGCATTCGACCCGATTCCCGGCAACGACGCGATCGTGCTGGGCAAGGTGGTCACCGTCATCCGCAAGGTGTAGCCGCCGGCGTCAGTCGGCCCGGACGAAACCGTTGGCGCGCGCGGCGTCCTCGTTGGCGAACCAGATCTCGGCCAGTGTGTCGTGATAGAGCGCGCTGTTGGGCGTGTAATACAGACCGAACCGGGCGCTGGCCTTGATCGGATAGCCGTCCGGGGCCCGGTAGGGGTCGTCGTCGAGCGGCAGGTGGATCGTCGGACGCACCGCGGCGCTGCCGGCCGGTGCCGCCGCCGGCGCCTCGGCCTGCGGAGCCGCTCCGAACGGCGTGCCGGCTTCGGCGGCGTAGCCGGCCGGGTCCGCGGCCGCATGCCGTCCCGTTCTCGCCTCGGGCACCGGATCGGTGTCCGGTGGCGACGCCAGGTCGGGTGACTCGCCTTCCGCGTCGTCCCTGAGTTCGTCTTGCGGGTAGCGGGCCCCCGCATATTCGTCGAGGTATGGCTCGTCCGGCTCGATTTCCGGGATCTCCGGAACTTCCGGGATTTCCGGCTCTTCCCGGGAGTGCGGCACTTCGGGGACGTCCGCGTCCGGCACGTACGTCGGTGGCGCCGAGAGTTCGGGCACGTAGTCCTCCGGCCCTACCCGTTCCGGAACCCGCGGCTCCTCCTCGAAAGGTTCCCCGTAGCCCTCGTGCGACACCACCGGGATGGGCGTGGTGCCCACCGCGTCGGGGTCCTCGTCGTACTCCTCATACGAGGACGAGTCGTAGCTCTCGTCGGCATCGTGGGTGAATTCGTCGTCGTCGGCGTCCTGCTCGACCGGGAGGACCGCCGTCGCCCCACCCCGGGACCAGCTGACCCGGGCTCCCGAGCCGGCGTCGGGATGGTCCTCGACGTGCTGGTCGTGCTCGTCGGCCGGGGGGAACCGCTCAGAACCGTAATCGATGTCCTCGCGCGGCCAGCGCCCTTCCGCGCCGGGGTCATAGTCCACACCGGCGTTGCGGTCCGGGTCCGGGTCGAAGACGGGTGCATCGGGACCCGCGGCGCGGCGCCTGCGCAGACCCAACACCACCAACACGCACATCAGGACCAGCAACAGCACCGGCACGGCCGCGATCAGCCACCACCAGTGGAAGGTGAACTTCTTGCCCGCCGGGGGTGAGGCCGAATTGCTGGGCTGATTCTGTCCCGAAACCTGGAGTCCGGACAGCAGCGGCGCCAGATTCGCCGGATCGGTGCTGAAGGTGTTCTTGGCGCGGTTCCAGGAGATCTTGCCGCCGGTGAACTTCTGCGACACCACGTCACCGTCCACCGTCTGGTCAGCCACCGGCGCACCGAGTTTGCCGGTGGCGCCCTTGAGCTTGTCCCACGCGGCCTTCATGGCCCCGCGCACGACGAAGGCGCCGTGGTCGGGGGTCCAGAAGATCACCGGCTTGTCCGCCGCGGAGAACGTCGCGACGCGGCTGGCTGGAGTGATCCCGCCGTCTGCCTCGTTGGCGACGGGGAAGCCCAGATCGCTGCTGACCGGCCCGCCCAGCGCCTCATACTTCTGCAGGATCGGTCCCTCGACGGCGTTGGCGCCGGTCGCCGGGCTGAAGAAGATCTTGCCGCCGTTGAAGTCCTGAGCGACGCCGTCGCCGCCGATCGGGTACTGGTTGCCCTTCTTGGCGCCCAGCGGCCCGTTGGCGCCGCCGGCGGCACGCCAGGACATGTTGATGGCGGCGGTGGGGTCGATCGCCACCTGCAGCCCCTTGAGCTGCTCGGCCAGGCCCGGCGGATTGGTGCTGAACTCCTTGGTCTTGCGGTTCCAGGACACCTCACCACCGGTGAACTTCTGCGAAGTCACCTCGGCGTCATAGGTCTCGTCGCCGATCGGGGCGCCCAGCACCCCGCCCGAGCTGCCCAGCTTGTCCCAGGCGGCGTTGAGCGCGCCACGCACCACGAACGCGCCGTGGTCGGGCGTCCAGAAGATCACCGGGTTGTCGCTGGCTGCGAACGTGCTGACGCGGCTGTCCGGTCCGGCGAGGCCCGGAACTTCGTTGATGGACGGAAATCCCAGGTCGCTGCCCGCCGGTCCGCCCAAAGATTCGTACTTGTCCAGAATGGGGCCGAACATGAACTTGGCGCCGGTAGCCGGCGTGAAGTACATCTTGCCGCCGTCGAAGTCCAGCGCGAATCCGTCGCCCACGGGATAGACGTCGCCCTTCCGGGCGCCCAGCGTGGACGTGTCGCCGCCGGCCTTCTCCCACGCGGCCATCATGGCCGCCTCGGCGTCGCCGATCGGAGACGCCGACGCTGTCGGCGCCAGCAGCGTGACGGCCAACGCGCCAGCCGCCAAGCCCAGCAGCGCCCGCCCGACCAGCTTGCTCAAATGACCTCTCCGCCCGTTCACCAAGCCTCCCAGCTGATGCCCTGCCCACCCGGCGAGCCGGCGGATCCACCGCCGTGGGCCGTTCCCCAGCTACGAATCGCATCGCGGCCGGGCTCGCATAACTTTGCTCTAGCGAACGAGAAATGCGAAGTCAAATTGTAGATACTACGGAAACGGATATCGACCCGATGTCGAAATGATGCGGTGCTGCGTCCGTGTCGCGAGAAATCCCGGAGCCGGCTGAGGGTCCTGCGGATCGTCGCCGACGGTCCGGCAAATTCTCTACCGTAGCGGGACAAAGCCCAGCTCACGACGGCCCTGCACACCGGGCAACGGAATGCACCTCGTCCCCGTCAACGCACGCGCTACGCACGCACCGACGTTACGTCAGGACTCGATCCCGTCAACGTTGTGCATCGGGTCCGTACGCGATGTGTCCGGCGGACGAACAACGCGAGGCGGCCTCGGTCAGACGCCCAGGCTGCGGCCGATGATCTCCTTCATGATCTCGGTCGTCCCGCCGTAGATGGTCTGCACCCGAGCGTCCAGATAGGCACGCGCGACGTTGTATTCGCGCATGTAGCCGTATCCGCCGTGCAGCTGCAGGCAGCGGTCGATCAGGTGGACCTGCTTCTCGGTGGAGTACCACTTGGCCATCGCGGCCTGCTCGGCGGTCAACTTGCCTTCCAGGTGCAGCGCCAGGAACTGGTCGACCATGATGCGCACCACGGTGGCCTCGGTGGCCAGCTCGGCCAGCAGGAAGCGGCTGTTCTGGAAGCTGCCGATCGGTTTGCGGAATGCCTTGCGCTCCTTGGTGTACTGCAAGGTCTCTTCCAGCACGGTCTCCATCGCCGTGGCGGCCATGACGGCGATGTTGATCCGCTCCTGCGGCAGGTTCTGCATCAGGTAGATGAACCCCATGCCTTCTTCGCCGAGCAGGTTCTCCGCCGGCACCTTGACGTCGGTGAACGACAGCTCGGCGGTGTCCTGGGCGTCCAGGCCGATCTTGTCCAGGTGGCGGCCCCGCTCGAAGCCCTCCATGCCCCGTTCGACGACCAGCAAGCTGAACCCCTGAGCACCCTTGTCGGGGTCGGTCTGGGCCACCACGATCACCAGGTCGGAGTTGATCCCGTTGGTGATGAACGTCTTCGCGCCGTTCAGTACGTAGTGATCGCCTTCTTTGACCGCTCGGGTCTTGATGCCCTGCAGGTCGCTGCCCGTTCCCGGCTCGGTCATCGCGATCGCGGTGATCAGTTCGCCGCTGCAGAACTTGGGCAACCAGCGCTGCTTCTGCTCGTCGGTGGCCAGGTGCAACAGGTAGGGCGCGATGATGTCGTTGTGCAGGCCGAACCCGATGCCGCTGTAGCGGCCGCGGGTGGTTTCCTCGGTGACGATCGTGTTGTACCGGAAGTCGGGATTGCCCCCGCCGCCGTACTCCTCGGGCACCGCCATGCCGAGGAACCCTTGTTTGCCGGCCTCCAGCCACACCCCGCGGTCGACGATCTTGGCCTTCTCCCACTCCTCGTGGTAGGGCGCGACGTGACGATCCAGGAAGGTCCGGTAGGACTCCCGGAACAGATCGTGCTCGGGTTCGAACAGTGTGCGCTGGTATTTGACGGCACTACCCATGGATTACCTCCGGCGATGAAGTCTCTCCGCCCCAAGATATACCAACCGGGTGGTTGGTCGGCACGGGGACGCCGCTAGGCGCGCGGCGCGAACTCCTGCAGCGCGGCGGCCAGTGCGAACGGGACTCTGGCTTGGATCCGGGTGCCGTCCGCCTGGTGCTCGGCCTGCTGCACCCGTCCGTCGGAGTGCAGCCGGGCCACCAGATCACCGCGGTCGTAGGGGATCACCACGTCGATCGCGGTGTCGGTCGGCGCCGCGAGTTCGGCCATCCGCCGGCGCAGCGCGTCGATCCCCTCCCCGGTGCGAGCGGAGACGAAAACCGCGCCGGGCAGTTCGTGACGCAGCCTGGCCAGCATCAAATCGTCCGCCGCGTCGATCTTGTTCACCACCAGCAGTTCCGGCGCGGCATCGCCGTGATGATCCGCGATCACCTCCGAAACGACCTGCCGCACCGCGCTGATCTGCGCGAACGGGTTGACGTCGGAACCGTCGACCACGTGCACCAGCAGGTCGGCGTCCACCACCTCTTCCAACGTGGACCGGAACGCCTCCACCAGTTGGGTCGGCAGGTGCCGGACGAAGCCGACGGTGTCGGTGAGCACGAACGCCCGGCCGTCGTCCCATTCGGCGCGCCGGGTGGTGGGTTCCAGGGTGGCGAACAGCGCGTCCTGCACCAGGACGCCGGCTCCGGTCAGCGCGTTGAGCACGCTGGATTTCCCGGCGTTGGTGTAGCCGACGATGGCGATCGAGGGCATGTCGGCCTGCAACCGGCGACTGCGCTGAGTGTCGCGGACCTGCTTCATCGCCTTGATGTCACGACGCAGCTTGGCCATCCGCTCGCGGATGCGGCGCCGGTCGGTCTCGATCTTGGTCTCACCCGGACCGCGCAGGCCCACCCCGCCGCCGCTGCCGCCGGCGCGGCCACCGGCCTGGCGCGACATCGACTCACCCCAACCGCGCAGCCGCGGAAGCATGTACTCCATCTGCGCGAGCGCCACCTGCGCCTTGCCTTCCCGGCTGGTGGCGTGCTGGGCGAAGATGTCCAGAATCAGCGCGGTGCGGTCGATGACCTTGACCTTGACCGCCTTCTCCAACGCGGTCAACTGCGCCGGGGACAGCTCGCCGTCGCAGATCACCGTGTCGGCGCCGGTGGCCACCACCACTTCGCGCAGCTCCTGGGCCTTGCCCGAGCCGATGTAGGTGGACGGGTCGGGCCGGTCGCGGCGCTGGATGAGCCCTTCGAGCACCTCGGAGCCGGCGGTCTCGGCCAGGGCGGCCAGCTCGGCCATGCTGGCCTGGTTGTCGGACGCGCTGCCCTCGGTCCACACCCCGACCAGCACCACCCGTTCCAGCCGCAGCTGTCGGTACTCGACCTCGGAGACGTCGGTGAGTTCGGTCGACAGTCCGGCGACCCGGCGCAGCGCGGATCGATCCTCGAGGGCCAGCTCACCGACGCTGGGCAAGGATTCCGGTAGGCCCGTCTCGGGCGAATCTGGATAATTCATAAGCAATTTCGATGGTGGCACGTCGCGACGGCCGACGCACCCGAATATCAGGCTTGTGACGCCCACCAGCCGTCGTCGAGTTCCCCGCGCGCCACCAGTACCGAGGGCCCGCGCAGGAAACTGGTCGCGTCTGTGACGGTGACGAGGACGTCGCCGCCGGGCACCCGCACGGTGACTGTCCCGGTCTCGGCGTGCTCGGTGGCCAACGCCGCGACCGCGGCGGCCACCGTCCCGGTTCCGCAGGAGCGGGTCTCCCCCACCCCGCGTTCGTGCACCCGCATGCACACCACGCCCTGCGCGGGTGCGGTGAGAACCTCGACGTTGACGCCTTCGGGAAACTGCCGGCGGTCGAAGCTGACCGGCGCCGCGACGTCCAGCGCCGCCAGTTCCGCGGGGGTCAGCTGCGGGTCGACGCAGGCCAGGTGCGGGTTGCCCACGTCGACGGCCACGCCGGTGAATCGCCTGCCGCCCACCACCGCTTCGCCGCTGCCGAGCCGGTTGGCCTTGCCCATGTCGACGGTGACGTCGGCGTTGGACGCATCGACGCTGTGCATGGTGACCTGCCGCGGTCCGGCGAGTGACCCGACGACGAACTCGTTGCGCGACTCCAGCCCGCTGGCCCGCAGGTAGTGAGCGAAAACCCGCACACCGTTGCCGCACATCTGCGCGGTGGATCCGTCGGCGTTGCGGTAGTCCATGTACCAGTCGTCGGCGCGTACCCCGTCGGGCATCCGATCGAGCGCGCCGACGGTCAGCGCTGCTCCGGCTGTGGTGACCCGCAGGACTCCGTCGGCTCCCAAGCCCCGGCGCCGGTCGCATAACGCGGCGACCCGGGCAGCGGACAGGTCGGTCTCGGCCCGGACGTCGGGCAGCAGCACGAAGTCGTTCTGGGTGCCGTGGCCCTTGGCGAAGTGCACCCGATCAGGGTACGTGCCGCCATGCCCGCACCGCCTCGTCCACGGCGTCGGAGGCGGACCCGTCGATCCAGCGCACCCGATGATCGCGGCGGAACCAGGATCGCTGCCGTCGCACATACCGGCGGGTACCGACGAAGGTCTGTTGCTGCGCGTCTTCCAGCAACGCCGGCGTTGCGCCGGCATCCAGCGCCGCGATCACCTGCGCGTACCCCAGCGCGCGGCATGCGGTGACGCCCTCGCGCAGGCCGCGGGTGAGCAACCCGCGCACCTCCTCGACCAGGCCGTCGGCGAACATCGTTTCGGTGCGTCGCGCCAGCCGCTCGTCGAGAACCGTTGTCTCGCAGTCCAATCCGACGATCATCGTGTCCCAGCGCGGGGCTCCGATGCGCGGTGCCGACGCGGCGAACGGTTGGCCGGTGAGTTCGATGACCTCCAGTGCGCGCACCGTGCGGCGACCGTCGGTGGGCAGGATCGTCGCGGCCGCGGCGGGATCCCGGCGGGCCAGTTCGGCGTGCAACTCGCCGACACCGATTTCGGCGAGGCGGCGTTCCCACCGGGCCCGCACGGCGGGGTCGGTCGCCGGAAACGACCAGTCGTCCAGCAGCGACTGAAGGTAGAGCATCGACCCGCCGACCACGATCGGCACCGCTCCCCGGCCCAGGATCGCTTCGATGTCAGCCGCGGCGGCCTGCTGGTAGTTGGCCACGGTCGCGGTCTCGGTGACGTCCAGCACGTCGAGTTGGTGATGCGGGATGCCGCGGCGCTGCGCGGCGGGCAACTTGGCGGTCCCGATATCCATGCCGCGGTAGAGCTGCATCGCGTCGGCGTTCACTATCTCCGCCCGACTGCCGAGCCTCTCGGCGACGTCAAGTGCCAGTTGCGACTTGCCGGTGCCGGTTGGACCGACGATTGCCAGCGGTCTCACGGCTGCCAGACACCGACGAAATAGCCGACACCGCAAGGGAATCCGCGGTACAGCTCCTTGACGGTACGGGGGCCGGGCTCGGCCACGCCGGCCAGCACCGCGAACGCCGTACGCCCCAGGACCCGGTCCGGCAGCCGGGTCAGGGCCTCGACGTCGCCGCGGGCCAGGGCGTCATCGAGGGTGTGCTGCGCCTCGGTGCCGGCGGGGTCGTAGCCCCCGGGTGCGCGGGCGGTGAGGGTATTGGCGCCGTCGGCCACGATCAGCACGCCGACCGGTTCGGGGTCGCGGTCGATCTCGGCGCGCAGCCGGCGCCCGCAGGCCAGCGCGTCGGCGGCGTCCTGGCCGGCCTCGTACACCTGGACTCGCGCGCTGCCGCCGGGTCGGACCCGACCGCGCAGCCAAGCCGCGATGAGGGCGCACAGCGGTAGGTCCATCGGGGATCGATCCTCGTCGTGCGGTGCCAGCGCGACCCGCACGTCGACCCCGAATCCCGCGAAAGTACCCGCACTTCCGGGACCGAACACCGCATCGGTTTCGCCGATGCCCACGGCGATCCAGCGCGCGGGCAGGACGGCGGCCGCCGCGGTCACCGCCGCGCTCAGATCGGCGATCTCGGCGTCGGCCGCGCCGGCGAGTTCGGGGACGAGCACCGGCGCGGACGGCACGATCGCGACGGCGCTGAGCACGCCACCAAACTAAACGTCCGGTGCGGAGTCGGGGCCGCCTACCCGGGCGTGGGTCCGAGGGCGGCGCCGTCGGCCGCGATCGCGGTCGGGGTGGGTGACGGCGCGGGTTCCTCGTCCCGGGGGCTGTCGGCGCCGGCGTCGGCGACGATCTGAGCGGCCTCGCCGCGCGCCAGCGCCACGGTGGCGACGATCACCAGGGCGACGGCCGCGAGCAAGACGAAAGCCTCTGCGCCGTCGGCGTCGATCGTCTCGGAGAGCACCAGGATGCCCAGCGTCGCGGCCACCACGGGCTTGGCGACGGTCATCGTCGGCAACGATGCGGTCAGCGCGCCGGCGCGGAAAGCGGACTGCTGGAAGATCATCCCGCACAGCATCGTCACCAACCACGGAATGAACTCCGGCGACGTCAGCGCGGCCCCGAGGCCGTCGTCGTGCAGCACGTGGACGACACCCTTGGTGAGCACCGCGAACAGCGCCAGCGACGAACCCGCGACGAATGCCAACAGCACCGCCGCTTGCGGCCGTCCGTGCCACACCTTCGCCGCAATCAGACACGACACCAGGATCGGTCCCATCACCGCGGCGACAATCAGCCAGGTCAGCAGGGGCGCGCGTTCATTGCCGTGCGCCGGGTCGCCGACTTTGATCACCACCGCCAGGGCCGCGGCCAGCGTGACGGCCCACACCCATTCCGACCGGGTGATCTTGTGGTGGGTGAGACGTGAGTAGATCGGCAACGCGAACAGCAGGGCGGTCACCTGAAGCGTGGTCACCAGCATCACCGATGCCCAGATCAACGCCACCGCCTGCAGGCTGTAGTTCAGGATCGCGCACAGACCGCCGGTCCACCAGCGAAGGTCGCGCAACGACATGCCGAAGAGCTTGAGATGGCCGACCTCTTCATCGGTGATCTCGTGGGCGGAGCGCTGCCGGATCACGTCACCGGTTGCCGATGCGAACGCCGCGACAAGGGCGATGCCCCCGGCGATACCAACCATTGACATCGCGATCCTCAATTCCCCAAACTTCGCTACCAGCGTTCCCCACGGTGCCAGGTGCGTACACCTGGTTTTCACTGGTAGTTAACCGACTACTTTATGGCTCGGCCCCGGCTGTGAACAGTGACTCAGCCGGTCGCCTACCGTTTTCCGACGCCTCCGATACTCGACTTTGTCGACCCACAGCTTTGCTCATCGAACTGAGCGCCACCCAGGTCTAGCTATGTGGCAGCTGTGAACACCACGATGGAGTCGCGCCCATCGCTACGGTACCCGCACGCCTGAGACGGCTATCCGGTGCAACTGAACGGGAACCGATTCGTTACCCCCGCCATCGGCTTCACCGACTGGTCGCCGTGGTGCAGACAGCATCGGTGACCCAAGGTGGCCGCGCAGCGCACGCCGAACTGCTTCAATACTTGTGGAAAACCGGTTGGCGACCGAGACGGAACTGCCAACCGTCGAGGTGCCGCTTCGCGCGGCAGCTGCGCGGGAAGTCGACCGCGCGATCGGAGAAGGATAGGTGACGAGCGTTATGACGGGTGACCAGCCCCGTGGCAACGACTCCGCAGAGTCGATCAGTGAACCCGCCGCCAGGCCGGTGCCAGGACCCCGTCCGAGGCCACGTCCCGGGCCGGCGCCCGGATCTGGTTCCCGCCCCGCGGCCGCACATCACCTGGCGAAGGCCCCGCACAGCGATCCGCACCGGTTCGGCCGGGTCGACGACGACGGCACCGTGTGGTTGATCAGCCGATCCGGCGAGCGTGTCGTCGGCTCGTGGCAGGCCGGAGACCGGGAAGCCGCGTTCGCGCACTTCGGCAGGCGTTTCGACGATCTGTCCACCGAGGTCACCCTGATGGAGGAGCGGCTGGTATCCGGGACCGGAGATCCCCGCAAGATCAACGCCAACGCCGCGGCACTGGCCGAGACGCTCTCGACGGCGGCGGTGCTCGGCGACGTGGACGCGCTGGCCGGCCGGTTGTCCGACATTCGCGCCCGCATCGACGTCTACGTCACCGCGCACCGATCCCGTCGCGAAGAGCATCGGGCCGCGCAGACCGCCCGCAAGGAGGCGCTGGCCGTCGAGGCCGAAGATCTGGCCGCCAACTCCACCCAGTGGAAGGTTGCCGGCGACCGTCTGCGCGCCATCCTCGAGGAGTGGAAGACGATCAGCGGGCTGGACCGTAAGGTCGACGACGCGCTGTGGAAGCGTTACTCGAGTGCCCGTGAGACGTTCAACCGGCGGCGCGGATCCCACTTCGCCGAACTGGATCGGGAGCGGTCGGGTGTGCGCCAGACCAAGGAGCGGCTGTGCCAGCGCGCCGAATCGTTGTCGGACTCCACGGACTGGGCCGCCACCAGCGCGGAGTTCCGCAAACTCCTGACGGAATGGAAAGCAGCGGGGCGCGCCAGCAAGGACGTCGACGACGCGCTGTGGCGCCGCTTCAAGGCGGCACAGGATTCCTTCTTCACCGCACGCAATGCCGTCACCGCGGAGAAGGACGCCGAGTTGCGCGCCAACGCGCTGGCCAAGGAGGCGCTGCTGGCCGAGGCCGAGAAGATCGATCCCAGCAACCAGGACGCCGCCCGGGCCGCGTTGCGCACGATCGGTGACAAGTGGGACGCCATCGGCAAGGTGCCGCGGGAGCGGTCCGCGGATCTCGAGCGACGGCTGCGCGCAGTGGAGAAGAAGGTGCGCGATGCCGGGGAGTCGGACCGCACCGACCCGCAGGCGCAGGCCCGCGCCGAGCAGTTCCGCTCGCGCGCCGAGCAGTACGAGCAGCAGGCCGCGAAGGCTGTCGCGGCGGGCAAGACCAAGGAAGCCGAAACGGCGAAGGCGAATGCCGAGCAGTGGCGGCAGTGGGCGGATGCCGCTGCCAAGGCGCTGACCCGCAGGTCCTAGCCGTCGTCCGGGTCGGGTTTGTCGGTCTGGTCCAGGTTGTCCAAGAGCGTTTTGGACTGGTGTTGCGCGACCACTCGGCGACGCTGTTCCTCGGCGGCCAGTTGCACGATGGTGCGCTGCCAGACCACTCGCGCCCAGTGGAACGCCAGCAGGATTACCGAGATCCAGCAGACGAACAGCCCGATACCCGGGCCGGGCTGGCCTGCCGGGACGGTCTGTCGTGACCAGACGGCCAGCAGTCCGGTGGCGCTGGCCAACGCCGAACCCGCCAGCGCCACCCAGGCCACCGCCCAGCGCCGGGTCAGCAACGCCAGCATCGAGAACCCGACCGCGAACACCAGCGTCAACCAGACGAAGACCCGCAACGGCAGCGCCGACACGGTGCCCGCTGCGCCGTGGGTGTTGAACAGCAGGTCCCAGCCGCGCACGCTGCCGGTGTGCGGCAGTACGAACGATCCCAGCAAAACGAAAACCAGGATTGCCACGACCAGCGCCCGCGCCCCGGGATCGATCTCCCGTGCGACGCGGCGCTCCGCAGCCTCGATTTCAGACCGGTAGGCGTCGAAATCCGCCGCGTTCGGTTGCTCGCTCATCTCGTTCCAGCCTATCCGCGGCAGCCGAGGGTCTGGACCGCGGCGCTGGGCTGCCCGACGCCGGGCATCCCGAGACCGACACCGCCCGGGCGCCGGCCGGTTGCGTGAGCATCGCCGGCACGGGTGCGACGGTGGGTCAGGATGCCGGCATCGGCGATCAAATGGTGCGGAGCGGCATCGGTGACCTGCACGGTGACGACGTCGCCGGGCCGCACCGACTCGCCATCGGTTTTGAAGTGGACCAGCCGGCCGTCGCGTGCCCGCCCGCTCATTCGTGCGGTGCTGGCATCCTTGCGCCCTTCGCCGGTGGCGATGAGCAGCTCGACGGTCCGGCCGATTAGGGCGCGATTGTGTTCGAGCGAGATCCGCTCCTGCAGCTCGACCAGCCGTTCATAACGTTCCTGCACAACGGCTTTCGGAAGCTGGTCGGGCAGCTCCGCGGCCGGGGTACCGGGGCGCTGGGAGTACTGGAAGGTGAACGCGGCGGCGAAGCGAGCCTGGGCCACGACGTCGAGGGTGGCTGCGAAGTCCTCTTCGGTTTCGCCGGGGAAACCGACGATCAGGTCGGTGGTGATGGCGGCGTGCGGCATGGCCGCGCGCACGCGTTCGATGATGCCCAGGTAGCGCTCGGCGCGATAGGAGCGGCGCATCGCGCGCAGGATCCGATCAGATCCGGACTGCAACGGCATGTGCAGCGCCGGGCAGACGTTGGGGGTCTGGGCCATCGCTTCGATGACGTCGTCGGTGAACTCGGCGGGGTGCGGCGAGGTGAACCGGACCCGCTCCAGGCCGTCGATGTCGCCGCAGGCCCGCAGCAGCTCGGCGAAAGCTCCCCGGTTGCGCGGTATCGCCGGGTCGGCGAAGGAGACGCCGTAGGCGTTCACGTTCTGGCCCAGCAGGGTGACTTCGAGCACGCCGTCGTCGACCAGCGTCTGGACCTCGGCCAGGATGTCGGTCGGGCTGCGGTCGACCTCCTTGCCCCGCAGCGACGGGACGATGCAGAAGGTGCAGCTGTTGTTGCAGCCGACGGAGATGGAAACCCAAGCGGCGTAAGAGGATTCGCGGGTACTCGGCAGTGACGACGGAAACTCCTGCAGCGCCTCGGCGATCTCCACCTGGGCGGCGTTGTTGTGGCGCGCGCGTTCGAGCAGCGTCGGCAGCGACCCGATGTTGTGGGTGCCGAAGACGACGTCGACCCACGGCGCCCGGCGCAGCACGGTGTCGCGGTCTTTCTGGGCCAGACAGCCCCCGACCGCGATCTGCATGTCGGGATTGCTGCGCTTGCGTGGCGCCAGGTGGCTGAGGTTGCCGTAGAGCTTGTTGTCGGCGTTCTCCCGGACGGCGCAGGTGTTGAAGACGACGATGTCGGCTTCGGTTCCGTCCTGCGCGCGTCGATAGCCGGCCGCCTCGAGCAGGCCCGCGAGCCGTTCGGAGTCGTGGACGTTCATCTGACAGCCGTAGGTGCGGACCTGGTAGGTGCGCGCCGAGTCCGACGCAGCATCGTCTGCCACGTGCCGGGCCACCGTCGAAGTCACGGGGCCATGGTACTGGCGCCCGTCCGCCACGGGCCGCGCTAGACCCGTCGGCGCTCCCGTTCGGCAGCCAGTTCGCCGAACACCACCTCGCACGCGACCGCCTGGCTGTACCCGCGGCGGGCCAGCATCCCGACCAGTCGGCGGGTGACCCTGGTGTCGTCGTCGTCCAGCACCTCCCGGCGCAACCGGGCCCGCACCAACTGCTCGGCGCGGTCCCGCTCGGCGCCGGCGTCGATCCCGGCCAGCACCGTGCTGATCACGTCGTTGTCCACGCCCTTGGTGTGCAACTCGGCGGCCAGCGCGCGCTTGCTCTTGCCCGCGTTGGCCCGTCGGGATCGCACCCACTGTTCGGCGAAGTCAGCGTCGTCCACCAGTCCGACGCCGGCCAGCCGGTCCAGCACCCGGGTGCTGACGTCGTCGGGAAAGCCCTTCCTGGCCAATTGCCCGGCCAACTCGGCCCTGGTCCGGGAGCGTGCGGTGAGCAGGCGCAGGCACAATGCCCGCGCCTGCTCCTCGCGCCGCTCAGAAGTCGACGGGGGCGGGCAGGACGCTGTCATCGGTCACCACTGCGCCAATGCCGAGCTTTTCCTTGATCTTCTTCTCGATCTCGTTGGCGATGTCGGCGTTCTCCAGCAGGAAGTTGCGGGCATTTTCCTTGCCCTGACCGAGTTGTTCGCCCTCGTAGGTGAACCAGGAACCGGACTTGCGAATGAAGCCCTGGTCCACCCCCATGTCGATCAGCGAGCCTTCCCGGCTGATGCCCCGGCCGTAGAGGATGTCGAATTCGGCCTGCTTGAACGGCGGCGACACCTTGTTCTTGACGATCTTGACCCGGGTGCGGTTGCCGACCGCGTTGGTGCCGTCCTTGAGCGTCTCGATCCGCCGCACGTCCATGCGCACCGACGCGTAGAACTTCAGCGCCTTGCCACCTGTGGTGGTCTCTGGACTCCCGAACATCACGCCGATCTTTTCCCGCAGCTGGTTGATGAAGATCGCGGTGGTGCCCGAATTGTTCAGTGCACCAGTCATTTTCCGCAACGCCTGGCTCATCAGCCGGGCCTGCAGCCCGACGTGGCTGTCACCCATCTCGCCTTCGAGTTCCGCGCGTGGCACCAGTGCGGCCACCGAGTCGATGACCACGATGTCCAGCGCGCCCGAGCGGATCAGCATGTCGGCGATCTCGAGGGCCTGCTCCCCGGTGTCCGGCTGGCTGACCAGCAGCGAATCGGTGTCGACGCCGAGTTTCTTGGCGTACTCCGGATCCAGCGCGTGCTCGGCGTCGATGAACGCCGCGACACCGCCGGCGGCCTGGGCATTGGCCACCGCATGCAGCGCCACGGTGGTCTTACCCGAGGACTCCGGGCCGTAGATCTCGATGACCCGGCCCCGGGGCAGGCCGCCGATGCCCAGGGCGACGTCCAGTGCGATGGACCCCGTCGGGATAACTGAGATCGGCTGACGCACCTCGTCGCCGAGGCGCATCACCGAGCCTTTGCCGTAACTCTTCTCGATCTGGGCCATCGCCAGTTCGAGAGCCTTCTCGCGGTCAGGGGCTTGTGCCATGGTGCCTCTCCTGTAGTCGTGTGTTCGGTGACCGGTATCGGTCGGTTGGCCGTGACACTAGAGAAGGCCACCGACAAGTCGAGATCACCGAATGCCACCACAGTAGACGAACATGTGTTCGACCGGGGTTCGACACGCCGCGTGTGGCACCATCTCCCCACATGGACATCTCCGCGGAGCTGGCCGAGATTTCCTCTTACGGTGGGTTTTTCGCCCTGACCGTCGGCGGTGACCCGGTCGGGTGGCACCCGGTCACCCAGTCCTACGCCGACGGATTCGGCGATCTCGTCGGCCGGTACCGCACCTCCGAGCGCCGCATCGGCGCGTCCTTGGTGCACCTGGGCCACGCCGCCCGACTGTGGTCACCCGTGCTGGCCTGCGTGCTCGCCCACGGCGTCCTGCCCGACCTGACCGATTTGCAGCGGGCCGACGACAGCGCGCAACTGCGGCTGCCCATCCCCGTCGGCGATCCCGTCGACCCCTCCCCCGAACTGGTCTACCGCGTCGTGGTGACCGACCACATGGCGCGGTTCGCAGCCGGACTGAGCGTCGACCTGGCTCCGGGACTGCTCTCCGGCAACATTGCATCCGCGCTGGTGGGAACCGCAAGGATGCTGCTCGGTGCGCGGCCCGACCTGCGTGAGCAGATCACGCAGCTGACGACCGCCTTATTGAGCACCGGTGACCTGGCCGGGACCGGGGTGCTCACCAGCCGCGATCTCGGCTTCCGGCGCCACAGCTGTTGCCTGTATTACCGACTGCCCGGCGGGGGTAAATGCGGGGACTGCGGCATCTAACCGATTGACTCTGCGCTCAGGGCGTTGTCTTCTCGCATTTTCCCGCCCTGGGCGCAGAGTCAACAGAGGGCCAAACAATCACCACTGGTCACGAGGCACGTCGAAGTCGGCGCACAACGCCCGCCACACGTCGCGCGGCTCGACACCGTCCTCGATGGCCTGCGCCGCGGTCCGGCCGTCGAAGCCGCTCAGAACGTGATCGACCAGCACCGACGACCCGTAGGCTGCGCCGAACCGCAGCACCACCCGTTCGTTGAACTCCGTCAACCGCACGCCAGCAAGATACCCAGCCGGTTATTCGGCTAAAGCAAGCGCGTCGCGGCACACCCGCACCGGATCGGCCACCTGGGACGCGCTGTCGGCGGCCCGCTGAGCGGCGGCGCGGTAGCTGGGCGACGACAGCACCTCACCCACCGCGGCCACCAGCGCGTCGGCGGACAGCGGCCGGATCAGCTGCCCGCTGCCCTGCCGTACCACGCGATTGGCCATCTCCCACTGATCTCCGCCGCCGGGCACCACCACCAGCGGCACCCCCGCCAGCAACGCCTTGGCCACCAGTCCATGTCCGCCTCCGCCGATCACCAGGTCGGCGTGCTTCAACAGCTCGTCCTGCCGGCCCAGCCCCACCGCCGTCCACGGTGGCACCGTCAGCTCCTCGCCGCCCAGTCGCGAGACCACCAGTCGGGCACCGGTCGGCAACGTCTCCCCCGGCGTCAGGCATTGCAGCGCGAGTCCGGCCAGACCCACCGTGCCGGTCGCCGCGGTCGACGGCGCGATCATCACCACCGGGCCCGAACCCGATGGAATGTCCAGCACCTGATCGGTCGGCTCGAAATGCAGCGGGCCCACCACCACCGCCTCGGCCGGCCAGTCCGGGCGCGGCACTTCCAGCGCCGGCAGCGTGGCGATCAACCGCCGTACCGGCCCCGGATCGTGCGCCGGCAGCCCGATGTCGACCCGGACGGCGGACCGCTGCTGCAGACCCTTGCGCACCGAGCGGGCCGTCAGCGCCCGCATCACGGTGTCACGCAGTCGGCCGCGCAGTCCGACCCCGGGAGCCAGCCCACTGCCGATCGGCGGCAATCCCCTGGACGGCAGATACAGCGGATGTGGGCAGAGCTCAACCCACGGAATGCCGAGGAGCTCCGCGGCCAGACCGCCACCCGAGGTGATGACGTCGGAAACCACTAGATCCGGAGCGAGGTCACCCAGCGTCGGCGCGATCAGCACCGCCATCCGGGCTGCCCGCCGATGAATCCTGGCCCCGGCGTCGACGTCCTCGTCGACCGCTTTGAGTCCGTCCAGCTCGATGGCGTCGACGCCGGCGCTGCGGGCGGCTTCCAGCCATTCGACCCCGGTCAGCAGCGTCGGTGTGTCGCCGGCAGCCAGGAAGCGTTGGCACAGCGCGACGGCGGGGAACGAGTGCCCGGGATCCGGCCCGGCGACCACGGCGACGCGCATCGGCCCTACCCTGCCACAGCCGCCCTCACCTACGCTGGCAAGCATGACCGAGCTGACTCAGACAACGACCGACGACAATATCCGCACGGTCGAGGGATTCCTGTATGCGCTGCAGGACGAGGACTTCGACACCGCGGAGGCCGCATTGGCCGACGACCTCGTCTACGAGAACGTCGGCTTCTCCCGGATGCGCGGCGGGCGCAAGGTGGGCAAGTTGTTCCGCAAGATGGAAGGCCGCATCGGGTTCGAGGTGAAGTTCCACCGCGTGGCCGCTGATGGTAACGCGGTGCTGACCGAGCGCACCGACGCGCTGATTCTCGGACCGCTGCGACTGCAGTTCTGGGTCTGCGGGATCTTCGAGCTCCGCGACGGCCGAATCACCCTGTGGCGGGACTACTTCGATGCCTTCGACTTCCTGAAGGCGATCGCGCGTGGCGTGGCCGGCATTGCCATCCCGTCGCTGCGACCCACGCTCTAGCTACTGAGCTTTTCTCAAGCCGCCGAGCTCGTCGAACGCCTGCGCCCAACCCGACAGACGGTCGGTGGCGCCCACGAGTTCGTCGCGGTAGCGCTGCTGGGTCAGCATGACCACGCCGCCGCCGGCACCGTCGCCGTTCGCCGACGAGACCAGATGCGCCGCGGCGGTGACCATCTCGTTGTACTGACGGACACCCGCGCCGAGCTGCGCGGTGTAGGCGTTGATGGTCGGCACCAGATAGTCGCGCGACGATTTCGAGGACTGCGCGGCACGTTCCATCGACACCACCTGGGCCGCGGTGGCTGCCATCGCCGCAGAGGTTCGCTTGGCGGCGTCGGTGAGGTCGGTGATCTCGTCAGCGGGCAGCATCGCACCGCGCTCGATCACACCGAGCAGCGAATAGAAGCCGCGCTCTGAGGCACCCAGTGCGTACATCGCCGGTCGTGCGGCCGAACCCGATGGTGGCAGCCGACGGGCGCCGGCCGGACGCTGCGCCGGCAGCGGCTCGGACTTCAGCCAGTAGTAGCGGAAGAACAACAGCGTCGCGGGGATCACCATCACGACGGCGACGGCGCCGGTGATCTGCAGCAGCAGCGCGAACCAGCCCCAGGCCGCCAGCACCGCCGTCACCAACGCCCAGAACGCCACCCCGGCGGTGAAGATCCACGCCCAGCGCAGCGCGCGTCGACGGCGGCGCAGCAGACGGGCGCGGGGATCGGATGCTGCGTTGATTTTTCGCGCAACCAGGTCGGACACGTCGGCCAAGGTGTCGAATCCGCGCTGCAGCAGCCGCCGCCACAGCCCGTGCCGATCCGACCTCGCCATCATCACTGCCCCTTACCGACCGCTTACTGACCGAACGGTTTCTCGGGGATCGCCCCGCCGGTCTCGGTGGCCGGCTTGGTCGTGTTGATCCCGGGTGAAGCCGCGCCTCCGGCCGGCAGAGCCTCGCCCCGCATCGACGCGCGGATCTGCTCCAGCCGGGAATGCCCGGCCATCTGAACACCGGCCTGTTCGACCTCGAGCATGCGGCCCTGCACCGAGCTCTGCGCGAGTTCGGCCGAACCGATCGCGTTAGCGTAGCGGCGCTCGATCTTGTCGCGCACCTCGTCGAGACTGGGCACGTTGCCCGGTGCGGCGAGCTCGCTCATCGACCGCAGCGAGGCGCTGACCTGCTCCTGCATCTTGGCCTGCTCGAGTTGACTGAGCAGCTTGGTGCGCTCGGCGATCTTCTGCTGCAGCACCATCGCGTTGCGTTCGACGGCCTTCTTGGCTTGCCCCGCCGCCTGCAGCGCCTGGTCGTGCAGGGTCTTGAGGTCCTCGACGCTCTGCTCGGCGGTGACCAGCTGGGCCGCGAACGCCTCGGCGGCGTTGTTGTACTCGGTCGCCTTGGCGGCGTCACCGTTGGCGACGGCCTGGTCGGCCAAGGTCAGCGCTTGGCGCACATTGACCTGCAGCTTCTCGATGTCGGCCAGTTGCCGGTTGAGGCGCATCTCCAGCTGGCGCTGGTTGCCGATCACCTGCGCAGCCTGCTGGGTCAAAGCCTGATGGGTCCGTTGGGCTTCCTCGATGGCCTGCTGGATCTGGATCTTGGGGTCCGCGTGCTCGTCGATCTTGGAGTTGAACAGCGCCGTCAGGTACTTCCACGCTTTGACGAACGGATTGGCCATCAGTGAGCTCCGCCTTCGCTTCTTGTGTGCCGGTTGGGCCGCAACGCTACCCCTGCAGCCCAATTTAGTGGGTCAGCGCGCATCGCCCTACCCATGGTGCATATCTGGGGCCGGGCGGGTCAGCGATCAGGCAACGGCGAGCGTGGCGACCGGCGGAATGACCACCTTCGTGCTGGCGTCGATGCTGGGAACCGCGCTGCGGGCGGCGCGCTCCTCGCCGGCCATCCGCTGCCCCGCATCGATGAGCACCTGCGACAGCGGGACGTGCAGCGCGCCGCAGATCGCGGTGAGCAACTCGCTGGACGGCTCCTTGCGACCCCGCTCGACCTCGGACAAGTATCCGAGACTCACCCGCGCCGAATCGGACACCTCGCGCAATGTCCGGCCCTGCGTCGTCCGGGTCCCCCGCAGCACGTCGCCAATGACCTCCCGCACCAATGACGTCATCGGGCTCTCCTTCGCTTCTCTCCCACGGATCCCATCCAGAAAGCATGGAACTTTAGGTCAACGCCGGCACTGGGCGGGTTGGTTCCCGGAATGGCGTCCGGATTCAGGCAGCGTGGCCCGTGTGGCGCATTTCGCGCACTGTCGACGCGACGTAGTCGATGCCGGTGACCACCGTCAGCACGACCGCCAGGCCCATCACGACCTGCGCGGCGGTGTGCAGCACCCCCGACAGGGGCAACACGAACAACCCGATCGCCACCGCCTGCACCAGGGTCTTGACCTTGCCGCCCCAGCTCGCGGGAATGACGCCGCGGCGAATCACGGCCAGTCGCAACACGGTGATGGCGATTTCGCGGGTCATGATCAGCACGGTGACCCACCAGGGCAGATCGCCGAGCATCGACAGACCGATCAGTGCCGCACCGATCAGGGTCTTGTCCGCGATCGGGTCGATGAACGCGCCGAACTCGGTCGCCATGCCGTAGTTGCGGGCCAATTGCCCGTCGAATCGGTCGGTAATGCAGGCCAGCGCGAATATCGTCCATGCGGCGATTCGGGCATAAGTATGGTGGCCGTCGCCGTAGAACAACGCGTACAAGAAGATCGGAACCAGCACCAGGCGCAGCAGCGTCAAAGTATTCGCCAGATTGGCGATGCGGGCAGGCCCTGCCACCTCACCCGTTTCAGGCTGCCCCGACACGGCAACAGAATAACGGCTGGCCAGCTCAAGCGGTGGTCGACGTCGATAGTGTCGTTCCGTGACCGAAAGTCGACCGGTGGTACGGCGCGCGCGGACGTCCGACGTCCCCGCGATCAAGCAACTCGTCGACACCTATTCCGGAAGAATCCTGCTGGAGAAGAATCTCGTCACGCTCTATGAAGCTGTCCAGGAATTCTGGGTGGCCGAACACCCCGGGGAGACGGGGAAAGTCGTCGGGTGCGGGGCGCTGCACGTGCTGTGGTCGGATCTCGGCGAAATTCGCACGGTCGCCGTCGACCCCGCCATGACGGGTCACGGCATCGGTCATGCGATCGTCGAGCGGCTCCTCGAGGTGGCCCGTGAGTTGCAGTTGCAACGGTTGTTCGTGTTGACGTTCGAGACCGAGTTCTTCGGCAGGCACGGGTTCACCGAGATCGAAGGCACACCGGTCACGGCCGAGGTGTTCGAGGAGATGTGCCGCTCCTACGACATCGGCGTCGCGGAGTTCCTCGACCTGAGCTACGTGAAGCCCAACACGTTGGGCAACTCCCGCATGCTGCTGGTTTTGTAGCGCGAGCAGACGCAAAAGCCCCTAATTGAGGCGCGAAACGGGGGCTTTTACGTCTGCTCGGCCTCAGAAGTGCCGCCGCGGATCAGCGCTAGTGTCCCGGCCAGTTCGTCGGGTTTGACCAGCACCTCGCGGGCCTTGGACCCTTCGCTGGGGCCGACGATGCCGCGGGTCTCCATCAGATCCATCAGCCGGCCCGCTTTGGCGAACCCGACCCGCAGCTTGCGCTGCAGCATCGACGTCGAACCGAACTGGCTGGAAACCACCAGTTCCACGGCCTGCAGGAACACATCCATGTCGTCGCCGATGTCCGGGTCGACGTCGGTCCGCTCGCCGGTGGGTTTCGCGGCCGTGACGCCCTCGGTGTATTCCGGTTCGGCCTGATCCTTGCAGGCGGCGACGACGGCCTGAATCTCTTCGTCGCTGATGTAGGCACCCTGCAGGCGCACCGGTTTGCTCGCGCCCATCGGGAGGAACAGCCCGTCGCCCATGCCGATCAGCTTCTCCGCGCCGGCCTGGTCCAGGATCACCCGGCTGTCGGTCAGCGACGACGTCGCAAACGCCAGCCGCGACGGCACGTTGGTCTTGATCAGCCCGGTGACCACGTCGACCGACGGGCGCTGCGTGGCCAGCACCAGGTGGATCCCGGCCGCCCGCGCCTTCTGGGTGATCCGCACGATCGCGTCCTCGACGTCGCGCGGGGCGGTCATCATCAGGTCTGCCAACTCGTCGACGATCGCCAACACATAGGGGTACGGCCGGTACTCACGCTGGCTGCCCAACGGCGCCGTGATCGCGCCGGAGCGCACCTTGGCGTTGAAGTCGTCGATGTGGCGCACCCGGGAGGCCTGCATGTCCTGGTAGCGCTGCTCCATCTCCTCGACCAGCCACGCCAACGCGGCCGCCGCCTTCTTGGGCTGGGTGATGATCGGGGTGATCAGGTGCGGAATGCCTTCGTACGGCGTCAGTTCCACCATCTTCGGGTCGATCAGGATCATCCTGACCTCCTCGGGGGTGGCCCGGGTCAGCAACGACACCAGCATGGAGTTGACGAAGCTGGACTTGCCCGAGCCGGTGGACCCGGCGACCAGCAGATGCGGCATCTTGGCCAGGTTCGCCGAGATGAAGTCACCCTCGATGTCTTTGCCCAGGCCGATGACCAGCGGGTGGTGGTCCCGACGGGTCGACGGCGCGGTCAGCACGTCGGCCAGCCGCACCATCTCGCGGTCGGTGTTGGGCACCTCGATGCCGACGGCGGATTTGCCCGGGATCGGCGCCAGCATGCGCACGCTCTCGGTGGCCACCGCGTAGGCGATGTTCTTCTGCAGCGCGGTGATCTTCTCGACCTTGACCCCGGGTCCCAGCTCGACCTCGTAGCGGGTGACGGTCGGGCCGCGGGTGCAGCCGGTGACGGCCGCGTCGACCTTGAACTGGGTCAGCACGTCCCCGATGGCGCCCGCCATGTGGTTGTTGGCGGCGCTGCGCTTCTTCGGCGGATCACCGACGACCAGCAAATCCAGCGGCGGCAGCACGTAGGGGCCCTCCACGACGCGGTCCAGGACTTCAGTGTCCTTGCGCGACTTGCGGTTTCGGGCAACTACGGGTTCCGGCGTCGTCGGTGTGTCGTCCTCGGCCGGAGCCTCCTTCGCCGACGGCCACGCCACCGGCGCGTCGTCTACCGGCTGGTCGTAGTAGCCGTCGGAAAAGTCCTCGCGCGGTGCGACTTCCACGGTGTCGGCGTCGTCACCGGCGAAGTCCTCCGCGAAGTCCTGGTCGTAGTCGTCTTCGTACTCGTCCTGGAACAGGCGGGTACCGAACATGCGCCGCAGGGCATCGGGCACTTCGCGGACCGTGATGCCGGCCAGCAACAACAACCCGAACAGCGCGCCGATGAACAACAGCGGCGCCGCGATCCACGGTGTGAGTCCATCCGAGAGCGGGCCGCCGATCGCGAATCCGACGAATCCGGCTGCCCGCCGGCGCAATTCGGGCTCCTCGGGTGATCCCGCCCACAGGTGCCGCAGGCCCAGGAACGACAGCGCGATCAGGGTGGAGCCCAGGATCAAGCGGGGTCGGGCGTCGGGATCGGGCTCGGTGCGCATCAGCACGACCGCCGTCGCCGCCGCGACCAGCGGCAGCAGCAGGACTGCCGAGCCGACGCACATCCGCAGCCCCGCGTCCAACCACGCGCCCACCGGACGGGCGGCGCCGAACCACGAGCCCGCGGCGACGATGACGGCAAAGCCGAGCAGGGCCAGCGCGATTCCGTCGCGACGGTGGCCCGGTTCGATGTGCCGGGCCTGGCCGATCGAGCGTGCCGCGCCGCCGGTGGCTTTGGCGGCCATCATCCAGGTCGCGCGGGCGGCGCGGCCGCCATTGATCCCGGCCGAGACCAGTAGCGACTGGTTGTGCCGCTTGGCAGGCCTGGTGACCCGCTTGACGGGCTTGCCGGGGCGCTTCTTGGGGGCCCGCGTCGGCGCACCCGAACGCGCACTGCGGGATCCGGCCCCCGAAGCACCCTTGGGCCGGCTCGTTCGGGCACCGGAACTGGCGGCGGTCTTACTGGCCATGACCGCAAGCCTAGTCCCAGTGACCTCATCCGCACCAACCGCCACACTGGTAACAGCGCATTGATCGCGATGTGCTCGTTCGGTGACCTGACGGCGTGAGTAGTGTGTCAACCGGCCAGCCCGTTTGGCCACGTCATACCCGCTGCCCCGCCAGAGTCGTCAGGAGCCCCAGCATGCCCGTCGTCGTGGTCGCCACCCTCACCGTCAAACCGGAGTCGGTCGACACTGTCCGCGAGATCCTCACCACCGCGGTGCCAGAGGTGCACGACGAGCCCGGCTGTCAGTTGTATTCGCTGCACCAGACCGGCGAGACCTTCGTGTTCGTCGAGCAGTGGGCCGACGAGGAGGCGCTGAAGACGCACAGCACGTCGCCGGCGATCGCCAAGATGTTCACCGCGGCCGGCGAGCACCTGGCCGGCGCCCCGGACATCAAGATGTTGCAGCCGATTCCGGCCGGCGACAGCGAAAAAGGGCAGCTGCGCGCCTGATGGCCGAGGGTCCGCTCGCCGGCAAAGTCGCGTTCATCACGGGTGCCGCGCGCGGCCAGGGACGGGCGTACGCGGTCCGGCTGGCCCGGGACGGCGCCGACGTGATCGCCGTCGACCTGTGCGGCCAGATCGACAGCGTGCCTTACCCGTTGGGCACCGCCGAAGACCTGGCCCGCACCGTTCAGTTGGTCGAGGGCACCGGGGCGCGGATCGTGGCCAGGCAGGCCGACGTGCGGGACCGCGCGGGATTGGCGGCCGCCCTGCAGGCCGGGCTCGACGAATTGGGCCGGCTCGACATCGTGGTGGTCAACGCCGGCATCGCGCCGATGCAGTCCGCGGACGGCTGGCGCGACGTCATCGACGTCAACCTCACCGGCGCCTACCACACCGTCGACGTGTCGATACCGGCTCTGGTCGAGCACGGTGACGGCGGGTCGATCGTGCTGATCAGCTCGGCCGCCGGACTCGCGGGTGTGGGCAGTGGCGACGCCGGCTCCCTGGGCTACGCGGCCGCCAAGCACGGCCTGGTCGGCCTGATGCGTCTGTACGCCAATCTGCTTGCGAAACACAGCATTCGGGTCAACTCGGTGCACCCGTCCGGGGTCAACACCCCGATGATCAACAACGAATTCACTCTCAAGTGGCTGGCCGACCTGGTTGCCGAGTCGGGCTCGGCTCCGGGCATGAGCAACGCGTTGCCGGTGCAGATCCTGCAGGCCGACGACATCGCCAACGCGGTGGCCTGGTTGGTGTCCGACCAGGCTCGCTACATCACCGGTGTGACGCTGCCGGTCGACGCGGGTTCGGTCAACAAGCGCTGACCAATGGCTCCGAATCCCGCGGCGCGCACGGCTTTCGGGCCGATGGTGCTGGCAGCGATAGAACAGAACGAGTCCGGCGACCGCAGACTGGTGGACGACGACCTGGCCGGGTTGTTCCTTCCCGCTCCGTTGCGCTGGCTCGTCGCCGCCACCCGGTTCGCACCGTTCCGGCGCGCACTGATCGGTGTATCGGAGT
This sequence comes from Mycobacterium sp. NGS59, assembly GCF_059812345.1. Taxonomy (NCBI): domain Bacteria; kingdom Bacillati; phylum Actinomycetota; class Actinomycetes; order Mycobacteriales; family Mycobacteriaceae; genus Mycobacterium; species Mycobacterium sp. NGS59. Next base: position 68,248 of record NZ_JCALCN010000004.1, read on the forward strand.
TCACCGGTCGCGGGTTGTGGGCCAATTTGACGTGCCGCAAACAATTCATCGCCGACAAGCTTGCCGGGGCACTCGACGACGTCGACGCGGTCGTGATCCTGGGCGCGGGACTGGACACCCGGGCCTACCGGTTGACCCGGCGGGTCCGGAAGCCGGTGTTCGAGGTGGACCTGCCGGTTAACATCGCCCGCAAGGCCAAGACGGTGCGACGAGTACTGGGCGAGCTGCCGCTGTCAGTTCGGTTGGTCGCAATGGATTTTGAGCGTGACGATCTGCTGACCGCGTTGGCCGAACACGGCTACCGCCCCGACTACCGGGTGTTCCTGATCTGGGAGGGCGTGACCCAGTACCTCACCGAGGACGCCGTCCGCACCACCCTGGCGGGACTGCGCGCGACGGCGCCTGGCAGTCGCCTGGCCTTCACCTACGTTCGCCGCGACTTCATCGACGGCACGAACCGGTATGGCTCCCGCGCGCTGTACCGTTCGGTGCGCCAACGACATCGGTTGTGGCACTGGGGCATTGCGCCCGACGAGATCGCCGCGTTCCTGCACGAGTACGGCTGGCGACTGGTGGAGCAGATCGGTTCCGACGAGATCGTCGAACGCTACCTCGCGCCTACCGGACGCAGGCTCACGGCCTCGCAGATCGAGTGGTCGGGGTACGCGGAGAAGGTTTAGACCTCGATGACGGTCGGCACGATCATCGGCTGTCGGCGGTAGGTTTCGCCGACCCATTTGCCGACGGTGCGACGCACGCCCTGGGCGATCCGGATCGGGTCGACGACGTTGTCGGCCGCCAACACTTCCAGCTCGGCCTCCACCTTGCGCACGGCAGGTTCCAGCGCCTTGGGGTCCTCGGAGAATCCGCGCGAATGCAGGTGCGGCGGCGCCGCCGGTTTGCCGGTGCCGCGCTTGATCACCACGGTCACCGCGACGAAGCCGGACGCCAGGATGAGCCGCTCCCCCAACGTGATGTCGCCGACGTCGCCGGTGATCAGCCCGTCGACGAACATCTTGCCGACCGGCACCGCGCCGGCGATCGACGCCTTGCCGGCCACCAGGTCCACGCTGACGCCGTTCTCCGCCAACAGGATTGAGTCCTCGGGCACCCCGGTGCTGGCGGCCAGTTTGGCGTTGGCCCGCAGGTGCCGCCACGTTCCGTGCACCGGCATGACGTGGCGCGGACGTACCCCGTTGTAGAGGAACAGCAACTCACCGGCATAGGCGTGACCCGAAACATGCACGCGCGCTTGGGCGTTGGTGACCACCCGGGCGCCGATCTTGGCCAGTGCGTCGATCACGCCGTAGACGGCCTCCTCGTTGCCGGGGATGAGTGACGAGGACAGCACGATCAGGTCGCCGGCGGTCAGGGTGATGCTGCGGTGCTCACCTCGCGACATCCGAGACAGCGCCGCCATCGGTTCGCCCTGGGTGCCGGTGGTGACCAGCACCACCTGGTCGGGCGGCAGCATTTCAGCCGCGGCGATGTCGATCAGGTCCGAGTCGGCGACCCGCAGGAAACCCAGTTCGCGGGCGATCGCCATGTTGCGTACCATGGACCGGCCGACGAACGACACCCGACGTCCCAAAGCGACTGCGGCGTCGATGATCTGCTGCACCCGGTCGACGTTGGAGGCGAAACAGGCGACGATGACCCGCCCGTCGGCGCCCCGGATCAGCCGGTGCAGGGTCGGACCGATCTCGCTTTCCGACGGCCCGACTCCGGGGTGTTCGGCGTTGGTCGAGTCACACAGGAACAGGTCCACTCCGGCGTCGCCGAGCCGCGACATGCCGGGCAGGTCGGTGGGGCGTCCGTCGAGTGGCAGCTGGTCGAGCTTGATGTCACCGGTGTGCAGGACGGTGCCCGCTCCGGTGTAGACGGCGATGGCCAGCGCGTCCGGGATGGAGTGGTTGACGGCGAAGTATTCGCATTCGAATACGCCATGCCGGGTGCTTTGCCCCTCTTTGACCTCGACGAACACCGGCTTGATGCGGTGTTCGCGGCACTTGGCGGACACCAGCGCCAGGGTGAACTTGGAACCGACGACCGGGATGTCGGGTCGCAGCCTGAGCAGGAACGGGATCGCGCCGATGTGGTCTTCGTGGGCGTGGGTCAGCACCAGCGCTTCGATGTCGTCGAGCCGGTCTTCGATGTGACGCAGGTCGGGCAGGATCAGGTCGACACTGGGCTCGTCGTGGGTGGGGAACATCACCCCGCAGTCGATGATCAGGAGCCGGCCCAGGTGCTCGAAAACCGTCATATTGCGGCCGATTTCGCTGATGCCGCCGAGCGCGGTGACCCGCAGTCCGCCCGCGGCGAGGGGACCAGGCGGGGTGAGTTCCTCGTTCACGCTTGACTCACCTGAGCACGGACGCCGCACGCATGTCGGCAGCCAGTGCTTCGAGTTGCTCCGGTGTCGCCGCAACTTGCGGCAGCCGCGGCTCGCCGGCGTCGATGCCCTGCAAGCGCAGGCCGGCCTTGGACAGCGTCACCCCGCCCAGGCGGGCCATCGCGTTGCACAGCGAGCCGACCGAGACGTTGATCTTCCGCGCGGTGGCGATGTCTCCAGAATTGAACGCCGACAACAGTTCTCGCAGCTGACCGGCCGCCAAGTGGGAGATGACGCTGATGAATCCGGTGGCGCCCATGGCAAGCCACGGCAGGTTGAGGGCGTCGTCGCCGGAGTAGTAGGCCAGCCCGGTCTCGGCGATGATCTGTCCCCCGCTGTGCAGGTCGGCCTTGGCGTCCTTGACCCCCACGATGTTGGGGTGCGACGCCAGCGCGCGCAGGGTGTCGGGGTCGATCGGCACGATCGAGCGGGGCGGAATGTCGTAGAGCACGATCGGCAGGTCGGTGGCGTCGGCGACGGCAGTGAAGTGCGCCTGCAACCCGCGCTGAGGGGGCCGGGAGTAGTACGGGGTGACGACCAGCAGTCCGTGCGCGCCCTCGGCCGCAGCAGCCTGGGCGAGCTTGATGCTGTGCGCGGTGTCGTAGGTGCCGGCCCCGGCGATGATCCGCGCCCGGTCGCCTACCGCCTCCAGGACGACCCTCAGTAGCTCGCGCTTCTCGTCGTCGGTGGTGGTCGGAGACTCTCCGGTGGTTCCCGAGACGACCAGACCATCGCAGCCCTGATCTACCAGGTGATTGGCCACCCGGGCGGCGGCCCTGGCGTCCAGGGCGCCGTCGGCGTCGAACGGTGTCACCATCGCGGTCAACAAGGTCCCCAGACGTGCCGGGGCGTCAAATCCGACGGTGCTCACGGTTCCTTAGATTACCTGGCTGCGGCAAGGGCTTTGGCAGTTAGGCTTCGGTCGCTAACGGGCTGGTCGCGACCTCGCTGCCGTCGGCCAAAGTCGACACCTCGAAGTCGGCGAACACCGCCGGGGCGACATCGGCGAGCTGACGTAGGCACGCGATGGCCAGTCGCCGGATCTCGACGTCGGCGTGCTCGCTGGCCCGCATGGCGATGAAGTGCCGCCAGGCCCGATAGTTGCCGGTCACCACGATCCGGGTCTCGGTGGCGTTCGGGAGGACGGCCCGGGCGGCCTGGCGGGCCTGTTTGCGCCGCAAGACCCCCATTTTCTCGTTGGGCTGGTCGGTTGCGAACTTGGCTTCCAGCTTGGCCAGCAGCTCTGTATAGGTGGCGCGGCTGGCGTCGGCAGCGGCGAGCAGTATCTCGGCCAGCTCGGGATCGTCCTCCATGCCCGGCGGCAGCACGATCTGCGACTCGGTCTCCGGCACGTAACGCTGGGACAGCTGCGAGTAGGAGAAGTGCCGGTGCCGAATCAATTCGTGGGTGCAGGACCGTGAGATTCCGGTGATGTAGAACGAGACACTCGCGTGCTCGAGCACCGAAAAATGACCGACGTCGATGATGTGCTTGATGTAGCCGGTGTTGGTCGCGGTCCGGGGATTGGGTTTGGACCAGCTCTGATAGCAGGCCCGGCCGGCGAACTCGACCAGGGCGGACCCGCCTTGAACATCAGGGCCGTCGGTCGTCCAGGGCACGTCCGGCGGCGCCAGGAACTCGGTCCTTGCGATCAGTTGCACGCGCAGCGGCGCCGTCTCGGCCACGGCGCTCACCTTAACGCGCTGGTAGCGCATCGCCCGACATCGCAACGGGCAGGATCCCGTCAGATAGAAAAGCAACGCGACCTATGGTCGATCACCCTCAGCCGTCAAATTCCTAACGGTCGGCGCTCACCGGACCGTACGCAGAAGTGAAGTCGGAAGTCCGCGTACGGACATCCTGCGGCCCCCATTTCCGCCGTCGGCCGGGTTGGATCAACGTGCGCAGCGCCTCCCTCGTTTCACGGTCTGTGGAATAGATCACCGTGCCAATCATCCCGCGAGTCAGCAGCACTTTGTATACATGACGGACAAGGACGTCGAACCTGTTGTCCGGCACGGTTTTCGAATTACGAAAGTCAGGGTCTTTGTTGCCCGCGCGAACGCTGATGAAACGTCCATTTCGCCAGACCAGATCTGGTCCGATGATCACACCGCTCCAGTCGTACTCGAACCCTTGGGCCGTGTAAATGCAGCCAACTTGATCGAAGCCGCCGTCGTCAGTGGCCCACAGAGCACTGGGCGGCACATCTCCGATTCGGCGCTCGCTCTTGCTGTTCCACGGCCGTGACCATGTGCCGACTTGAACGTCAGGAACGAGTGAGCCGTCTTCGCGAGCATCGCTCCATTGCCAGCAGTACCCCGCTGTAATCCGTGCTGAATATCCCTGCTGCATCTGCCTCGTTAGATGAAGTTCCATTTCCGCGGGGGTCTCGGCGATCAATACTGCAAACTGCGGATCGTCCGACCAGACAACCGGTGGCTCATCTGCGGCGAGTCCCAGCAGTCGCACCACCCAATGCACGTATTCCTCGCTGCCACCGCATCGGAATTGTTCACCCAATGCGATGTGTTCAAAGCCGAGCCCAAGGTGCCGTGCATGGCGCTCGATTTGTGCAAGGGTGCCCATCTCGCCCGGACGCACCACCTGGTGTTCGTCGAGGAGAAATACCGGCACTCGAGCAGCGGCGATGAGTTCGTCTATCTGCAGGCGGTCGGTCCGTAATTCGGCACGGGTGAATCGATTCGCGGAGGTGTGCCTTATCCGGTGCGCCTCGTCCATGATCAGCACGTCTAGGCCGTTGGGATCGGCGGTCATGAACTGGTTGAAATACTTGAACATTGCCTTGACCTTCGGAGCTCGGACAGCGGCAACTTTGCGCAATGTCTGGGTGAACGACCGAGACCCGGTGGCGTGGATGACAGTGCGGCCGCGCCGCGCCAACTCACCGACCAGAGACAGCGCGATAACGCTCTTGCCGCTGCCGGGACCGCCCGTGATCGCGATGACTCGCTTGGTGTTTCCGGCACGCGCGTGCTCGACGGTGTGCATCACCAGATCGACCGCCAGTTGCTGGTTTCCGATCAATCGGAATTGTGGCCGGTCACGGATCTCTGCCGCCGCGAGTTTCAGCAGTTGTTTCGATGGAGCCACGGGTGAGTTCAGCAACAGATCTGCCGCTTGGCGTCCGGGTCCGGGCGCGAGCCTGGATTGAAGGAATTCCAGCATGGAACCCTTGTCGGCTGCGGTGAACAGTCGCCCTGTCGTCGACACCGGCACGGCGAGCAAATCCTTGACCAGTGCAGGATCGGCGGCGTTGTGCAGGTATGCCATACCGGCCAACGCGTCGGGGAAATCCGCCAGCACGCGCGCGAAGTCGTAAAGGTATTCGCAGTAACCCCGGACCTGGATGACCGGGTGCTGCCGCGGGCCTCCCGGAACGCCCGGTACTTCCAAAATCTCCGGATCGTTTTCGAAGGCGTACGCAGCCGACCACTGCTTCAGTTCCACCACAACGTAGGAAATTTCCTTGGTTTCCGGATGTCTCCCAGCGAGCACAACGTCGGCGCGCTGTGATGTCAGCGGCAGGTGATACTCGACGAGCATCTCGACTTCCCCGAGGCCGGCATCAACAAGATCCCCGGCCAGGACCGGAATACTGCGCTTCCACGAGGTCTGCTCCGCAGGTGCGGCCCGGCGCCCCGTTCGATGCAGCATTTGCTCCAACAGTTGCTCCACCAGCGACTCCGGCGCCATCTCACAAACGCGTGCGGCGGTTGTCCGGATGAGCGTCACGTTGAATCCCCCAGGGCAGCACGAACACAGTCGTGCGGGTGGGGACATATCTGTGACAGCTGCTACCAGCTACGGAAGTCCGTCGAACCGCGAACATCATGCTAGGCAATGTGGCTGCAGATCCGCTGCCAGACGCGATTCAAAAGCACCGCCTGCCCGCAAAGTCCTGACCGGAGTGTTTTGCCTGGCCTAGTCGACGAACCGCTCAACATCTTGTCCGGCAACGGGTTTCGTCGCGGCAGATAGGGAGCCGCGCAGTTTCCCGACGGCCATCCACAACGCGACGTCAGGTTCCCGGGACGCCATCAGCTTGCTCTGCGCACCGGCGCAGCTCTCCAGCGAGGTCACCCCGCGCGGCCACGCTCACCCCGCCCAATCCCAGCCAGGACGCCATCGACTGCAACTCAGCGGCGAGTGCCGCGGCAACCCTTGGCCGCTCGATGTCGGGCTCACCGAATGCGCCCACCACCCGCAGCGTGTCCGCCGCGCGGTCGGCTTTGAGGTCCACCCGCGCCACCAAGTTGCCGTCCAGCAGCAGCGGCCACACGTAGTAGCCGTATTGACGCTTGGCGGCCGGGGTGTAGATCTCGATGCGGTAGTGGAAGCCGAAGATCCGCTCGACCCGCGGCCGGAAAAAGATCAGCGGGTCGAACGGACACAGCAAGGCGGTGCCGCGGTCGCTGCGCGGCACAGTATTTGCCCGCAGGTAGGCCGGCGCAGTCCAGCCGTCGACTTCCACGCGTTCGATCTCACCGGTGCCCAACAGGTCGGCAATCGCCGGCTTGACCTGCCCGGCGGCCAGTCGGAAGTAGTCGCGGATGTCGGCTTCGGTGCCCACACCCAGCGCGGTTGCCGCGCGCAGCGTGAGCTCGCGGATGGCGTGGTCGTCGTCGATCTGACGCGCCAGCACGTCGCGCGGCAGCACTCGTTCGACCAGGTCGTAGTGACGCGCGAAGCCGACCCGGGTGGCCGTGGTGAGCACCCCGGCGGCGAACAACCCCTCGGCTACCCACTTGGTGTCGCTGCGTCCCCACCAGGGGCCTCGCGGACCGCGCGGCTCCGCTTGGAGATGCGCCTCGATCTGCCCGGCGCTGCTGGGGCCGAGTTCGGTGACGGCGGCCACGATGTCCTCGGCGAGTTGGGGGTTGGCTTTGACGATGTGACTGCCCCACCGGCCGTGCCGCCACTGACGCATTCGCCAGCGCAGCAGTGGCCAGTCGTCGACGGCCATCAGCGCCGCTTCGTGCGCCCAGTATTCGACGAGCAACCGCCCTTTGGCCGGTCCCCATGCGGCACGGTCCAGCACGTCGCGGTCATAGGGTCCGAGTCTGCTGAAAACGGGTGCATAGTGGGCTCGCACGGCAACCGACACCGAGTCCAGCTGCAGTACCTGAATCCGGGAAATCAGCCGTCGTAGGTGTGCGCGCGTGATGTTTCCGCGTGGCGGCGGCTCGCTGAATCCTTGCGCCGCAACGGCGATCCGCCGGGCCTGCGCAGCGGTCAACCTGGGGGTCCGGACCGGCACGGCGCCGAGACTACCGGTCGCCGACAGTCGGCGGCGAGATTGCCGCGGGCTTAACCGGTGCCGACTTTCTGGGCCGACGGCATCCGGCCGTTCGACTCGGAACCGGACTCCGCCGCACTCTGTGCGGCTTCGAGAGCGGCCGGAACAGGTTGCAGGTCGCGGTAGACGTCCATCAGTTGCTCGAGCACCTCGATCCGCTGCCGGGTCGCTTCGTCCACCGCCCGCCGCGCCTGCTCGCGATAGTGATCGGCCTCCAGCTTGGCGTCGGCGAGCAACTGCTCACGTTCCCGATTGCTGTCCCGCCAGGCCTCGTCGATCTCCGATCGCGCCTCGGCGCGCATGCCGGCCAGTTCGGCGTCGAGTTGCTGCTTGGTATCGCCGTACTCGGCTTCCATCTCCTGTTGCCGGGCGACCATGCCCGCCACCAACTCCTCGTGCTTGCGCCGCTCATCCTCGGCCTCCTCCCGGGCCGCCACGATCAGTGCCTCCGCCTCGGACTGCGCCTCGGCCCGCATCTGCGACACCTCGTCGACCGTGCGTCGCAGCATCTGGGCCATCCGCTGTTGCACAGCGTGTGGTGAGTCAGAAGTCTCGATGAGCAGCGCAACCTCTTTGCGCAGCGCGGCGACTTCGTCGCCGGATTGAGTCAGCCGTGCCCGCAGGTTCTCGACGTCGGCGCGCAGCAGCTCCTGCCTGGTGGTCAACGCCTCGATATGGGCGTCGACCGCGTTCGTTTCGTAGCCCCAGAATTTACGAGTGAACGCTTTTGCGGGTTCGTTTACCACTGTTGAATTCCCCCTTCAATTGCTCAACGTGCACCGCGGGAGGGATGCGACCGGCTTAAGCCCGAGCGTAGCTGTGAAACCGGTACCGCAGTCCCAGGCGGCTGACCTGCCACTCCCCCGTTGTACCCACCCACGCCTCGTCGAGCAGGGGGGCCAGCGCGTCTTCGTCGTCGCGCGGCAGTTCGATGTCCACTTCGGTGACTTCGCAGCGGTCGGCCAGCGGCAGCGCCAGCGCGTAGATCTCCGCTCCGCCGATTATCCAGGTGTCGTCCGCGGTCAGCGCCTGCTCCAAGGAGCCGACGACCTGCGCGCCGTCGGCGGTGAAGTCCGATCGGCGAGACAGCACCACGTTGCGACGACCTGGCAACGGACGTACGTGAGCCGGCAGCGAGTCCCATGTTCGCCGGCCCATCACCACCGTGTGTCCCAGGGTCAGCTGCCTGAACCGGGCCAGGTCCTCAGGCAGCTGCCACGGGATGTCGCCGCCGCGGCCGATGATGCCGGATGTCGACTGAGCCCACACCAGACTCGTGCGCGTCATACAGCCACGGGGGCTTTGATCGCGGGATGCGGGTCATAGTTCTCTACGAGGACGTCCTCGTAGCGATAGTCGAAAATCGAATCCCTATGCTGCAGAGCCAATTTCGGATACGGACGGGGGTCGCGGGTGAGTTGCAGCTCGACCTGCTCGATGTGGTTGTCGTAGATGTGACAGTCGCCGCCGGTCCAGACGAACTCGCCGACCTGCAGATTGGCCTGCGCCGCCATCATGTGGGTGAGCAGCGCGTAGCTGGCGATATTGAACGGCACCCCGAGGAACAGGTCGGCGCTGCGCTGGTAGAGCTGGCAACTCAATCTGCCGTCGGCGACGTAGAACTGGAAGAACGCGTGGCACGGCGGCAGCGCCATCTGCGGGATGTCGCTGACGTTCCAGGCCGAGACGATGATGCGACGCGAGTCCGGGTCGGTACGCAGCAAATTCAGCGCCGCACTGATCTGGTCGATGTGCGCACCGTCCGGAGTCGGCCAGGAGCGCCACTGCACACCGTAGATGGGACCGAGTTCTCCTGTGTCACTTGCCCATTCGTCCCAGATGGTGACGCCGTGCTCATGCAACCAGCCGATGTTGGATTCGCCGCGTAGGAACCACAGCAACTCGTACACCACCGACTTGAAATGCACTCTCTTGGTGGTGAGCAGCGGGAACCCGGCCGAGAGGTCATACCTGAACTGCTGGCCGAACAGGCTGCGCGTTCCGGTGCCGGTGCGGTCGGATTTCGGCGTCCCCGTTGCTAGCACCAGACGCAACAGATCCTCGTAGGGCGTCGCGATCGGCACGCCGTCAGCTTAGCGGCGATCGCAAGCGCGGCGAAGCCGGGCGCGGCGGGTCGACGCCCAAAAAATCCCGCGGCGATCGCAAGCGCGGCGAAGCCGGGCGCGGCGGGTCGACGCCCAAAAATCCCGCGGCGATCGCAAGCGCGGCGAAGCCGGGCGCGGCGGGTCGACGCCCAAAAACTCCCGCGGCGATCGCAGGAGTAGAACGGAGACCATGCCTGAGATCACCGACACCGTCACCACCCCGGACGGCACCCCCAAAGTGAAATTCTTCACTCCCGACGGCACCGGTCCCTGGCCGGGTGTGGTGATGATTCCCGACGCCGGCGGTGTGCGCACCACGTTCGACGAGATGGCCGCCAAGCTCGCCGGATTCGGCTATGCGGTGCTGCTTCCCGACGTGTACTACCGCGAGGGCGACTGGGCGCCTTTCGACATGGCGAGCGCGTTCGGCGATGCCAAGGAGCGGGCCCGGATCCTGTTCATGATCGGCACCCTGACCCCTGACCGGATCACCCGGGACGCCGACGCCTACTTCGACTACCTGGCCGGCCGCCCCGAGGTCGCCGGTGACCGCTTCGGCGTGTGCGGCTACTGCACGGGCGGCCGCATCTCGGTGCTGCTGGCCGGCCGTCTCCCGGACCGGGTGGCCGCGGCGGCATCCTTCCACGGGGGCGGCCTGGTCACCGACAACGAGCACAGCCCGCATCTGCTGGCCGACCGGATGAACGCCGTCGTCTACGTGGGCGGCGCCAAGAACGACCCGTCGTTCACCGCCGACCAGGCCGAGCAGCTCGGCAAGGCGCTGACGGCCGCGGGCGTGCGGCACACCATCGAGTGGTATCGGGCCGGGCACGGGTTCGCAGTGCCGGACAACGCGCCCTATGACGAGGCCGCCGCCGATCGGCACTGGGCCGCGATGACGGAAACCTTCGCCTCGGCGCTGGGCGGCTGACCCGGCTCGCACTCCCGGGCGGAGCAGCGCGGGCTCCCGACCGGGCTCGCGCTCCCGGGCGAGCAGACGCAAAATCACCCGGGAGCGGACGCTCCAAGGGGATTTTGCGTCTGCTCGCCAGTTCAGGTGACCGGCAGGTCGACCAGGTCGCCCAGCCGCGACCGGTGCCGGTACTCGGTCCCGAAGGCCAGTTGGTCGCTCTTGGCGCGCTTGAGGTACAGATGCGCGGGATACTCCCAGGTCATTCCGATGCCGCCGTGCAATTGCACGCACTCCTCAGCCGCATGCACCGCCGCGCCGCTGCAATAGGCCTGCGCGACCGACGCCGCGACGACGGCGTCGTCGTCATCGCGGGCAGCGCTGTCCGCGGCGTAACGGGCCGCCGACGTCGCCGAACTGACCACTAACCACAGGTCCGCCAGCCGGTGCTTGATCGCCTGATACGAGCCGATCGCGCGGCCGAACTGCTTGCGCTCCTTCGCGTATGCGAGCGTGGTGTCGAAGCACCACTGCACCAGGCCGAGCTGCTCGGAGGCCAGTAGTGCCGCACCTGTCTGCAAAGCCGTTGCCACGGCGCCTGCGCCGGCACCCACGCGGGTGGAGGCGGCACCCGTAAACCGTACGTCGGCGAGGGGTCGGGTCATGTCGAAGGCCAGCACCGGCGTCACCTCGACACCCGCAGAGGAACGCGAAACGGTATGCAGCTCAACCCCGTCCGGTGCGGCCACCGGTACCACCAGCAAGTCGGCTTCGGCGGCACCGGCGACGCTGGTGACCAGTCCGGTCAGCCCGTCGGCACCGGTGCTCACCGCCGGGGCGACATCCCACGGCGCTGTGGGCAGCGGCACCACCAGTGCGGCGGTGCTCGCGCCGGACGCCAGCGCCGGCAGCGCCTCGGTGTCGCCTGCGGTGGTCAGCGCGACCGTCGCGAGCACCGCGCTGGACAGGAACGGCACCGGCGCGACCGCGCGCCCGATCTCTTCCATGACCACCGCAGCCTCGCGGGCGCTTGCTCCTGCCCCGGCAAGGGACTCCGGCACCAGCAGGCCGGCCACTCCCAGCTCCGCGGCCAGTGTGCGCCACAGCGCCGAAAAGTCCGGTGCCACTTGGTCATACGACTTGGCGACGAGTTCCGGGGGACACCGGTCGGCGAAAAGCTGCCGGACGCCGTCGCGCAGTGCCTCCTCGGTGTCGGAATACAGCAGGTCGGTCATCGGGGAATGTCCTTCCAAGCGACGTCCTTGTCGACGCGGTGTTCACCGGGCAGACCCAGCACCCGCTCAGACACCGTGTTGCGCAGGATCTCTGAGGTACCACCCTCGATGGAGTTGCCGCGGGCGCGCAGGTAGCGATAGCCGGGCCCGCGACCGGTCAGGTCCACCACTTCGGGGCGGCGCAAAGTCCAGTCGTCGTAGCGGAGTCCCTGCTCGGCGTGCAGTTCGACTTCGAAGCCCGAAATCGCCTGCGCCAGTTGGGCGAAAACGATCTTCATCCCGGCTCCTTCGGGACCGGGTTGCCCGGCGACGGCCTGCTGGCGTAGTCGTTCCCCGCTCAGCCGGAACACTTCCGCGTCCACCCACAACCGCATCAGATCGTCGTGCATCGCGGGGTTGCGCAGCGCCGGATCCTGCCGCCACGCCTGGGTGACCTTGCCGATATGACCGCCTTCCCGCGGTACCCCCGGCCGGGTGCCGATGGCGACCCGTTCGTTGTTCAGCGTCGTGGTCGCCACCCGCCAGCCGCCGCCCTCGGGGCCGAGCCGATTGGCGTCGGGCACCCGGACGTCGGTGAGAAACACCTCGTTGAACTCGGCTTCGCCGGTGATCTGGCGCAGCGGACGGATTTCGACGCCCGGCTGGGTGACGTCGCACAGGAAATACGTCAAGCCCAGGTGTTTGGGCACTGTGGGGTCGGTGCGGGCGACCAGGATGGCCATCTGCGCGTGCTGGGCCTGCGACGTCCACACCTTCTGCCCGTTGACGATCCACTCGTCGCCGTCGCGCACCGCGCGGGTGGCCGCCGCGGCCAGATCCGATCCCGCCCCTGGTTCGCTGAACAGCTGACAGTAGATTTGCTCGCCAGTGAACAACGGGCGCAGGAACTTTCGCTTCTGCTCGTCGGTACCAAATGCCGCGATCGTCGGCGCGGCCATGCCCATGCCGATGTAATTCTTGGGGGTGCCGCCCACCGGTGCGCCCGCGGCGGCCAGCTGCCGATCGACCCGTTCCTGCACGGTCCGCGGCAGCCCGAGCCCACCGAAACCACTCGGCAGGTACACCCACGCCAGTCCCGCGTCGTACTGCGCGCCCAGGAATTCTCGAGGTTCGGTGCTGGTCGGCGGGTACTCGTCGAGCAGCGCCTGCACCCGCTCCTTCAGCTCGCCGTCGGCGCTCATCTGGCCTGAAAGCCTTCTGCCGCACCCAGTAACAGACCGCCGTCGATCACCATCGTCTCGCCCGTGATCCAACTCGCGGCGTCGGACACCAGAAAAGCGACGGCCCCCGCGACATCGACCGGCTCGCCGATCCTGCCCAGCGCGATCGATCTCGCGAGCGGATCCTCGTGGTCCTTCCACAGTGCCTCGGCAAGCCTGGTGCGCACCACCCCGGGGCAGATCGCGTTCACCCGGATGCGCGGTGAAAGTTCCAGTGCCAGTTGCTTGGTCACGTGAATCAGCGCAGCTTTGGTGGCGTTGTACATGCCCATGGCCGGTGATTGGTGCATGCCGCCGATCGAGGCGGTGTTGACGATCGCCCCACCGTGCTCGCCCATCCCCGACTTGACGACGAGCGACGTCCACAGCAACGGAGCCCACAGGTTGACGTCGAAGATCTTGCTGAATCGCGCGTGATCCTGGTCGATCAGCGGACCATAGGCCGGATTCGTGCCCGCGTTGTTGACCAGGATGTCCACCCGGCCGAACCGCTCCAGCGTGAGATCGACGCAGCGCCGCGCGGCGTCCTCGTCGACCGCGTGCGCACCCACCCCCAGCGCACGGCCACCGACCTCGGCAGCGGCCGCATCGGCCGCCTCCTGTTTGCGTGCGGTCAGCACGACGTTGGCGCCGGCTTCGGCCAGTTGTTGCGCTATCGCCAAACCGATTCCGCGCGAAGCGCCGGTGACGATGGCGGTGCGGCCGGTCAAGTCCAATGAGGTCATCGTGATACGCCTTCTGTCGCTTCGAAGTGGAAATGCGATCTGCTATGCAATGTTTGAATGCCGGTCCGGGTGGTATGCGAGATGAATGTTATCGAAATTGAAGTTCATGAAACCACTGGTGGTGGCCGGGGCAGTCGCTACAGCGATCGCTGCGGCGCCGATGGCCGCGGCTGACGTTGTCGCGGCCGGGCCGGGCACTACCAGCACCGGCATCACCCATTTCGTCCCGCTCGACCCGGGCGGCGGCGGGTGCGACCCCAACGGCAACTGCGGTTCTGGCGGCCTCGACGGCGGCCCGGGTGGCGGCCCCGGCGGCCAGGGCTGCATTCCGGGCGTGGGTTGCGGTAACGGCGGCCAGTTCGGCGGCCCGGGCGGTATACCCGGCGGCGAAGGCTGTCTGCCGGGCATCGGCTGCGGTTCCGGACACGGTTAAAGACTGCCTGCGCGGCGTCCCGGCAGCCTGGCAATCCAGGCCCGGGACTCCGCGGGGTCGATGACGTCGTCGAGCTCGAATGTAGTGGCCGCACGCAACGCCTTTCCGTGTTCGTAGGCCGCCGCGACCAGTTTGTCGAACAAAGCTTGGCGTTCGGAGTCGTCAGCGGCCGCGGCCAACTCTTTGCTGAAGCCAAGGCGCACAGCACCTTCCAGGCCCATGCCGCCGATCTCTCCGGTAGGCCACGCGACGGTGAACTGCGGCGCGTGGAACGAGCCGCCGGCCATGGCCATTGCGCCCAGTCCATAGCCCTTGCGCAGGATGATCATTCCGAACGGGACGGTCAGTTGCGCGCCGAGGACGAACATCCGCCCGAAGCGACGGACCGCGGCCTCCTTTTCGGCTTCCGGGCCGACCATGAATCCCGGTGTGTCGCACAGCGAAACGATCGGCAACCCGAACGATTGGCACAGCGTCAGGAAGTCGCCGACTTTGTCTGCGGCCTCGGCGTCGATCGCGCCGCCCAGATGGTGGCTGCTGTTGGCGATCAACCCGTAGGCCACACCTTCCACGCGCACCAGCGCAGTGACGATGCCGACGCCGTAATCGGGTCGCAACTCCAGCACCGATCCCACGTCGACGACCGATTCGACCGCGCGCCGCACATCGTACGCGCGTAATCGGTTCTCGGGCACCACATGCCGGGCCAGACGCGGATCCGGTGCTTCCCAATCGTCAATGCTGCCTTGAAAATACGAGAGGTATTGCTTGGCCAGCGTGACGGCGTGCGCCTCGTCGCGAGCGACCAGGCTCACCACCCCGTTGCGCCGTTGCACGTCGATCGGGCCGATCGCCTCGGGCGGGTAGACACCCAGTCCCCCGCCTTCGATCATCGCGGGGCCCCCCATGCCGATATTGGCGTCCGGGGTCGCGATTATCACGTCGCAAACCCCGGCCAGCGCGGCATTTCCGGCGAAGCAGCGACCGGAGACGATCGACACCAAGGGGACCCGACCGGCCAGGGCCGCCAGCACCCGGAAGGTCGGGACGTCGAGCCCGGCGTGGCCGCCGACGTCGGTGTCACCGGGCCGACCGCCACCACCCTCGGCGAACAGCACCACCGGCAACCGCTTTCGGCCGGCGAGGTCGAACACCCGGTCGGTTTTGGCGTGATTGCGCATGCCTTGGGTGCCGGCGAGCACGGTGTAGTCGTAGGACACCACCACCGCCTCGGCCGCATCGCGCCCGAATCGATCCGCGCCGATGGTCGCCAGCCCGGCTACCAGTCCGTCCGCGGGGGTATTGGCGATCAGATCCTCCTCCGAACGCCGAGTGCGCTGCGCGGCGATGGCCAGCGCGCCGTACTCGATGAAACTGCCGGGATCGATGAGGTCTGCGATGTTCTCGCGTGCGGTGCGCCGTCCTTGCCGGTGCCGCTTGGCGACGGCCGCCGCCCGCCCCTCGTCCAGGGTGATCAGGTGTCGCCGGCGGACCTCGTCCAGGTCGGCACGCGAACGATCGAGATCTATCGCAGCAGCGGACTTTCCGTCGTTGTCGTCGGCGCCGACGCGGGTGAAGACCACCAGCGCGTCACCGGTTCCCACCACCTGGCCGGGCGCGACAAGGTGCCGGACCGCCCGCAGCGGGGCCGGCGCGACCAGCACGTGTTGCATTTTCATCGCCTCGAGTACCACGACTTGTTGCCCGGCACCGACTTCGGCACCCTCGGGGACCAACTCGATCACCGTCCCGGACAACTGCGCACGCAGCGCCTCTTCGCCCGGGTAGAGCTCGATGTGCGGGTGGCGCTGGGGCTGGCGCGACGCTACCGCAGCCGCCAGCTCGGGCAGTTTCTCGTCCACGAAACCCGTCGTTACTGCCCCGGAGCTGAAACTGTTGTCGGACAACAACTCTCGAAGGAACTCGATGTTGGTTCCGACACCCTCGATGGTGAACTCTCCCAACGCGTTACGGGCTTTGCGGACCGCCGCCGGGAAGGACGTGCCCCTTACATGGGTGATCACCTTGGCGAGCAACGAGTCGTACCGGGGACTGAGCGTCAGTCCCGTCCGGCCGTAGGTGTCCACGCGCACGCCCGGCCCGCTCGGCGGCGAGAATGCGCTCACGGTCCCGGTGGCGGGCAGGACGCTTCCGTCCGGCGCGATCGTCTCCGTGTTGACCCGGGTCTGGATGGCGATGCCGGATCGCGCCGCTGGCTCACCGATGACTTCGGTTCCGTCCGAGGCGATTCCGGACGGCAGACCGAGTTGGTAGTAGGACGCCCCGCCGGCGATGGCCAGTTGCACCGCCACCAGGTCGATCCCGGTGACTTCCTCGGTGACGGTGTGTTCCACCTGTATCCGCGGGTTGACTTCGAGAAAGACGAATTCGTCACCGGTGACCAGGAATTCGACGGTCGCCAGACCGTGCAACCCGATGCGGGCGCACAGCCGGGCCGCGGCGCGGTGCAGGTCACGACGCAGATCGTCGCAAAGATGTTGGGCGGGCGCGATTTCGACGATCTTCTGATAGCGGCGCTGGACACTGCAGTCGCGGTCGCCGAGGGCCAGTGCACGCGTCTGGTATCCGGCCGGTGCCGCCACCACCTGTACTTCGATGTGTCGCGCACCGTCCAGTAGTCTCTCGGCGAACACGGTGGGGTCGCCGAAGCCGAGTTGGGCTTCGGCGGCGCATTGCCGGTAGGCCTCATCGATCTGGTCGGGCCGCGCGACCTTTCGCATTCCCCGGCCGCCGCCACCGGCGAGTGCCTTGACCATGATCGGGCCGTCCTGTGCGGCGAAGAACGAACGCACCTGCTCCAGGCTGCTCGGTCCCCCGGTGGCCGCCAGCACCGGCACTCCGGCGGCGGCCGCCGCGGCACGGGCCTTGGACTTGTCACCGACGACCGCAAGCACCTCTGCGTCCGGGCCGACAAAGGTGAACCCGGCGGCCGCGCAGGCCCGCGCGAATTCCGGCTTCTCACTGAGGAACCCGTAGCCGGGATGAATCAATGTCGCGCCGGCATTCAAGGCGGCCGCCAAGATGGCGCCGTGGTCGAGGTAGGCGGCGACGCCGATGCCCGGCAGACCCAACGCCACGTCAGCCGCGTGCACATGCGGGCTGTCGGCGTCGTCGTCTGCGTAGACGGCCACGGTGCCGATGCCGAGTTCGGTTGCCGTGCGGATGATTCGGAGAGCGATCTCGCCACGGTTGGCAATCAGCAGGGTCGTCTCGATGTCCCGCGGTGGTGGCCGCATGGAGTTAGCGTACGGACCTGATCAGAACACGCCGTGCTTGGGCATGACGACGGGCTTGACGCCGTAGCGGGGCGCCGGGCCGGCACCGCCGTCGCTCGCATTGGCGACCATTCCAGGCGCAAGCGGCGTCGCCTCGGTAGGTTCGTCTTCCTCGCCGACGACCCAGCCGGTCGCCTCCACGGCCGGACGGGCAGCCATTGCCGGGGCTGCCGAAGCCCAGCTTGTCGGCACTGACAGGCCACCGACCACCGACGCGTTGCCCAACCCGGCCACCAACGTCGTGCCACCGACGGGCGCCGGCGTGATCGACTGCGCGAACCCGGGCGTTATCTTGATCGGCGCCTGGAAGCCGGACGGTAGCTCCTCGACTTCGCTTTCTGCGTCGTCTGCGCCACTGCCCAGCTGGCCGATGGTGTAGTCCCAGTAGGTTGCTCGATTGTGGTCGAACCCGCCCCACCACGGATGTTCGACGCTGTCGAGCCAACTCAGGAATCCCAGTACCGTCGTGGGACTGGACTCTGCGGCCGCCGGGGCGGAAAGGCTCATCACGGCCTGCGGGCCGTCGCTGATCAGGTTGCCGAGTTGTACTGCCTGAGCCGAACCGGATGCGGCGGCCTGACCGACCGCGGCGGCCTGATTGGAGATCCCGTCCGGATTGGTGACCTCCGGCGCGCTGGTCAGCGGTTCCAGACGGGCGGCGGCCGCCGACGCGGCGGCGTAGCTGTACATGGCCGCGGCGTCTTGAGCCCACATTTCGCTGTAACGCGCCTCGGTGGCCGCGATCGCCAGCGTGTTCTGACCGAACGTGTTGTTCGCCACCAACGCGGCATGTCGGGCCCTGTTGGCCGCGACGTCGGCCGGCGGCACGGTCATGGCATGGGCCGTCTCGAATGCTGCCGCGGACGCCATGGCCTGAGTGGCCGCCCGCGCCGAGGATTCAGCGGTAGAGCTCAGCCAGACCAATAACGGCTCCACCGCCGCGGCCATCGACAGCGACGCCGGACCCATCCACTGTTGGGAGATCAGCCCGTTGATGATCGACTCGAAGGACGCCGCGGCGGTGCTCAACTCGGCCGCTATGCCGTTCCACGCCGCGCCGGCCGTAAGCATCGGAGCCGCGCCGGCACCTGCGTACATCAGCGCGGAGTTGATCTCCGGCGGAATAGCTCCAAAATCCACTCAGGCATTCCGTTTCTGGTGAGCGCGTCGGCGGCCGGTGCCTCCTTTAAGAAGTCCCCCGTTCCATTTAAACCGCTGCCAACCCGGGGCGCAGGTCGTAGAGGCGCTCGGGTCGGGCAGGCGAACACCTCGACCGCCGGCGTCAGCGACATAAGACGCCGGCCGGTGACACCGTCTGCGGACTGGACAAAGTTCCCATCGCCCATCTGTCGGAAGTCAGGATTCAACACCATACGTACAGTTTCCGTATCATACCTCGCGTTCACGCTGATCAGACACGCCGCGAGTGGTCAGCGTAGCGCCGGACCCCACCGGACCTGTTCACGAAGTTGACCCTTGAGGAGCTTCCCGCCCGCATTGCGCGGCAACGGTGTCGTCACCACGGTGACGTACTGCGGAATCTTGTAGTCGGCGAGCTGCTCGCGGCAGTGCTCGAGTACGGCCGGCACGTCGACGTCCTCCCCCACCAGCACGGCCCCGACCTTCTCCCCCATCACCTCGTCGGGCACCGCCAGCACGCAGGCGTCGTGGACACCGCGCGCCCCCAGCAGCGCGGCTTCGACCTCGACACTGGAGACGTTCTCGCCGCCGCGGTTGATGATGTCCTTGAGGCGGTCGACGAGATGCACCCGTCCCGCGTCGTCCACCCGAACCACGTCGCCGGTGTGCAGCCAGCCGTCCACGATCGTGGCCGCAGTAGTTTCGGGACGGTTCCAGTAGCCGGCGGTGATGTTGGCGCCGCGGGTTACCAACTCACCGACCAACTGACCGTCTTCGAACGGAATCACCCCGAGGTCCACCGAGGGCACCGCGTAGCCGACCGAGTCGGCGTGCTCGATGACTTCCTCGTCGGGCAACGCCGTCATCAACGAAGCGCTCTCGGTCATGCCGTACCCGTTGAACACGCTGGCCTGTGGAAACGCGGCCTTGACCGCCTGCACCAGCGATGGCGCGATGGGCGCGCCACCGTAACCCGCCCAGCGCACAGCGGAGACATCCGCCGTGCTGAATTCGCTGTGCCGCAACAACAACGAGTAGATCGCCGGGACGGTGACCATGACCG
Organism: Mycobacterium sp. NGS59; assembly: GCF_059812345.1. Classification (NCBI taxonomy): domain Bacteria; kingdom Bacillati; phylum Actinomycetota; class Actinomycetes; order Mycobacteriales; family Mycobacteriaceae; genus Mycobacterium; species Mycobacterium sp. NGS59. Next base: position 88,087 of record NZ_JCALCN010000004.1, read on the forward strand.
AAATGCGCTCGACGCGCAGTGCGGCGATCAGTTCATCGAGGTTGAGCGTCGGCATGATCACCGCCGCGCCGCCGAGCCGGGTCGCGGCCAAAAGCTGTGAGTTGCAACCTGTTACGTGGAACAGCGGTACCGAGACGAGGGTGCGCAGACCCTCGCCGATGTCCCTGGGCTGTCGAAGACACCGGACCGCGTTCTCGGTGTTGGTCACGAACGCCTCGTGAGTGGTCGGCACCCCCTTGGGGTGACCGGTGGTGCCCGAGGTGTAGAACAGGGCGGCGACGTCGGCGCGGCCCAGGTGGTCGGTCACATACGATGCGCCGTCGGGCAGCGGTGCGTCCGGTGCGAGGTCGAAGCTCGCCCCGGCATCGGACAGCACGAAGTCGACCTCCGGCTGAGCGGACCGCGTATTGACCGCCACCGCAATGCCTCCGGCCATCACCGTGCCCCAGAAGGCCAGCACCCAGTTCACACCCGCCGGATATCGGACCGCGACCCGTTCGCCCGCTTTCAGGCCGCCGGCACGCAAACCGCCGGCAACCCGTGCCGCGCGGTCCCACAAATCGCGGTAGCTCAAGCGCTGCGAACCCAGTTCGACCACGGCCTCGCTGTTCGGGCGCGCGGCGACTTGTTCGGCCAGGACGTCCAGCAAGGTGGCCGGCAGGTCGTCGTAGCGCGGGATGCCGTCGCCGTCGATGGAAACCCCAGTTCGCGGGAATGGGTTGTGGCTGCGGGGAATTTCGACCACAGGTGCAATCGGAGGCATGACCACTCCTAAGTTGCCGGTGCCCTATCGTCGTAGCGGTGACGACCGAGGATTCCGTCATCATGCCTGAGGCGTTCTTCACTGTCGACGACGGCTCTTATCACCCCGGCCCGATGACCCGGGGACCGTGGGGTGCGGCGATGGGCGGTCAGATCGTCGGCGGCCTGCTGGGTTGGGGGATCGAGCAATCCGGTATCGACGCGGAATTCCAACCGGCTCGTCTCACCGTCGACCTGCTACGCCCGGCGCTGCTCGAACCGGTACAGATCCAGACGTCGGTGCAACGAGAAGGCCGACGCATCAAGCTCGTCGACGGTGTGCTGACGCAGAACGGGAAAATCGTGGCACGCGCCGGCGCGCTGTTCCTCCGCCGCAGCGACCCGCCCGACGGTGAGGTGTGGTCGACCCCCGTGACGATGCCGCCGCTTCCGACCAGTTCCGAAGGCTTTCCGACGGATATGCCGTTTCTCATCTGGGGCTATGGCGCGACCCTCGAGGGCAGCCCGGGTATCGCCGCCGGCGAGTGGGAGCAGTCTCATTCACCGAAGTTCGCCTGGACACGGCTGTTTCGGCCGATGGTGGCGGGCTTTCCGTTGACCCCGTTCACCCGCCTGGCCTTCGTGGGTGACGTCACGAGCTCGTTAACCCACTGGGGCACAGGTGGATTGCGCTACATCAACGCCGATTACACCGTCACCGCAAGTCGGTTGCCGGACGGCGAGTACATCGGGCTGGCGGCTCAAAGTCATTACGGCGCAGCGGGCGTCGCCACCGGCAGCGCGATCCTGTTCGATCGGCACGGGCCGATCGGCAGCAGTTCGGCGCTGGCGCTCGCGCAGCCGGCTGAAGCGTTTCAGCCGACGTACACCTAGTCCATCAGTTGCGCGGCCACGGTGGCGCCGAGTTCCCAGCACGCCTGCAAGTCGTCTTTGTTCGGCTTGCCCGACACCAGCACGTACTCGGCGGCTTTCACCCATCCCAGCCCGGTGGTGATGGCGGTGACGCCCTTCTCCGCACCCTCGGTGCCCTGGTTGCCGTGCAGGTACAAGCCGAAGGGTCGGCCACGCGTGGAGTCCAGGCACGGGTAGTAGCAGACGTCGAACGCGTGCTTGAGCGCACCGCTCATGTATCCGAGATTCGCCGGGGTGCCGAGCAGATAGCCGTCGGCTTCGAGCATGTCGGCTGGTGACACCCTCAGCGCCGGGCGCCGGACAACCTCCACACCCTCGATCTCCGGATCGGACGCGCCGGCCAGCACCGCCTCGAACATCTCCTGACAGTGCGGAGACGGCGTGTGGTGAACGATGAGCAGCCGCGGCACCGGTCACCTGCCCCGTTTGCGACTGAACATGCGCCGCCAGATGTTCTGGACCTGTTGCTCGGGTAACAGGCGGTGCAACCATGGCTCACCGATCCCGGTCGCGGCCCCGGTTACCAAGGCGGACTTCACCCGCAAAGCCTATAGCTGATTGCGTCAGCTTTCGGTCTCGTCGCCGCGATCATGTAATTCGACGGCGGTCTTCATCGCCTCGCGCGCCCGCCGTCGGTCCCCCGCGTAGTCGTAGGCGCGTGCCAACCGATACCAGCGTCGCCAGTCGTCCGGGTCGACTTCCACTTCGCCGCGCACGGTGTCGAACAGTGCGTCGGCGGCGTCTCGCTGGATGCGCCCGGAGGCGCGCCGCGGTAGTGCGCTGACGTCGAGTTCCATTCCGTCCCGGGCGATCAGGCGAGCCAGCTTCTGGTGGGTGAAGCCGGCTCGCAGCGTCGCGATCATCGCCCACAGACCGAGGAACGGCATGACGAGCACCGCCGCTCCCAAGCCGACGGCGGCAGGTCGGCCGGAGGCGATCATCGTCAGCGCGACCCGGCCGAGCATCAGGAAGTAGACGAGCATCGCCACACAGAGAAAGGCGATGGTCAGCTGTATTCGGATGAGGCGGGCGCTATCGGTCATTGCAGGTCGAGCAGGGGCTCTATGCCTATGGTCAGGCCGGGACGCTCTCCGGCGCGGCGCACGGCGAGCAGCACACCGGGTACGAAGGACGTGCGGTCGATGCTGTCGTGGCGGATGGTCAGCGTCTCGCCCTCGGTGCCGAACAGCACTTCCTGGTGGGCGACGAGTCCAGCCAGCCGCACCGCATGTACCGGGATGCCGTCGACGTCGGCGCCACGCGCGCCAGGCAGACTGCTGCTGGTGGCATCGGGGTTGGGCGGCAGTCCTTTTCGTGCCTGTGCAATCAGTTTGGCGGTGCGGGTTGCCGTGCCCGACGGGGCGTCTGCCTTGTGCGGATGATGCAGTTCGATGACTTCGACCGACTCGAAGAACTTTGCGGCCTGCTGGGCGAAATGCATGGACAACACTGCGCCGATGGCGAAGTTCGGCGCGATCAGGACGGAGGTGTCGGGGCTCTGGGCGAGCCACGACTCAACCTGTCGGACACGGTCATCGGTGAATCCGGTGGTCCCGACGACAGCGTGAATTCCGTTGTCTATCAGGAACTTCAGATTGTCCATGACGACGTCGGGATGAGTGAAGTCGATCACGACCTCGGTGTCGCCGTCGGTCAACAGACTCAGCGCGTCGCCGGCGTCGACTTCGGCAGACAGAGTCAGATCGTCGGCGTCCTCGACGGCCCGCACCATGGCAGCGCCGACTTTGCCTTTTGCTCCCAATACGCCAACCCGCATGGCCTCGAGCCTACTGTTCGGGGTCTGTCGCGAGGACCGGTCGGTAGCCCTCGGCTGCCAACCACGCCCTGGCGCGGCCACGCTTGCGCTCGTCGGACAGCTGAAAGTAGCGCTGCAATTCGTCGGGCCATCGCGAAAGCACATCCTTGAAACGCCGGAACGCCCCTCGTCCCTGGATCGCGATCTCGAGCCGGTCGGCGATCGCGGCGTCGTCGACGGTACTGATGAAGACTTCCATGTCGCCGTAACCGCTGTGCGAGCCCTCGCACAGTACGTAGATCCAGTCGTCGAGATCTTCCTCGTCGATCCCGAGCCACTTGAAATCCGCCTCTTCCGGCCAGCACGCACCGGTTTCGGGGTTGAGGTAGCCCCCGGCGTTCGCTGGGTCGCCTTCCAGCACTGTCGAGAGATCGTCCAGGTCCGCCGGGATTGCTTTAAGCATCGGCGTCGGGGCGTTGCCGAGCACTGCCGACAGCTGCTCGGCCAACTGTTCATCGCCGGTCCAGTCGCGCTCGCGCAGCGCTGCCTCGAATACCGCCCCGATTTGGGCCGCACCGGGCACGTCTTGCGCGACGGCGGCGATCAGAGCATCACCCGCCGATTGCAGGACCTGCTCGACCTCCCGCTCGCGCAGCATCGCGACCAGCGCTGTTGCGTCCGCGCTGTTGACCGCTGCCCGAAGTTTCCGGATGGCTTCCCTATCCCACCCGCGCACGAGGGATACGTTAGCCCGTTCTATCCACAGGTGGCGTTTGGACGTCGCTCTTGTCGGTGGCCGGCGATATCATTCGAACATGCTTTCGATCACGGATGCGGAGGTGGCGGCCCGCCTCGACGCCCTAGACGCCGCCGTGGCCGACCTCGCCGACCTGCCCACCGCCGCCGATCCCAGCGTGCGGGTGCGCGCCCTGGAGCGCCTGGAAACAGCCCGTCGCCACCAAGCGGTGATCAGCCACGACATCATCCACACCCTGGCCGCAGAACAACCCGCCGACATCGGCGGCCCCGTGCACCAGATCGTGGCCGACTGGTGTCGCATCAGCTACACCGAGGCACGCCGCCGCATCCGCGATGCGGCCCAATTGGCCCCCCGGCTGACGCTCACCGGCCAGACACTGCCACCCGAACTCCCCGCCACCGCCCGCCAATGGCGCCAGGGCATGCTCGACGCCCAGCACTTGCGCGTCCTACAAACCTTCATCCGAGACCTGCCGCAGGAGCTGCCCGTCGCCCTGGTCGAACAGGCCGAGAATTTCCTGGCTGATCAAGCCACTCAGCTACGCCCCGACCAACTCGAGAAAGCCGCCCAGCGCACCGCGCTCTACCTCAACCCCGACGGCAAATTCTCCGACGCCGACCGCGCCCGCAAACGCAGCTTCACCTGGGGCAAACAACGCCCCGACGGCATGAGCCAAGCCACCCTGATCGCCACCCCCGAACTGCGCGCAATGATCGATGCCTGGCTGGCCAAATACGCCGCCCCGGGAATGTGCCACCCGGACGACGAAAACCCTGCCGTCAACGGCGAACCCTCGGATGAGGCCGCCGCCCGAGACACCCGCACCTACGGCCAACGCCAACACGACGCGCTCACCCAACTGATCCGCGGCCGACTCGGCGACCCCGCCCTGGGCCACCACAACGGCCTGCCCGTGACCGTCGTGGTCTCCACCACCCTGCAAGAACTCACCACCGCCACCGGCCACGGTGTCACCGCCGCCGGCACCCTGATCCCCATGCGCGACCTCATCAAAATGGCCAGCCAGGCCTGCCACTACCTGGCCATCTACGATCAACACTCCAACCGGCCCCTCTACCTCGGCCGCGCCCGCCGCACCGCGTCCGCCGACCAACGCCTCTTCCTCTACAACAACGAACGCGGCTGCACTTACCCTGGCTGCGACGTACCGGCCGACAAATGCGAAGTCCACCACCTCCACGACTGGGCCAAAGGCGGACACACCGACATCGACAAACTCACCCTGGCCTGCCCCGCCAACCACAAACTCATCGGAAAAGGCTGGACGACAACCAAACTCCCCAACGGCCGCACCGCCTGGCACCCACCCCGCATTTTCGACCGCGGCGGACCCCGCACCAACAACTACCATCACCCCGAACGCCTCTTAGACGACAACGACGACGAGCGCGCAGGACCCTAGTTCTAGTCTTAGATGGTCAAACTGCCGCGCGACCGGAGGTGCTTACGTGAGATCCAGCGACATCCGGATCCGCGAAGCCAGACCGAAGGATTTCGCCAGGGTCGCGGCGATGCATTATCCGGTGTGGCGGCAATCCTGGAACGGCATTGTGGCGACACATGTCCTGGACATGCTCGGCACGCCGAAGACATGGGTGGACATCCAATACTCGACGACTCTGAAGCGCGGCGGCTGGAGCATGTGGTTGGCCGAGTCGCGCGGCAGGTTGGTGGGGATGGCGCTGTTCGGTCCGGATCTGTCCAATCCCGAGCACATCCAGCTCGATGCGCTCTACATCGCGGAACAAGAGCAACGGCATGGCGTCGGGAAGCTGCTGCTGGACAGAGCGCTGCAGGAATACCCGGACAACGACATGATCCTGTGGTGCGCCGACAAGAACCAGAAGGCGCGCGATTTCTACGAGAAGCAGGGATTCGAACTCGATGGTCGCACCTTCGTGTGGAAGCCGCTGCCAGGCGTGACCGTGCCTCATGTCGGCTACCGGCTGTTCCGTTCGGAACCCGAACCGGCCGTGGTCGAAGCTGCAACGGCGGCACCGATCACCTCACTGCTCATGACAGCGAGTGCGCCCGTCGACACGCGGATCCAGCCTTACCCAGTGGATGTCCCCGAAGCCCAGCTCGACGACCTTCGTCAGCGTCTCAACATGGCGCGCTGGCCAGCCGAAATCACCGGTGCAGGTTGGGATTACGGCACCGAACAGGCGTTCTTGAAGAACGTGATCGAACACTGGCTGCACCGCTACGACTGGCGACGTACCGAGGCCGAGCTCAACGCGGCGGGTTCCTTCGTCACCCAGGCGGCAGGTCAGCGCGTGCACTTCCTGCACGCCAAGTCCGAGCACCCGCAAGCCATTCCGCTGGCTGTCACACACGGCTGGCCCGGCTCCATCGTCGAGTTCCTCGACGCACTGCCTTTGCTGCGCAAGCACTTTCACGTGGTGGTGGTGTCGATGCCCGGCTACGGGTTCTCCGGTCCCACTGGCGAACCGGGAGTCGACGTCGCGCGCGTCGCCGCGGCCGTAGCTGACGTGATGGCCCAGCTCGGCTACGAACGCTACGTCGCCCAGGGCGGCGATTGGGGTGCGCTGGTCACCCGCTACCTGGGTGAGCACTACCCGGCGAATGTGGCGGCGATCCACACCAACATGCTGTTCGCCCCGCCCGACCAGAACGACCCGCAGCTGTTGGCGGACGTCTCCGAAGCCGAACTCGCCGCGATCGCTGCCAGCTTCGAGCGGACCAAGGACGGCACCGCGTACCTGGAAGTGCAGTCCACGCGGCCACATTCGCTGGGCTTCGGTCTGGACGACTCGCCGTTGGGACTGGCGGGCTGGATACTCGAGAAGTTCCACGCCTGGTGCGACATCAGGGAAGGCATGCCGATCAGCACCGACCGACTGATCGACAACCTGATGCTGTACTGGCTCACCGGCACCGCCACCTCGGCAGCGCGGCTGTACTGCGAATCAAGACGGGCGGGCACCGGCGCGCTCGACGAATGGACCGGTCGCGTCGACGTTCCCACCGGGTACGCCGTCTACCCGGGCGAGCTGCTGCAGACGCCGCGGGCCTGGGCCGCCGCGCGATACAACCTGGTGCACTACTCGGTTCAAGACCGCGGCGGGCACTTCGCCGCCTTCGAACAACCCGCCCTGTTCGCCGCCGATCTGACCAGGTTCGCCGACGTCCTGACGGAACGGAACGTCTTCTAGACGTCGACGACGACCCGGTCGCCGTCGGACCGCGAGACGCAGACCAGCATCTCGTCGTCGCCCTCGGCGGCGCGGCCGCGCCGATCGACTTGGCCGGCAAGCACTTTGACCTTGCAGGTGCCACAGAAACCCTGTCGGCACGAGTAGGCGGTGGTGGGGTCGCGGTCGAGCAGCACGTCGAGCGCCGAACGATTCGCCGGGATGCGCAGCACTTCCCGAGATCGGCCGAGTTCCAGCTCGAACGGCGTGCCGTTGACGATCGGCGGCGGACTGAACCGTTCGTAGTGCAGCGGCGCATCGGCGTATTCGTCGCGTGCCGTTCGGACCGCTTCGAGCATGGCGGCCGGGCCGCACACGTACACCGCGGTCGTCGGCCCGGCACCGGCCAGCAGGTCTTCGACCGGCGCAAAGCCGCCACGCTCGTCGTCGGCCCATATCGTGACGCGCTCCGGAGCCACCGCCACCACTTCGTCCAGCAACGGCATATAGTCCCGACTGCGACCGGTATAGATTGCGCGCCAGTCGATTCCGCGCTGCGCGGCGACGCGCATCATCGGCAGGATGGGAGTGACGCCGATGCCGCCGATCACGAACAGCACATCCCGCTCCGACGTTCCGAGGTAGAACGCGTTGCGGGGGCCTTCGAATACCAAGGTGTCGCCCACGTCGAAGGCGTCGTGCATCTCGATCGACCCGCCGCCGCCGTCGGCAATGCGGCGCACGGCGATCCGGTAGTCGGTGCGCCGCCCGGGCGGGCCGCACAGCGAGTACTGCCGACGCCGGCCCGACGGCAACTGGACGTCGATGTGCCCGCCAGGCGTCCAGGACGGCAGCAGTCCCCCATCCGGGTCGGCCAACCTCAACGCGACCACGTCCGGCGCCACGAGTTCGCGTCCGACGACCTTCGCCTCGTGTGTGCGCCGCACCGGCGCCACCCGCGCCGGTGTCCACCGCGACGTCGCGGACATCCCGCCCATCACCGTGCGCAGTCCCCACAGCACCGTCAGGAACCGGTCCCGGTCCCGACGGCCGTACAGGTCGGCGGGTCTGCTCGTCCAAATGCTCTCCGGCACAATCACATCCCTACGTCTGATGCGCGTCTCTGCCGGATCGCCGATGAGCCGAGTCGCCGCATCGCTTGCCCGACCCTGGACGTCCAGCCACCGGTCCGGACGGACTTGACGATCGCTCTGGCGCTGCGATGAGCGGCATCCTCGGTGACATCGGTGTCGACCGAGCGCGGGTACACGGCGGTGACCGCGATGCCCTCGCCGGCAAGACCGGAGCGCAGGGACTTGCTGAGTTCTGCCGCGCCGGACGGCGACGCCGCGGCCGGCGAGACGTTGACGATGGCGCCGCCTTCACCTCGTTCGGCCATCTGGTCACCGAAGGTCCCCGAAAGAACGAGCGCCGCGCCGTCAGCAGCGTTGTTCACCAGGATGTCGACCACTCCGTGCTCGCTAAGCACCTCGGCGGCAAGGCGATCGATCGCGCCTTCGTCGGTGCCGTCGACCTGGTAGACCGCCGCCTCGGCGCATGCGGCGCGGACGGCATCCGCGGTTTCGTTGGCAGCGGCCAGATCTCGATCGACGATCACCACCGTGCGGGCGCCGTTGCGCGCCAACTCAATCGCGGTAGCGCGCCCGATGCCCACGCCGGCACCGGTGACCAGCGCCAGTTTGCCGCGCACCTCCCGGGGGCCGCCGCGGATCACCGAGGCTGCTGAAGGGGCGGTCCCACTCGTCACCTGGTCGACCCATTCGGCGGTCAGCCGGGCGACGACGTCGGGCCGTGACGTCACCACCCAATGCCCGCCTTGAATCGGGATAACCCTGCCGCACAACGGAACCGCACCGATGAACCGCTGCAGGGCGGGTGAGATGAACATGTCCTTGCCCGGCACCAGCACCTGGACCGGGACGCGGATTCGTGGCAACTCGCCCGGCGACGCCAGCGGGCCGGGCAGGTTCTCGCGGTAGAGGTTCAGCCCGTTGACGTAGTCACCGATCGACCGTGGCGTCTTGACGCTCCGGCTGTTGACGCTGGTGCGGCCGATACGTTCGGTGGCCTCGACGACTTTGACGCCCACCCGCGAGCGGAAGGCCAACTCCGGGACACCCGGACACAGCAAAAACCCCAGATAGCCCGACGACATCACCTGCCTGGCAATCTCGGCCGCAGCGCGCGGGGTCCGCGCCGACCGCAGGAACTTGCCGGCGTACTGCAGGTGCGGACCCGAGATCGACGTGAAGGACGCGATCTTGGGCGCCACTTCGCCGTCGCTGACCGCGGCCCAGCCCTGCACAGATCCCCAGTCGTGCGCCAGCAGGTGCACCCGGTCGACACCGAGGCTGTCGATCACCGAATCCACATCGGACACCAGTTGTTCCACCCGGTATCCGGATCTGGTTGCCGGACAACCAGATTCACCGGCACCCCGGACATCGTAGGCGGCCACGTTGTAGCGTTTCGCCAGAGTCTCCGCCGCGCCGTCCCAGATCCGGTGGTTGTCGGGGTAGCCGTGAATGGCCAGGATGGTCGGGCGCTCGGAGGCGAAGTCGTTGTATCGGTGGACCGCCAGGGCAACGCCGTCCGACGCAGCGATGGTGGTCATGGATCAGTGCGACGCGCGGGCAGCGGGCGAGACCGCGAGGTAGTCGACGGCCCGCTCCAGCCCGCCCAACTCCGACGGGTGAAAGCCCGGCCGGTAGTAGGAGCCCACCACCCGCATGAGCCGAAGAGGCCCGGGCGCCAGTCCACGGCGCGCCGCGCTGAGGTAATCGCGCCACCGCGCCTTGGTGCCCGGCGGGACGCACGGGTCCAACGAGAACATGAAGCGCACGCCGCGGATCCACAACAGCAGCAGCACCGGCGCGACCACCAACTGGGCGCGTACCTGCCGCCAATACCCCGCGCGCAGATGCTTCATCGTGTCGAACGCCACGGCCTTGTGCTCGACTTCCTCGGCGCCGTGCCAGCGCAGCATGTCCAGCATCACCGGGTCCGAACCGGCTGCGTCGAGCGCCGGCGAGTCCAGCACCCACTCGCCCAGGACGGCCGTGTAATGCTCGACCGCCGCGATCATCGCGACCTGCTCCAGCAGCCAGGCGTGCTGGCGACGTCGGCTGCGATACGGCTTCTCGCCGAGCAGTTTCTCGAACAGCCACCTGATCTGGTTGGTGAACGGCGTGAGGTCGATGCCCTGTGCGTCGAAATGAGCAAGCACTCCGGAATGCGCCTGCGAGTGCATGGCTTCCTGGCCGATGAATCCCTGTACGTCCAGACGCAGTTGGTCGTCCTGGATCAGCGGCAGCGTCTTCTTGAACACGTCGACGAAGAACTCCTCGCCGGCGGGCAGCAGCAGATGCAGGACGTTGAGCACGTGGGTGGCCATCGGCTCATTCGGGACGTAGTGAAACGGCAAACCGGACCAGTCGAACTCGACGTTGCGGGCTTCCAGGACCAGACGCTCATAATCGCCCGATACCGTCGAGTGCGGGCCGACCGCCCGGTCGTCGACTGTGCTCATCAAGGCCCCCTCGCCGCGCCGTTCTACCCGGCGAGTCTATCGAAATGGGCCGGGTATGCGATACCCGCGGTACTACGTTTCTTCGGCTCGCCGCTTGAGGCGCTGCAGTGTCAGCTCGATGTTCTTGGCGTTCTCCGTGTCGCGGTCGACGACACCGGTGGCCAGGCCGGCGAGCTTGCGGAACCAGCCCGGCCGCCGGTCCCAGCTGCTCTCGGTGACCCGGCAGCCCCCATTGGTCGCGACGAGGTCGTACTGCCAGCGGGCGATCGGAAGGACGGTGTGCCGCACCTCGAAGGCGAACGCGCGGCCGGGTTCGGCCTCGGTGACGGTGCACTTGGTGCGCCAGCGCTTGCCGCTGTTCTCGTTGTGCCCGACGAACACCGCGCCCTCGCGGACCGAATCGCCCTTGCGCAACTCCATCTGCGCGACCTCCTCGGCCAGCGACGCCAGTGTCGGCAGGTCGGTGATCAGTCCGTACACGACATCGGGTGAGGCGTCGATCTGCACGGTGGCGGTGGCCGAAGGTGTAGTCATCGGCTGATCATAATTGGCGGGCGCCACGGAGATTCGGAGACAATCGAGGAGTCAACTACACGCGGGCTCGGCAGGAGGCGATCATGCGAGTCGGAATCCCGACCGAGACCAAGAACAACGAATTCCGGGTCGCCATCACCCCGGCGGGCGTCGCCGCGTTGACCCAGCACGGCCACGAAGTACTGATCCAGGCCGGCGCCGGCGAGGGTTCGGCCATTGCCGACGAGAAGTTCAAGGCGGCCGGCGCCCAACTCACCGATACCGCCGAACAGGTCTGGGCGGAGGCGGATCTGGTGCTCAAAGTCAAGGAACCGCTGCCGGCCGAGTACGGCTATCTACGCTCGGGGCAGACCCTGTTCACCTATCTGCATCTGGCCGCGTCGCGCTCCTGCACCGACGCGCTGCTGACCTCCGGCGCCACCTCCATCGCCTACGAAACCGTCCAGACCGCCGACGGCGCACTGCCGTTGCTGGCGCCGATGAGCGAGGTCGCCGGACGGCTCTCGGCTCAGGTCGGCGCGTACCACCTGATGCGCACCGAAGGTGGGCGCGGTGCCCTGATGGGCGGGGTGCCCGGCGTCAAACCCGCTGATGTCGTTGTGATCGGCGGTGGTACAGCGGGATACAACGCGGCCCGGGTCGCCGGCGGCATGGGCGCGTCGGTCATGGTCCTGGACGTCAACCTCGGCAAGCTCCGGTTGCTCGACGCGGAGTTCGCCGGGCGCATCGGCACCCGTTACTCGTCGACCTATGAGTTGGTGGGTGCGGTCAAACGCGCCGACCTGGTGATCGGCGCGGTACTGGTACCGGGCGCCAAAGCTCCCAGCCTGATCTCGAATTCGCTTGTCGCACAGATGAAACCCGGCGCGGTGTTGGTGGACATCTCCATCGACCAGGGCGGTTGCTTCGAGGATTCGCGACCGACCACCCACGACGAGCCCACGTTCGCCGTGCACGAGACGTTGTTCTACTGCGTGGCCAACATGCCCAGCGCCGTCCCGAAGACGTCGACCTATGCGCTGACGAACGCGACCATGCCGTATGTGCTCAAGCTCGCCGACCTGGGCTGGCAGCGCGCGTGCCGATCGGATCCCGCTCTGGCCAAAGGTCTTTCGACGCATGCCGGTGCGCTGCTGGCCGACCATGTCGCCGAAGACCTGGGCCTGCCGTTCACCGACCCGGCCGGCGTGCTGACCGCAAACGGCTAGCGGATATAGGGCGCCAGGGCGGTGACAATGTCGGCGGCCGGCCCCGGCTGCACTTCCTTGTAGGCTTCGCCCGCCCACAGGTTGGTGCCGTGCGGATCCTCTTCCTGAATCGCGGCCGCCCGGATGGGCTTGGTCATCTGGTTGACCTCGGGATAGCCCAGCGGGGCCACGTGGTCGAGCAACCGGGTGAAGTTGTTCGCCAGCCCGCGCGCGTACCGGCCGGAGAACGCCCGGGTGACCACGGTCGCGTCGAACAACGGATTCTTCAGTGCGACACGGTAAGCCGGATGGGTGCCCGCTTCGTCGGAGAGCAACAGCGCGGTGCCCACCTGCGCCGCCACCGCCCCCCGCCGCAGCGCGGCCGCGATGTCTTCGACGGTGCCCAAGCCGCCGGCCGCGATCAGCGGAACATCGTGCATGCTGCCGATCCGCTCGAGCAGCTGGTGCAATGACTCGTTGCCCGGCTCCATGTCCGGTGCGAACGTGCCGCGGTGCCCGCCCGCTGCGGGCCCCTGCACCACCAGATTGTCGGCACCGGCCGCGACGGCGACACCGGCCTCATAGACCGAGGTCACCGTGATCGACACCAGCAGTCCCAGCGCGCTCAACCGACGAATGACGTCCGGCGGAGGTGCGCCGAAGGTGAACGACACCATCTCCGGACGGACGTCGGCGAGCACCTCGAGCTTGGCCTCCCAGTCGTCGTCATCACCGTAGACCGGCCGGCCGACGTCGACGTGGTAGTGATCGGCAACCTCTTCGAGGTCTTCTGCGTAGTACTCCAGGGCATTCCAGTCGGCGACGCTGGGTTGGGGCACGAACAGGTTGGCCCCGATCGGACCGGTGGTCGCGGCGCGCGCCGCGGCGATATCGGCGGCGAACTGATCGGCACTGAGATAACCGCCGGCGACGAAGCCGAGGCCGCCGGCGTTGGATACCGCCGCAGCCAGCGCCGGAGTACCCGGGCCGCCCGCCATCGGCGCACCGACGATAGGCGCGGCGATGTCCCAGAAACCCAGTACCATCGAGTTAACTTATCATTGCTCGAAGTTGTTGCGGCAGCGACCGTTTCGACTTGTACGGACCGAGGACGGCGGCCCCGAACGGTTTGCTCAACACCCGCTTGGCCACGGCGTTGACCTCGTCGAGGGTCACCCGGTCGATCTGGCGCAGCGTGTGCTCGATGCTGCGGTGCGCGCCGTAGTTCAGTTCGCTGCGGCCGATCCGGCTCATCCGTGAACCGGAATCCTCCAGTCCCAGCACCAGCCCGCCCCGCAGCGAGCCCTTGGCGATCCGACACTCGTCCTCGGTGATTCCTTCGCGCGCAACCGATTCCAGTACCGTGCCGGTCACCTTCAGCACGTCGGCGAACCGCTCCGGGAGGCAGGCCGCGTACACCGACAGCGCCCCGCTGTCGGCGAACAGGTCCAGCGCCGAGTAGACCGAGTAGGCCAGCCCGCGGGCCTCGCGCACCTCTTGGAACAGCCGCGACGACAGACCGCCGCCGAGTGCGGTGTGCAGCACGGACAGCGCCCAGCGGTGCTCCCAGCCGCGACCGGGGGTCCGCACGCCCAGCGAGATGTGCGTCTGCTCGGCGTCACGGCTGCCCAGCATCAGACCGGGTGCACCGTTCACCCGTCCCGCTCCCTTGCGCGGCGCCACCGGCTTACGGCCGCGGACCAGGCGCGCCCCGAAGTGCCGGCGCACCAACCCGACGACCTCGTCGTGGTCGACGTTGCCGGCCACCGCCACCACCATCCGCTCCGGCGTGTAGCGCCGCTGGTGAAACGAATGCAGTTGCGAGCGGGTCATCGCCGACACCGATTGCGCGCTGCCGATCACCGGCCGGCCCACCGGATGGTCGCCGAACAAAGCCGTCATGAACATGTCGGCCAGCGCGTCCTCGGGGTCGTCGTCGCGCATCGCGATCTCCTCGAGCACCACGTCGCGTTCGAGTTCGACGTCGTCGACGGCACACCGGCCGTTGAGCACCACGTCGGCCACCAGGTCGACGGCCAGCGTCAGGTCGCTGTCCAGGACATGCGCGTAATAGCAGGTGTGCTCTTTGGAAGTGAACGCGTTGAGCTCACCGCCGACGGCATCCATCGCCTGCGCGATGTCCACCGCGGTGCGGGTCGGGGTCGACTTGAACAGCAGGTGTTCCAGGAAGTGCGCGGCGCCGGCCACCGTGGTGCCCTCGTCGCGCGATCCGACCCCGACCCAGACGCCGACGGACGCCGACCGCACCGCCGGCAGGTATTCGGTGACGACCCGAAGACCGCCCGGCAGTGTGGTCCGGCGTACTGCCGTGCGGTCCGGGTCAGCTGCTGACCGGCGCGGCATCTGCCGGGGCGGCGGTCTCTGCAGCGGCCTCTTCGTCAACGAGCACCAGCGAGATCTTGCCCCGCTTGTCGATGTCGGCGATCTCCACGCGCAGCTTGTCGCCGACGTTGACCACGTCCTCGACCTTCGCGATGCGCTTGCCCCGGCCCAGCTTCGAGATGTGGACCAGGCCGTCACGGCCCGGGAGCAGCGACACGAACGCACCGAAATCGGTTGTCTTGACCACGGTTCCGAGGAACCGCTCACCCACAGTCGGCAGCTGCGGGTTGGCGATCGCGTTGATCCGGTCGATCGCGGCCTGCGCCGACGGGCCGTCGGTGGCGCCGACGAACACCGTGCCGTCGTCCTCGATGGAGATCTGCGCGCCGGTCTCCTCGGTGATCGCGTTGATCACCTTGCCCTTGGGTCCGATGACCTCGCCGATCTTGTCCACCGGGACCTTGATCGTGGTGACCCGCGGCGCGAACGGGCTCATCTCGTCGGGGCCGTCGATGGCCTCGGCCATCACCTCGAGAATGGTCAGTCGCGCGTCTTTGGCCTGTGCCAGCGCACCCGCCAGCACCTGTGACGGGATCCCGTCCAGCTTGGTGTCCAGCTGCAGCGCGGTGACGAAGTCCTTGGTGCCGGCGCACTTGAAGTCCATGTCGCCGAACGCGTCCTCGGCGCCCAGGATGTCGGTCAAGGTGACAAAACGACGTTCGGTCTCCCCGCCGTCAACTTCAATATCGTCGGACACGAGACCCATCGCGATCCCGGCGACCGGCGCCTTCAGCGGCACACCGGCGTTGAGCAGCGCCAGCGTGGACGCACACACCGAGCCCATCGACGTCGAGCCGTTGGAGCCCAGAGCTTCGGACACCTGCCGGATGGCGTACGGGAATTCCTCGACGCTGGGCAGCACCGGCATCAGCGCCCGCTCGGCCAGCGCGCCGTGCCCGATCTCACGCCGCTTGGGCGAGCCGACCCGGCCGGTCTCGCCGGTGGAGAACGGCGGGAAGTTGTAGTGATGCATGTAGCGCTTGGAGGTCTCCGGTCCCAGCGAGTCGATCTGCTGAGCCATCTTGACCATGTCCAATGTGGTGACCCCGAGGATCTGGGTCTCACCGCGCTCGAACAGCGCGCTGCCGTGTGCCCGCGGCACCACCGCGACCTCGGCGGACAGCGCGCGGATGTCGGTGATCCCGCGGCCGTCGATGCGGAAGTGATCGGTCAGGATGCGCTGACGGACCAGCTTCTTGGTCAGCGACCGGAACGCGGCGCTGACCTCCTTCTCGCGGCCTTCGTAGGTGCCGGCCAGGCGCTCGAGGACCTCGGCCTTGAGCTCGTCGGTGCGCTGGTCGCGCTCGGCCTTGCCGCCGATGGTCAGCGCCTTGGTCAGCTCGTCGGTGGCCACCGAGGCCACCGAGTAGTAGACGTCTTCCTCGTAGGGCGGGAAGACCGGGTAGTCGTTGGTCGGTTTTGCCGCCGCGTCGGCCAGTTCCTGCTGCGCGGTGCACAGCGCGGCGATGAACGGCTTGGCCGCTTCCAGGCCCTCGGCAACGATCGTCTCGGTCGGCGCCTGCGCTCCGCCCTCGACCAGCTCGATGACCTTCTCGGTGGCCTCGGCCTCGACCATCATGATCGCTACGTCATCATCGACTTTGCGACCCGCCACCACCATGTCGAACACCGCCCGCTCGAGCTGCTCGACCGTCGGGAAGGCGACCCAGGTGCCGTCGATCAGCGCCACCCGCACGCCGCCGACCGGACCGGAGAACGGCAGCCCACCCAACTGGGTCGACGCCGACGCCGCGTTGATCGCCAGCACGTCGTACAGGTCATTGGGGTCCAGGCTCAGGATCGTCACCACGACCTGGATCTCGTTGCGCAGACCGTCGACGAACGACGGGCGCAGCGGCCGGTCGATGAGCCGGCAGGTCAGGATCGCGTCGGTGGACGGCCGGCCCTCGCGGCGGAAGAACGAGCCGGGGATGCGGCCGGCGGCGTACATCCGCTCCTCGACGTCCACCGTCAGCGGGAAGAAGTCGAAGTGCTCCTTGGGGTTCTTGCTGGCGGTCGTCGCCGACAGCAGCATGTTGTCTTCGTCGAGATAGGCGACCACCGCGCCGGCGGCCTGCTGGGCCAACCGGCCCGTCTCGAAACGGATGGTGCGGGTGCCGAAGCTCCCGTTGTCGATGGTGGCGGTCGTTTCGAACACGCCTTCTTCAATTTCAGTCGCAGACATACGTCTGTGCGGCCTCTCTGGTCATTCGCTGTTTCGCGTACGTCACGCGGAAACCCAGAGGGCGGTCACCAACCTGGATGCGGCTACGGCCGTCGATCGAAGCGGCCGACCTTTCCCAGATCCGGGGAGCCCGGCAGCCACTACCGAAGACCGCCCGATTCAGGCAGCTCCCTTGATACGCAGTGACCCGCTGGAACGGCACACGCGGGTCTGCGTGAACCGCACCGAGGTGCTTGGGCCGATCCGGCCCAGAACGCACTCACTCTACACCGGCTAACTCGTCATATCGGCAGGACGACCCCTACAGCCTCTAGTTTCCGGGTCCGGCGGTGACGTTCTCCACGCACACCGCGAACCTCCGCTGGGCATAGGTGTAACCCAGACCGCTCGCGCACTGGTCGACACCGGCCTGCGGGTCGAGGTCTCTGAGGATCTGGGTGGCGCGCTGCCGGTGCGGCGCGGCGGTGTCGCTGCACTCGACCCGGACCGGGTCGGTGGTGTGCTGCGGGTCAACGCTCATACATCCGCCGACCACCCAGTCGATGTCCAGGCACAGGGTGTTGTCAGCGCCGCTGACCGAGTTGTGCACCGAGTAGGACGAGTCGACGTCGGCGGGGCACTTGACGTCACCGCTGACGAGCGCGGCGACTTTGAAGTTGGATTCCCGGCTGCCGCACACCGCTTTCGTCGCTTGCGGGCGGTCGGCCGTACCGCCGAGCTTCAGACAGTCCCCCACTTTGACGTCGGCGAGGTCGGGCCCACCGGGCCGTGCCGAACATCCCGTCAATGCGCCGGCGACCAGAGCCAGGACAACCCCGGTGAAGGCGGCGCGCACGACGCCACGCGTCAGCGGCGCAGACCCAGCCGTTCGATCAGCGAACGGTAACGCTCGACGTCGACCTGGGTGAGGTACTTGACCAGCCGCTTGCGCCGGCCGACCAGCAGCAACAGGCCGCGCCGCGAGTGGTGGTCGTGCTTGTGCACCTTCAGGTGCTCAGTCAGATCCGCGATCCGCCGGGTCAGCAGCGCGATCTGGGCTTCCGGCGATCCGGTGTCGGTCTCGTGCAGCCCGTAGGACTTCAGAATTTCTTTTTTCTGCTCGGCGGTAAGCGCCACGAAGACATCTCCATCAATAGGTCCGCGATCAAGATCGAAGGGCGCGGCCACCGCGAACCGCAGCGCACGCCGTCGGGCAGTCTAACAGCGGCGGGCCGCCACCATCTAACCCGTGGCGGTCGCAAGCGCGGCGAAGCCGGGCGCGGCGGGCCGCCACCATCTAACCCGTGGCGGTCGCAAGCGCGGCGAAGCCGGGCGCGGCGGGCCGCCACCGTCTAACCCGTGGCGGTCGCAAGCGCGGCGAAGCCGGGCGCGGCGGGCCGCCACCATCTAACCCAGCAGTTTGCGGGTGCGTTTGGTGTCCTTGCCGATCTCGACGACCAGATCGTCGATCGAATCGAACTTCTTCTGCCCGCGGATGCGCGCGACGAAGTCCAGCGCGACGTGCTGGCCGTACAGGTCGGCTTCGGTGTCCAGGACGAAGGCCTCCACCGTGCGGGTACGCCCGGAGAAGGTCGGGTTGGTGCCTACCGACACCGCCGCCTCGTACCGCTCGCCGGGCACGACGGTGCCGGTGGCCGGTCCGTGCCCGAGCACGGTGAACCAGGCCGCGTAGACGCCGTCGGCCGGGATCGCCGAATACATCGGCGGCGCCACATTGGCGGTGGGATACCCCAGCTCGAGCCCGCGCCCGTAACCCCGCACCACGACGCCCTCCACCCGATGCGGCCTACCCAGGGCCTCGGCCGCCGCCACCACATCGCCGGCGTCCACGCAGGACCGGATGTAGGTCGAGGAGAACGTCACGTTCTCGTTGCTGTGGTGCTCGGACAGCAGCGACACCGACTCCACCGCGAAACCGAACCGCTCGCCGGCCCGGCGCAGCGTTTCGACGTTGCCGGCCGCCTTCTTGCCGAACGTGAAGTTCTCCCCCACGACCACTTCCACTACATGCAAGTTCTCCACGAGGAGTTCGTGCACGTAGCGGTCCGGCGTGAGCTTCATGAAATCGGTGGTGAACGGCATTACCAGGAAGACGTCGATGCCCAACTCTTCGACCAGCTCGGCGCGGCGGGTGAGTGTCGTGAGCTGCGCCGGGTGGCTACCGGGGTAGACCACTTCCATCGGGTGCGGGTCGAAGGTCATCAGCACCGACGGGACACCGCGGGCGCGGGCGGCCTTGACCGCGTGCGCGATCAACTCGGCGTGCCCGCGATGCACACCGTCGAAAACCCCTATGGTCAGCACGCATCTGCCCCAGTCCGTGGGGATCTCGTCCTGGCCGCGCCACCGCTGCACGACCGCAAGCCTACGGCGTCGACGAAGGCGCTCCGATAACGCCGAGACACCAAATCAGGCGAGCTCGGATCCCGCGGGCCTAAACTTTCTTGCTGTGAGGGCTGACGAGGAGCCGGGCGGGCTCACCGCGGTTGCCCAGGACTATCTCAAAGTCATCTGGACGGTCCAGGAGTGGTCGCGAGAGAAGGTCAGCACCAAGCTGCTGGCGGAA
Organism: Mycobacterium sp. NGS59; assembly: GCF_059812345.1. Classification (NCBI taxonomy): domain Bacteria; kingdom Bacillati; phylum Actinomycetota; class Actinomycetes; order Mycobacteriales; family Mycobacteriaceae; genus Mycobacterium; species Mycobacterium sp. NGS59. The sequence goes on from NZ_JCALCN010000004.1 coordinate 107,878, forward strand.
AAGATCGGGGTCTCCGCCAGCACCGCGTCGGAATCCATCCGCAAGCTCGCCGAGCAGGGTCTGGTCGACCACGCGAAGTACGGTGCGGTGACGCTGACGGCGTCCGGACGGCGTGCGGCGCTGGCGATGGTGCGCCGGCACCGGCTGCTGGAAACGTTCCTGGTCGACGAGCTCGGCTACGGCTGGGACGAGGTGCACGACGAAGCTGAGGTGCTCGAGCACGCGGTGTCGGATCGGCTCATGGCCCGCATCGACGCCAAGCTCGGCTTCCCCCGTCGCGATCCGCACGGTGACCCGATCCCGGCGCCCGACGGTCAGGTTCCGACGCCGCCGGCCCGGCAACTGTGGGCCTGCGACGACGGCGAGACCGGGACGGTGGCCCGCATCTCCGACGCGGACCCGGAGATGCTGCGTTACTTCGACAGTGTGGGGATCAGCCTGGACTCGCAGCTGCGGGTGCTGACCCGGCGCGAGTTCGCCGGGATGATCTCGATCGCTATCGAAGCCGACGACGGCGCGGCGACCACGGTGGAGTTGGGCAGTCCGGCGGCGCGGGCGATCTGGGTGGTGGCCTGAGCCGCGGCGACCTGGCCTAGGTGATGTGGGGTCAGCGCTCGGCGCGCTGGTAGGCGGTGACGACGGCCGCGCCGCCGAGACCGATGTTGTGTTGCAGTGCGGCCGTGACGTTTTCGACCTGCCGCTTATCCGCGGTGCCGCGCAGCTGCCAGGTCAGCTCCGAGCACTGCGCCAGCCCGGTCGCGCCCAGCGGGTGCCCCTTGGAGATCAGCCCACCCGACGGGTTCACCACCCAGCGGCCGCCGTAGGTGGTCTGTTCGTCGTCGATCAGCTTCGGCGCCTCACCCTCGCCGCACAGCCCCAACGCTTCGTAGAGCAGCAGCTCGTTGGCCGAGAAGCAGTCGTGCAGCTCGATCACCTGGAAGTCGTCGGGCCCGAGACCGGACTGCTGGTAAACCTGTTGCGCGGCTTGAACATTCATGTCGTAGCCGATGACGTTGCGGGCACTGCCGTCGAAGGTGGATTCGAAGTCGGTGGTCATCGCCTGCCCGACGATCTCCACTGCCTGCCCGGCCAGGCCGTGGCGGGCCACGTAGTCATCACTGGCCAGCACCACCGCGGCCGAGCCGTCGGAGGTCGGCGAGCACTGCAGTTTGGTCAGTGGGTCGCTGATCACCTTGGCGGCCAGGATGTCTTCGAGGGTGTACTCGTCCTGGAACTGCGCGTAGGGATTGTTGACCGAGTGCTTGTGGTTCTTGAAGCCGATCTTCGCGAAGTGCTCGGCGGTGGTGCCGTACTTCTTCATGTGCTCGCGGCCGGCCGCGCCAAACATCCACGGCGCCACCGGGAATGCGAACTCGTCGATCTCGGCCAGCGCCTTGATGTGGTTGCCCAACGGCGACTCGCGGTCGGCGGCGCCGCCCTGCAGGGCGCCGGGCTGCATCTTCTCGAAGCCCAGTGACAGCACGCAGTCGGCCAGTCCGCCCCGGATGGCCTGCGCGCCGAGATAGAGCGCGGTGGACCCCGTCGAGCAGTTGTTGTTGACGTTGACGATCGGGATGCCGGTCATGCCGAGTTCGTAGAGGGCACGCTGCCCCGACGTGGAGTCACCCGAGCAGTAGCCGACGTAGCCCTGCTCGATCTCGGAGTAGTCGACACCGGCGTCCTGCAGCGCCTTGGTGCCGGACTCCTTGGCCATCTGGGGGTAATCCCAACCTTCGCGGCGGCCCGGTTTTTCGAATTTCGTCATCCCGACGCCGACGACGAACACTTTGTTGGTTGCTTTAGGCATCGTTGCCCCTCTCGAACGGCTTTGACTCAGTCTGCAATGCGCCGAAGCCAAGCTGCTTGCCGGGTCAGCTTTTTCTGTGACCCACGACATATTGGGAATCTATTCGACGCTCTTCAACTTGACCCCGACGTAACGCAAGCGTCCTAGGAGGTCGTCGAGATGAGCACAGCAATCCTGAGCGGGAGGCGAGCACTGGTCACCGGTGGTTCGCGCGGCATCGGCGCCGAGATCGTCCGCCGCCTGGCGGCAGACGGTGCCGCAGTGGCATTCACCTACGCGTCATCGGCAACCAATGCCGAAAAACTGGTTGCCGACGTGACGGCCGGTGGCGGCAAAGCGGTCGCGATCCAGGCAGATGCTGCCGACCCGGCCCAGATCGCCGCGGCGGTCGATCGGACCGTCGCCGAACTCGGCGGCCTGGATGTGCTGGTGAACAACGCCGGCACCATTCACATCGCACCTATCGATGACTTCGATGCCGAGCAGTTCGAGCGGCTGGTGTCCATCAACATCGGCGGCGTCTTCTGGGCCATCCGCAGCGCGATCAAGCATCTGCACGAGGGTGCGCGGATCATCAACATCGGCAGCATCAACGCCGACCGGATACCGGGACCCGGGGTCTCGGTGTACGGGATGACCAAGGGTGCGGTGTCGTCGCTGACCCGCGGATTGGCCCGCGAACTCGGCCCGCGCGGCATCACCGTGAACAACGTGCAGCCCGGTCCGATCAACACCGAGATGAACCCCGACGAAGGCGAATTCGCCGACAGCTTAAGGTCTCTCGTCGCGCTCGGCCGCTACGGGCACACCAGCGACATCGCTGCCATCGTCAGCTTCCTGGCGGGCCCCGAGTCCGGATTCGTGACCGGCGCAAACCTGAACGTCGACGGCGGATTCACCGCCTAGCTCAGGGTCGCGGGGCGGATCACCACCACCGACTTGGTACGCGAACCTTCGTCGCGCAGCAACGCGATCACCCGCCCGTCCGGGGCGGCCCCGGCGTACACGCCCTCGATACCGGCCGGGGACAGCGCCCGGCCGTTGGCGGCGGCGTCGACCTCGCCGGCATCGAGGTCCCGGCGCGCAAACATCAGCAGGCACGCCTCGTCCAGGCTGAGGCTCAGTCGCGGCCGCTCAGCCAATTCGTCGAGCGTGACCGCGTGACTCAGATCGAAACGGCCAACCCGGTTGCGCCGCAACGCCGTCAGGTGAGCGCCCACCCCGAGCGCGTCACCCAGGTCGCGGGCCAGCGCGCGGATGTAGGTGCCCGACGAACAGTCCACCTCCACGTCGAGATCGACCAGGTCTCCTGAGCGCCGCACCGCCAGCACCTCGAAGCGGTCGATGCGCACCGGGCGTGCCGCCAGCTCGACGGCCTCACCGGCCCGGGCCAGCTGATAGGCGCGACGGCCGCCGACCTTGATCGCGCTGACCGCCGAGGGGACCTGGTCGATGTCGCCGCGCAAGGCCCCCACCGCGTCGGCAATCACATCGTCGGTGACGTGCGCGGCCGAAACAGATTGCAGCAGCACACCTTCGGCATCTTCGGTGGAGGTGCGCTGGCCCAGCCGGATGGTGGCCGCGTACGACTTCGAGGTCGCGGTGAGCAGTCCGAGGATTTTGGTGGCCCGCTCGACACCGATCACCAGCACCCCGGTGGCCATCGGATCCAGCGTCCCGGCGTGACCGACCCGGCGGGTACCGAAGATCCGCCGGCACCGCCCCACCACGTCGTGGCTGGTGATGCCGGCCGGTTTGTCGACGATCACCAGCCCGGCGTCGCTCATAACACGATGGCGGTCAGCACCAGGCCGCTCTCCACCGACCAGCGCCCAGCCAGCGATGTCAACGGCGGCCCGGACAGCGCGGCCGGATCGATCAGGATGCGGGACACGAATCGCCCGCTGGATTCGGAGTCGGCCGAGAACGTGATGTGGGCGTCCTCGAACCCCAACCAACGGTTGGTCAGCGGAAACCAGGCTTTGTATGTTGCTTCCTTGGCGCAGAACAGGATTCGGTCCCAATGCAGGCCCGATGGCACGGCCCGGGGGATCTCGATGCGCTCGGCGGGCAGGCTGATCGCGTCCAGCACGCCGTTGGGCAGCACGTCGTGCGGTTCAGCGTCGATTCCGATCGATCGCACGGCACCCCGACGTCCGACGACCGCGCCCCGGTACCCGGTGCAGTGCGTGAGGCTGCCCACGACACCGTCGGGCCAGCGTGGTTCGCCCTTGTCGCCCTTGAGGATTGGCACCGGCGCCACCCCGAGCTCACCGAGGGCGACGCGGGCGCAGTGCCGTACCGTGATGAACTCGTTGCGGCGCTTGGCCACCGACTTGGCGATCAGCGACTCCTCCTCCGGCAGCGGGGCCAGCCCGGGCGGGTCGGAGTACAACTCCGCGTAAGCCATGTCCTCGACCAGCGTGCCCGGCAACAGCGTCGACACCAGCATGCGCGCCGTCACCGATTCTGCCGCTGCCGCAATCGTTCCCGGAACTGGGTGGCCTGCGCCTTCATCTCGGGCGTGATGACGAAATGGCCACCGAAGTCGTTGAGGTAGCCCGGCGCGTACTGCGGATCCGGCAGCACCTGGCGCAGCCAGCTGTAGGGCTTGCGGCGCCGCCACTCCCGCGGGTAACCCACCGACACCTCTTCGAACCGCACGTCGTCGTACCAGGTGGTGCGCGGAATGTGCAGGTGGCCATACACCGAGCAGACCGCGTTGTAGCGGGTGTGCCAGTCGGCGGTCTTGGTGGTTCCGCACCACAGCGAGAACTCCGGGTAGAACAGCGCGTCGCACGGGTCGCGCACCAGCGGGAAGTGGTTCACCAGGACGGTCGGCTGCATCCAGTCCAGCTGCTCGAGGCGCGCGCGGGTCTTGGCCACCCGGTCGCGGCACCAGGCGTCGCGGGTGGCGTAGGGCTCCGACGAGAGCAGGAACTCGTCGGTGCACACCACGTTGCGTTCCTTGGCGATCGCCATGCCTTCGGCTTTGCTCTGCGCTCCGGCCGGCAGGAAGCTGTAGTCGTAGAGCAGGAACATCGGCACGATGGTGGCCGGCCCGCCCCGCTCGGTCCAGACGGGGAACGGGTGCTCGGGGGTGACGACGCCCATCTCGTCGCACATGTTGACCAGATAGTCGTACCGTGCGCGCCCGAAGATCTGCATCGGGTCCCGGTTGGTGGTCCACAACTCGTGGTTGCCCGGCACCCAGATCACCTTCGCGAACCGGCGGCGCAGCAGGTCCAGCGCCCAGCGGATCTCGTCGGTGCGTTCGGCGACGTCGCCGCAGACGATCAGCCAGTCGTCCGGCGACGACGGGTGCAGGGACTCGGTGACGGGCTTGTTGCCCAGGTGGCCGGTGTGCAGGTCGGAAACGGCCCACAGCGTCGGCTGCCCTGCCTCATGTCCTGCCACGACTCATTAGCCTAGCGACCGGACGTCACTGGTTTCGCTGTGACCGCGCGGAGCCGGCTTGTACACTCCCGGCAATAGTGCCGCCAACAGCAGGGGGTTTCGTGTTCGCCAAGGTGCGTCTGGCTGCAGCGTTCGGTGCGGTGGCCACAGCGGTCACAGTGGGGGTGGCGGGCTGGCAGTACGGTCCGCCTCCGGCCCAACGCGGCCACGTGGAGTTGCGATCGACCGCCGCGCCGATGCAGACCACGATGAAAAGCCCGATCGTGGAGACGCAGGACCCGAGCCCGTTCGATCCGTGCACCGACATCCCGTTCGAGGCGGCGCAGCGACTGGGCCTGGCATTCACGCCGCCGCAACCCCAGGAGGGGCTGCGCTGCCAGTTCGACGCGGGCAACTATCAGCTGGCCGTGGAACCGATCGTCTGGCGGACCTACGCCCAGACGCTGCCGCCGGACGCCATCGAGACCACGATCCAGGGGCACCGGGCAGCGCAGTACTGGGTGATGAAACCCACGTACCACAACAGCTTCTGGTACATCTCCTGCATGGTGACGTTCAAGACCAGCTACGGGGTGATTCAACAGTCGCTGTTCTACTCCACGGTCTACTCCGAACCCGACGTCGACTGCCCTTCGACGAACCTGCAGCGGGCCAACGAACTCGCTCCCCTCTACAAGTTCTGAGCCGTTTCCCTAACCTGGGCAGGGTGAGCACTACAGCGATAGACGAGCCGAGACTGCGCACTCGGGTAGCTGGTGTCGGCGGCAAGGTCGCTATGGGTGCACTGGGCCGGGTGCTGGGCCTGCCAAGGGCGAGAACGGGCTACACCGTGCAGCAGGTGCGGATCCCGATGCGCGACGGCGTGCACCTGGTCGGCGACCACTACGCACCGCAGACGTCCAAGCCGGCCGGCACGCTGCTGGCCCGCGGCCCCTACGGCCGCGGATTTCCGTTCTCGCTGGCCTTCGCCCGCCTGTACGCCGCCCGCGGGTACCACGTCGTGCTGCAGAGCGTGCGGGGCACCTTCGGGTCCGCCGGCGACTTCGAGCCGATGGCCAACGAAGCCGCCGACGGCTCCGACACGGTGGAATGGCTGCGCCGTCAGCCGTGGTTCACCGGCCGCTTCGCCACCGTGGGTCTGTCCTACCTCGGCTTCACCCAGTGGGCGCTGCTGCAGGATCCACCGCCGGAGTTGGCGGCGGCGGTGATCACGGTGGGACCGCACGACTTCCGGGACTCGGTGTGGGGCACCGGCACGTTCGCGGTGAACGATTTCCTGGGCTGGAGCGCTATGGTCGCCCGCCAGGAGGATCCCGGCCGCATCCGGACCGGTATCCGTCAGCTGCGCGCCCCTCGCAAGGTGGCGCGAGCCGTCGGTGAGGTGCCGCTGGGCCCGGCCGCGCGGGCGTTGCTCGGCGCGGGGGCGCCGTGGTTCGAATCGTGGGTCGAACACACCGACGCCCACGACCCGTTCTGGGATCGGCTGCGCTTCCCCGACGCGCTGGACCGGGTGGACGTGCCGGTGCTGTTGCTCAGCGGGTGGCAGGACATCTTCCTGCGCCAGACCTTGCAGCAGTATCGGCACCTGCAGGACCGGGGCGTCAATGTGGCGCTGACGGTCGGTCCGTGGACGCACACCCAGATGCTGTTTCAGGGAATGCCGACCTGCGCGCGCGAAACGCTGGACTGGCTCGACACGCACCTCGGCGGCGCACCCGAGCTGCGTCGTCCCAGCCCGGTGCACGTGTTCGTCGCCGGCCGGGGTTGGCGGCATCTGCCCGACTGGCCGCCGGCGACCACCGATCAGGTGTTTTTTCTGCAGCCCTACGGGCATCTGGGCGACACGCCGCCGACGACCAAGACGCGGCCGGCGAACTTTCACTACGACCCGGCCGACCCGACGCCGACCACCGGCGGTCCGCTGCTCTCGCCGAAGGGCGGCTACCGCGACGACACCCGCCTGGCGTTGCGCGACGATGTGCTCAGCTTCACCGGCACCACCCTCACCCACGACCTGGACGTGTACGGCAACCCCGTCGTCGAGCTGGAGCACAGCGCCGACAACCCCAACGTCGACCTGTTCGTCCGGGTCAGCGAGGTCGACGCAAAAGGCAAGTCCCGCAACGTCAGCGACGGTTACCGCCGGCTGGCCACCGACGAGTCGGGCACCCGACGCGTCACCATCGAACTCGATGCCATCGCGCATCGATTCGCCGCCGGGTCCCGCATCAGGGTGCTGATCACCGGCAGCTGGTTCCCCCGTTACGCGCGCAACCTGGGCACCGAGGAGCCGATGCTGACCGGGCATCAGCTGCGCCCGGCCACGCACTCGGTGCATTTCGGTGATTCCCGGCTAGTGCTGCCGGTGCAACGAAGATCAGCCGACGGCGGCGCGAACTCGCCCGGCGACCTCGGCTAATGCGGCGTCGTCGTGCACCGGTTCGGTCAGGGCGGACGTGACGGGCAACTCAACCCAGCTGGTGCAGCCGGCGTAGTCGGGAGTGCGGCTCAGCCGCACCGGCCCGGCGAGCGGGATCGCGTTGACCACGAGCACGGCGAGCTTGTGTTTGGGCCGGAAGTCCAGCCGGTCGGCTTGCACCGACTCGGCGGTCCAGATATGCAGATCCTCGATCTGCGCCAGCCCCTCCGGCCGGTTGACTGCCAGCGCCGCAACGACTTTGGCCGCAGCCCGGATCGTGACGCGCTCGTCGGTGCTGTCTTCGGCCGCCCGTTCCAGTAAGCCCTGGTGCTCAGGCCGCACGCGCTGGGCGTGGCTGTGCGCGACCGTCGGGAACAGCAGGAACTCGCGGGCCGCGACGTCGAACCGCTTCTCGCCGATGCCGCCTTTGCGCAACAGGATCCTCTGACGCCCGTCGAGCAGGGCGTGCACAGCGGCGCTCCACTCTTTGAGCGCGGGACTCATTGCAATCTGGCCAGCACCTCGGGGCGGCGGAGCGGCGGCACCGTCCTAGGCGGTTGCCGGCGTTGCGGCAGCGCCTCCAGCAACCGCGTCGTGGTCGCCGTGACCTCGGCGACCGCTGCTTCGAACGCGGCTTCGTTGGCCGCCGACGGGCGGGTGATGCCGCTGACCTTGCGCACATACTGGCGCGCCGCGGCCGCGACTTCCTCGGGTGTGGCGGGCGGCTCCAGCCCGCGCAATTCGGTGATGTTCCGGCACATGGCGTCCACGATAGGCGGGCGAATACCAGTTACCAGACGGCAACCGGTCGTGGGTGTCGATGACTCCGCAGTCCGCGATCCTTGGTCACCAGTCGCCAGCCATGCTCGACAGCGCAGGCGTAGATCAGGCGGTCAGCCGGGTCACCCGGGAACGACGAGGGAAGCGAGACCGCAGTCGCGGCCACGGCCGGCGTGATACCGATCGTGCGCACATTTTCGGCGAGCTGTTGTAGCCACGTTCGCACAGGGATCGTCAGCAGGATGCGTTCGTGCTCGGCAAGCCAGGCAAGTTCGAACCACGTGATCGCGGCAACGGCCAGCTCGTCGGCTTGTTCGACGGCTTGGCGCGCCGATTTGCTCAGGCGCGCCGGCTCGGCCGACCACCAATGCAGCACGTGCGAGTCGAGCAACACGGTGGTCACGAGACGTCCCAGGAAACATCGGTGCCGAAGAGTTCATCCTCTTCGACGGCGCTCATCGCCCTGCCGGACATCCGCCCCTTGAGCGCGTGCGCGCCGCGCGCACCGACCAATCGGGCCACCGTACGGCCATGTTTGGTGATCTCGATTTCCTCACCGTCGGCGACTTCGTCGAGCAGGGCCAGAATCTTTGCTTTGACGTCAGTGGCGGTCATAGTTCTGGTCATGGCGTTAGTTTACTGGGCTGCCCTGCGCGATTGACTACGGTGAGAGCATGACCGACGACATCCTGCTGATAGACACCGACGAGCGGGTGCGCACCCTGACGCTGAACCGCCCGCAGTCGCGCAACGCGCTGTCCGCCGCGCTGCGCGACCGGTTCTTCGGCGCGCTGGCCGACACCGAAACCGATGACGACGTCGACGTCGTCATCGTCACCGGCGCCGACCCGGTGTTCTGCGCCGGTCTGGACCTCAAGGAATTGGGTGGGCAGACCGCGCTACCCGACATCTCCCCGCGCTGGCCGGCGCTGACCAAGCCGGTGATCGGCGCCATCAACGGCGCCGCGGTCACCGGCGGACTCGAACTGGCGCTGTACTGCGACATCCTGATCGCCTCCGAACAGGCCAGGTTCGCCGACACGCACGCCCGGGTGGGTCTGCTGCCCACGTGGGGGCTGAGCGTGCGACTGCCGCAGAAGGTGGGCGTCGGCATGGCCCGGCGGATGAGCATGACCGGCGACTACCTTTCGGCCGCCGACGCGCTGCGCGCCGGGCTGGTGACCGAAGTCGTGCCGCATGACCAGCTCCTGCCGACCGCGCGCGGGGTCGCGGCGTCCATCGTCGGCAACAACCAGGACGCGGTGCGCGCGTTGCTGGCGTCCTACCATCACATCGACGACGCGCAGATCGGCGGCGGGCTGTGGCTGGAAGCCGCTGCGGCACGGCAGTTCCGGACCAGCGGGGACGACATCGCCGCCAATCGGGAAGCGGTGCTGCAGCGCGGACGGTCGCAGGTGCGTTAGCCCAGGCGAATTTCGGTCGCGCTGTCGAAGAACCGCACCTCATGCGGGTGCGGCGCGATGGCCAACGACTCCCCCACCCTGACCGAGGTGCGCCTGTCGGTGCGGAACACGATGCGCCCGGCGCGGGGTGACCAGCTCTCCTCCGGCCGCGGCGTCGCGTAGACGAAGGATTCGAAGCCGAGTTCTTCGACAAGTTCGACCTGTACGTTCACCGACCCGGGTGCCCCCGGGGTGGTGACGTCCCACGACTCGGGCCGCACACCGAGCAGCACCCGGCCGTTCGTGCCGCCGGGCACCGGTATCGCCAGAGCGGGAGAGGTGACTGCGCCGTCGGTGACCTCGGCGTCGATCAGGTTCATCGACGGAGCCCCGATGAAGGTCGCCACGAACGTGTTGGCCGGGTTGTCGTACAGCGCGCGTGGGGTGTCGACCTGTTGCAGCACACCATCTTTGAGCACGGCGACCCGGTCCCCCATCGTCATCGCCTCCACCTGGTCGTGCGTGACGTAGACGGTGGTGGTGCCCAGTCGGCGCTGCAATGCAGAGATCTGCGATCGGGTGCTGACTCGTAGTTTGGCGTCCAGGTTCGACAGCGGCTCGTCCATGCAGAACACCTGCGGCCGACGCACGATCGCCCGGCCCATCGCCACCCGTTGGCGTTGCCCGCCGGACAGCTTTGCCGGCTTACGGTCGAGCAGCTCGGTCAGTTCCAACATGGTGGCGACTTCTCGGACACGCAGGCGGGTGTCAGCGCGTGACATCCCCGCATTGCGCAGCGCGAACCCCATATTGGCAGCCACCGTCATGTTCGGGTAGAGCGCGTAGTTCTGGAAAACCATTGCGACGTCGCGCGCCCGCGGCGGCAAGTGGGTGACGTCCACGTCGCCGATTGTGATCTGGCCGCTCGCAACGGATTCCAGTCCGGCCAGCATCCGCAAGGTGGTGGACTTGCCGCAGCCGGAAGGTCCGACCAATACCAGGAATTCGCCGTCGGCAATATCCAGGCTCAGGTTGTCCACTGCCAGCTCGGCTGCACCCGGGTAGCGGTGGGAGACCGCGCGGTAGCGGACTTCAGCCATGGCGCATATCCGATAGCTTCCGCTTGATCTGACGGTCGTAGATGACCTGCAATTGCTTTTCGATGCCGCTGAATGTCGCTGTCACGTCGGATCCCTTCAGGCCGATGGTTTCCAGACCCGCCGCGATGATGCGGTCCGCGCCCGGCAGGAAGACACGCGCGTAGTCTTGCGGCCGGGTATGCGGCAGCTGGTCGAAAGCTACTCGCGCATTGGGGTTTTCGGCCAGATACTGCTGTTCGCTCGGATCGTCGGCCGCCGACTTTCGCACCGCGAGATAGCCGGTGCGCTGACTGAAGTAGACGGTGGACCGCGGACTGGTGATGTAGGCAATGAACTTGAGTGCGTTGAGTTTTCGTTCGTCGGACAGCTTGGCCGGGATGGCCAGCCCGGCGCCGCCGGTCGGGCAGGCGGGCGCGCCGCCGGGACTGCTCGGCAGCGGCGCCACCCCGAAGTCGAATCCAGCCGCGGCGGTGATGCCCACGAGCGCACCCGTCGATGCCACCGCCGAGGCGAGGATGCCGGTGGCGAACTCGTTGGCGACATTGTTGGCGACTACTGCGTAACGCCCGCCATGAGTGGAGTCCCGCAGGAAATTACCCGCCGCGATGGTCGCCGGATCGGTGAACTTCAGCGTCCACTTGTCGGAGTACGCGCCGCCGAACGCCCAAATCGGACCCTCGAATGTCCAGGAGATCCCTTCGGAATTCGCCCAACCATGCGCCCAGTTGCGGGGCCCGACCACCCGTTGCAACCGCGGCCCCCACTCCGCGAACTCCGGCCACGAGACGGGTCCGCGATCCGGCAGGCCGGCACGTTCCCATACCGCTTTGTTGTAGTAGAACAGCGGCGTCGAGCGCGCATAAGGCAACGCGTAATGGTGGCCGTCGAACTCGTAGTCGGCCAGCAACGAGTCCACATAATCCGAAGTGTCCAGGCCGACCTGGCGCCAGAGTTCGTCCAGTGGCGTGAGGACACCGCTCAGCGCGAAATGGAACCACCAACGATCGTCTAGCACAACGACATCGGGAACATCGGTGCCGATGAGCGCAGCGTTGAACTTCTGCGCCACCTCGTCGTAGTCCTTGCCGGCGTCGATCAACTTGACCTGCAGGTCAGGGAACTTCTGCTCGAAGCGCGCGATCAACTCTCGCTCCACCGCGGTGGACATCCCGGGGTGATTGGACCAGAAGGAAATGGGGCCGTTTCCGGATTTGATCGTGCCGTTACCGCGCATCCCCGCGCACCCGGTGGTCACACCGGCCGCGCCGATCAGCCCGAGAAATTGCCTGCGGTTGACGGTATGCACGGCTACCCTTTGACCGCGCCCGACGTGAGGCCCTTGATCATCTGCCGTTGCAGCGCGATGAAGATGAGCAGGATCGGCAGCATCGCCAGCAGCGTCACCGCCATGACCGGACCCCAGTTGGTCACTCCTTCTGCTTGCTGGAGGAACGTCAGCCCCACCGGCAGGGGTGCTACCGATTCGTCGTCGGCCATCAGGAACGGCCAAAGGTATTCGTTCCATTCGTTGACGACGGTGATGATGCCGAATGCCACCATGGTGGGTCCCGACATCGGCAGCACCACGCGCAACAGCAGTTGCCACCAGCGTGCGCCGTCCATCCGGGCCGCTTCGATGACCTCGGTAGGCAACGACAGGAAGTGGTTGCGCATCAGGAAAGTTCCGAACGCGACGCCGGCCAACGGCAGGATGATGCCAGGAAAGGTGTTGCGCAGTCCCAATTGAGAGATCAACGCGTAGTTGGAGATCACCGTGATCTGGTTGGGCACCATCAGCGCGGCGATGATCACCAGGAACACCGCGTTGCGGCCCGGGAAGTGCAGGAACACCAGTCCGAACGCGCTCAGGACACCGAGCACGAACTTCACCGCCGCCAGCGCGGTGGTGAGGATCACCGAGTTGCGCAGGTAGGTCCAGAACGGAATCTGTTGCGTGGCAGTCCGATAATTCTGCGGGTGCCAGTGCGGCGGCCACCAGGTCGTCGGCTGCGAATAGATGTCCGGCTGATCCTTGAACGAGGTGAAGAACACGAATGCCAGCGGCCCGGCAACCAGCGCCACCACCAGCAGCATGGCCGCATAACCCAGAAAACGTGCGGATCTCATTGGCGCTCAGCCCGATCCATTACTCGCACCTGATAGTAGGTGATCGCCAGCAGCACCAGGAACATGACCGTGGCGACGGTGGCACCGTAGCCGGCACGGAAGTTGCGGAAGGTCTCCAGATACACCTGGAAGACCATCGTCGTGGTGCCAGTGCCCTCCGGACCTCCGCGGGTCATGACGTTGATGACATCGAAGACCTGCAACGAGTTGATCAGCACGGTGATCGACAGGAAGAACGTGGTGGGCCGCAACTGCGGCAGCAGCACCCGGCGGAACGTGGTCCACCGGCTCGCACCGTCGATCTCAGCCGCTTCCAACAGGTCTCGACGCACACCCTGCAACGCCGCCAGATAGATGACGAAGGTGTAGCCGAGGTTCTTCCAGACGTAGGTGACGACGATCATGAACATCGCCCAGCGCGCGTCCTGGTAAAAGTCCGGCACCCCGGCTCCGAAGCGGCGCGCCAGATCCTGGATCAGACCGAAGTGCGGGTCGAAGACGAACTGCGCGGCCAGGCCGACCGCCGCACCGGATATCACGAACGGTGCGAAAACCATGGAGCGCACCAGGTTTCGTCCGCGCAACCGTTGGTCCAACAACATCGCCAACGCCAGCCCCAACACCATCGAGCCGACCACCGCGGCCACCGTGAAGATCACGGTGTTGAGCACGATTTGGCGGGTGTCTACGCGGGTGAGCCACTCCCCATAGTTGGAGAACCCGACGAACTTCGCCTGCGGGTCTGAAATGTTCCAGTCGAAGAACGACAGCCGGATGTTGTCTATCAGCGGGCGGTAGATGAACAGCGACAGCAACGCCACGTTCGGGCCGACCAGGACGACGAACAATGCGTAGTCACCCCACGGCCGGTTCCGTGCCTGCCGCGTCGTCGTCACCGGCGCAGTGTAGCGCCGCAGAACTGCCGCCCTACGCCGCTCCTGGCACCGCCCAACGCCCGGACAGCGTCCGCCAACCGCCGAACGCCAGCCGCAACACCATGAAGGTGCTCAGACCCGACCAGATGCCGGTCAAGCCCCAGTCGTAAGCCAGCGACAGCCAGATCAGCGGCAGGAAACCCACCAGTGCGCTCACCACGGTCGCGGTGCGCATGAACGCGGCATCCCCGGCCCCCAGCAGCACCCCGTCCAGGGCGAAAACGATTCCCGCGACCGGCAATTGAGCCACCAGGAACCACCACGGCACCCCTATCGCAGCCAGCACGGAGCCGTCGTCGGTGAACAAGTTGGGCAACACCGTGGAGCCCGCGGCGAAACAGGCTGCCAGCACCCCGGAAGCCAGCAGCGAGAACGCCGTCACCCGCCACGCCACCCATTTCGCGTGCGCGACCTCCCCGGCGCCCAAAGCGGCGCCGACCAGTGACTGCGCCGCGATGGCCAGCGAATCGAGCACCAGCGCGAGGAAAGTCCACAGCTGCAACACGACCTGATGGGCCGCGAGCGCCGCGGCCCCGAACCGGGCCGCCACCGCCGCTGCCGACACGTAACAGGTTTGAAAGGCCAGGCTGCGCAGGATGAGATCGCGCCCCATCACCAACTGGGCGCGCAGCGCGGCCCGGTCCGGCCGCAGTGGTACCCGCTCGGTCAGCAGCGCGCGGCCGAACAGCAGTGCCGCCAGCCACTGACCCACCAGGTTGGCCACCGCCGATCCGGGCAGCCCCAGCCGCGGCAAGCCCAACCAGCCGTAGACCAGCAGCGGGCACAGCAGCCCCGACACCGCGAACCCGGTGGCGACGAAACGCAACGGCCGCACGGTGTCCTGCACGCCGCGCATCCAGCCGTTGCCGGCCAGCGAGACGAGGATCGCGGGTGCGCCCAGGATCGCCAGCCTCAACCACGGCAGCGCCGCCGCCGCGATCGGTCCACCCGCGGCGATCGCCGACACCACCGGCACCGCCGCGACCTGGACCGCGACGACGATCGCCGCTCCGACACCCAGCCCCAGCCAGGTCGCCTGCACGCCTTCGTTGACCGCGGCCGCGCGGTCGGCGGCTCCGAAGTAGCGGGCGGCGCGGGCCGTGGTGCCGTAGGACAGGAACGTCAGCTGGGTGCTGACGACGCCGAGCACCAGGCTGCCGATCGCCAGCCCCGCCAGCGGCACCGCCCCGAGGCGACCTACCACGGCGGTGTCGAACAACAGATACAACGGTTCGGCGGCCAGCACCCCGAGGGCCGGCAGGGCCAGCGCCGCGATCTGCCTACCACTGGCGGCGGGACGGCCGCCCTCGGTCAAGGCTGGTCAGCCCAACGCCGCGCGCAACGACGCTACGACGTCTTCGATGGAGCCGGCCGTCGAGTAGCCCGCGGCCAACCGGTGTCCGCCGCCACCGAACCCGGACGCGACCGAGGCCAGGTCCACGTCGTTCTTGGCGCGCATCGACACCGACCACTGCTGCGGGTCGACCTCCTTGAACACCGCAGCCACCTCGGCCTGCTGGGTGGTGCGCACGATGTCGACCACGCTCTCCACCTCCTCGGCGCGCGACCCGAGCCATTCCCGATGGTCGACTACGGCGTAGACCAATCCGCGCCCGCCGACCGCCTCGGGCACCAACTGCGCCGAACTCAGCACCCGCGAGAGCATCGGCAACCACGCGAACGGGTGGCTGTCCATCAGGGAGCGGCTGATCGCGGCGTTGTCCACACCGAGTTCGACCAGCCGCGCGGCCAGCCGCAGCGCGCGGGCGCTGGCCCACCGGAATGACCCGGTGTCGGTGGTCAACCCGGCGTAGATGCAGTGCGCCACGCCCCGGTCGATCGGCTTGCCCCAGGCGTCGAGGATCTCGGCGACCATCATCGTGGTCGAATCCGCCGACGCGTCGACGAAGTTCGCGGTGCCGAACATGCCGTTGGAGGCGTGATGGTCGATGACGAGCAGTTGCTGGTCCGGACCGGCCAGATCACGCAGCCCACCGAGTCGGTGGATGCTCGGAACGTCGACGGTCACCACCAGGTCGACGTCGCGCCGCAGTTCCTCGGGGCTGACCAGCAGGTGGCAGCCCGGCAGCGAGCGCAGTGATTCCGGCAGCTCTGCGGGGGCGGCAAAACTGACCTGGACCTTCTTGTCGGTGTGGTCGAGCACCGCGGCCAGCGCCAGCCCGGCGCCGATGGTGTCGGCATCCGGATGGACGTGGCAGATCACCGCGACCGTGTTGGCGGACGACAGCAGTTGAGCGGCGTCGACAGCGTCGACGCGCGCCCCCGAAAGGCGCGACATCCCGGTCAGCTCAGTCTTCGGGTCGGTCTTGCGGTCGATTTTGCGGTCGGTCTTGCGGTCGGTCGAAGTCATCGGCGTTCCCAGCTTCGCTAAGTCCCCCGGAGACCGGCGGTTCGGCCGCCGACCCAGTATCACGGTACGGGTCGGCCTCCCCGGCCGGCTTCGCACCCACCCGTACCCGTGCCAGATCGGCGTCCGCCGCCCGTGCCCGGGCGAGCAACTCTTCCATCCGATTCACCGCGTCGGAGGTGGTGTCGCGTTCGAACGTCAAGGTCGGAGTGAACCGTACCCCCGTACCCGCACCCACCTTCGTCCGCAGCACACCCTTGGCGCGGTCCAGTGCCGCGGCCGCGCCCGCATAGTCGGGCTCGTCGTCCAGCGTCGGCCCCATCACCGTGTAGTAGACGGTCGCGTCGTGCAGGTCGGCGGTCACCTTCGTGTCGACGACGGTGACGCCGGCCAGCCTCGGGTCCTTGATCTCGTATTCGATCGCCGAGGCGACGATGGTGCTGATCCGCTTGGCCAGTCGGCGCGCGCGGGCCGGATCAGCCATGCGCCGGCCTCATGACCGTTCCTTCTGGACCAGCTCGAAGGACTCGATGATGTCGCCTTCCTTGATGTCCGAATAGCCCAGTGTCAGACCGCATTCGAAACCCTCGCGGACCTCGGTCACGTCGTCCTTCTCCCGGCGCAGCGAGTTGATCGACAGGTTTTCGGTGACCACGATGTTGTCCCGAAGCAGCCGAGCCTTGGCGTTGCGGCGCACCACACCGGAACTGACCATGCAACCGGCGATGATGCCGACCTTGGAGGACCGGAAGATCGCCCGGATCTCGGCCCGACCCAACTGGTTTTCCTCGTAGATCGGCTTGAGCATGCCGCGCAGGGCCTTCTCGATCTCGTCGATCGCCTGGTAGATCACCGAGTAGTAGCGGATCTCCACACCCTCGCGGTTGGCCAGTTCGGTCGCCTTGCCCTCGGCGCGGACGTTGAAGCCGATGATGATCGCATCCGACGCCGACGCCAGGTTGACGTTGGTCTCGGTGATGCCACCGACACCGCGGTCGATGACGCGCAACGCCACCTCGTCGTCGACCTCGATACCCATCAGGGCCTCTTCCAGCGCCTCGACGGTACCGGCGTTGTCGCCCTTGAGGATCAGGTTCAGCTGGCTGGTTTCCTTCAGCGCCGAGTCCAGGTCCTCCAGGCTGATCCGCTTGCGACTGCGGGCCGCCAGCGCGTTGCGCTTGCGGGCGCTGCGCCGGTCGGCGATCTGGCGGGCGATGCGGTCCTCGTCGACGACCAGGAAGTTGTCACCGGCACCGGGCACCGACGTGAAGCCGATGACCTGCACCGGACGCGACGGCAATGCTTCCTCGACGTCCTCGCCGTGTTCGTCGACCATCCGCCGGACCCGGCCGTAGGCGTCGCCGGCCACCACCGAGTCGCCCACCCGCAGGGTTCCGCGCTGGATCAGCACGGTGGCAACCGGACCGCGACCGCGGTCCAGGTGCGCTTCGATGGCCACACCCTGGGCTTCCATGTCGGGGTTGGCCCGCAGGTCCAGAGCGGCGTCGGCGGTCAGCAGCACCGCCTCCTCGAGTGCCTCGATGTTGGTGCCCTGCTTGGCCGAGATGTCGACGAACATCGTCTCGCCGCCGAACTCCTCGGCCACCAGACCGTATTCGGTGAGCTGACCGCGGATCTTGGCCGGGTCGGCGCCCTCCTTGTCGATCTTGTTGACCGCCACCACGATCGGCACGTCGGCGGCCTGCGCGTGGTTGATGGCCTCCACCGTCTGCGGCATCACACCGTCGTCGGCCGCGACCACCAGGATGGCGATGTCGGTGGCCTTGGCGCCGCGGGCACGCATGGCGGTGAACGCCTCGTGACCCGGGGTGTCGATGAAGGTGATCAACCGGTCGGCGCCGTCGTGTTCGACACCCACCTGGTAGGCACCGATGTGCTGGGTGATGCCGCCGGCTTCGCCCTCACGGACGCTGGCTTTCCGGATGGTGTCCAGCAGGCGCGTCTTACCGTGGTCGACGTGACCCATGACGGTCACCACCGGCGGACGGGTCTGCAGGTCGTCCTCGCCGCCCTCGTCCTCGCCGTAGGTGAGGTCGAAGGACTCCAGCAGCTCGCGGTCCTCGTCCTCGGGGCTGACGACCTGGACGACGTAGTTCATCTCGCTGCCCAGCAGCTCCAGCGTCTCGTCGCCGACCGACTGGGTGGCCGTGACCATCTCGCCGAGGTTGAACAGCGCCTGGACCAGCGCGGCCGGGTTGGCGTTGATCTTGTCGGCGAAGTCGCTCAGCGAGGCACCGCGCGCCAGCCGGATCGTCTCGCCGTTGCCGTGCGGCAGCCGCACGCCACCGACGACGGGCGCCTGCATGTTCTCGTATTCGGCGCGTTTGGCCCGCTTGGACTTGCGGCCGCGTCGGGGCGCACCGCCGGGACGGCCGAACGCGCCGGCCGCGCCGCCGCGCTGACCCGGACGGCCACCGCCGCCACCACCGGGGCCGCCGCCGCCGGGACGGCCGCGGAATCCGCCGCCACCGCCGGGTGCGGCACCGACACCACCGCCACCGCGGTAGTTACCGCCGCCGCCGGTGCGGTCGCCGCCGGGACCGCCGGGACGGGCACCGCCGGGACGCGGCGCACCCGTCCGGGGCGGACGGGGGCCTCCGGCGGCGCCGCCGGGACGCGGCGGCATGCTGCCGGGTGACGCACCGGGCCGGGGTGCACCCGGGCGGGGCGCTCCGGGACGCGGAGCCTGCGGGTGCGGACGGGGAATCGGCCGGTCGACGGGCTGCGCCGACGAGAACGGGTTATTGCCGACGCGCGGCGTGCGTACCCCGGGCTTCGGCGCCGGGCCCGGACGCGGCCCGGGAGTCATGCCGGGATGGGGCGCCTGTGGGCTCGACGGCTGTCCCGGGGTCGGCGTGGGGGCCGATGGTCCCGGGGTCGGCGGGGCCGCAGGCTTGGCGCCGGCTGCCGGAGCGGCCGGGCGGGCCGGGGCCGCGGGCGGCGCCGTCCTGGTGGGATCGGCGGGCTTGACCGGCGCGGGGGTGGCCGCGCCGTTGCCGACCGCTTTGTCCAGCGCCCGGTCCAGGTCCGCACCGGGGGCGGCGACCGCCGCCTTCTCGGGGGCCTTGGCTGCGCTGTCGGCGCCCTTGGGCGCTGCCGGTTTGCCGCCGCCGAACGACTCGCGCAGCCGGCGGGCTACCGGCGCCTCGACCGTCGACGATGCGGATTTGACGAATTCGCCCTGTTCACTCAGTCGGGCGAGGACTTCCTTGCTGGTGACACCGAGTTCCTTGGCTAACTCGTGTACGCGGGCCTTACCTGCCACTACATCTCCTGTCTCAGAGGCGACAGTCGTGGGCCGCGCCTCAAGTATTAGCTATGACGCATGGTCATCGGGACTTCACGGTGTGCTCATGTTCTTGCTACCTGTTCTGTTGCCCGGTGGGACGAGCGCGCCTCGACGTGCTCGACCACCGCGGATGTTTCCGGTGAACCGGTGATGCGCAGCGCTCGGGCGAAAGCTCGCCGCCGAATCGCCTGCTGTACACACTGCGGAACGGGATGCAGCCATGCACCTCGCCCCGGCAGGCGTCCGGCCGTGTCAACGATCACGGCGTAGCTGCCGTTCCCGTCAGACCGAGCCACCACTCGAAGCAGTTCGACGGCCAACTCTCGCTTCCGGCATCCGACACACATCCGCACCGGTCCGCTGGGGTTGTCCGGGCTTCGGTGCGCCGAGGCCGAAGGCTCGCGCTGGATCACGGCTCAGTCTAGCGTTACCCGACCACTGCTCCGAACCACCCGCTGGGTAGTCGGACCCCACTACCGCTCGTGGGCCATTCCGTGGCTGGCGCCGTGGTCGGGTTGGGTGCCGGGTTGGGCCGGCGCGTCGCCCCGGATGTCGATGCGCCACCCGGTCAGTCTGGCCGCCAACCGCGCGTTCTGCCCTTCCTTGCCGATGGCCAGCGACAGCTGGAAGTCGGGCACCACCACCCGTGCCGCGCGCGCGGTCGCGTCGATCACCGAGACCGAGACGACTTTCGCCGGCGACAGCGCGTTGGCCACGAAGCGGGCCGGGTCCTCGTCGAAGTCGATGATGTCGATCTTCTCTCCGGACAGCTCGCTCATCACGTTGCGGACCCGCTGCCCCATCGGACCGATACAGGCGCCCTTGGCGTTCAAGCCCGCGACGTTGGACTTCACCGCGATCTTGGAGCGATGCCCCGCCTCCCGGGCCACCGCCACGATCTCCACCGATCCGTCGGCGATCTCGGGCACTTCCAGCGAGAACAGCTTGCGCACCAGGTTGGGGTGGGTGCGGGAGAGCGTGATCACCGGCTCGCGGGCGCCGCGACTCACGCCGACGACGTAGCAGCGGACCCGGTTGCCGTGCTCGTAGGTTTCGCCGGGGACCTGTTCGGCGGCCGGGATCACTCCTTCGGACGCCTTGGTCTCGGTACCCATCCGCACCACGACCAGCCCGCGCAGGTTGGCTCGGTTGTCGCGCTGGATCACCCCGGCGACGATTTCGCCTTCCCGGGTGGAGAACTCGCCGAAGGTGCGCTCGTTCTCGGCGTCGCGGAAGCGCTGCAGCATCACCTGACGTGCCGTGGTGGCGGCGATGCGGCCGAAACCCTCCGGGGTGTCGTCCCACTCGCTGATCAGGCGGCCTTCGTCGTCGGTTTCGCGGGCGATGACCTTGACGACGCCGGTCTTGCGGTCGATCTCGATGTGGGCGTCGGTCTGATGACCCTGGGTGTGCCGGTACGCGGTGAGCAGCGCGGACTTGATCGTCTCCAGCAGCTCGTTGACCGAGATGCCCCGGTCGACTTCGATGGCATGCAGAGCGGCCATGTCGATGTTCATGTTCCCGCCTCCGTCCCGTGCGCCAACTCCAGCTCTGCTCGTGCTGGCGTCGAAAACTCAACCTGCACAACAGCTTTGGCGATTTCTCCGAGCTTGATCTCGCGCACCGCCAGGTCGCGGCCGGCGCGGACCACCAGCGCGACCGTGCCGTCGCCGGTCTGGCCGACCCGCCCGGACAACTGCGAGCCGTCGGCCAGCACCACGTCTACCTTGCGTCCCCGCGCCCGACGGAAATGCTTCTCGCTGGTCAACGGGCGCTCGACGCCGGGCGAACTGACCTCGAGCACGTAGGGGGTGCCGCGACCGTCGTCCGCGCCGTCCAGCAAAGTCGACGCCGAATGGGACAGCGAAGCGATGGTGTCCAGGTCCAGGGCGGTGTCGCCGTCGGCGATCACGGTGATGCGCGGCGGACGGGTGCGACTGTCGATGACTACGTCTTCGATCTCGTAGCCGGCGCGCGCGAACTCACCACTGAGTAGCTCGATCACCTGCGTCTGCGAAGGTAGCCCGGTGGTCACGGCGAGCTCCTCATCTTGAGTTGTCTTTGAGCCAGCTATCAACGATACGCCAGGAACCGCCGATAACGCCCTGATCGTCTCGTCCGGGTCCGACCGCAACGTGCCTACCGTCCGAGGGGCACCGTGATGGCAGGATGTGGAACGTGCCCGAAGCAGTACCCGTCATCAGTCGGCGGGGTGTACTCGCCGGTGGCGTCGCTCTCGCTGCACTTTCAGTGGCAACCGCTTGCAGCGAGTCGGCGCCCAAGCCGCCCGTCGTCGAAGAGTTGCTGAGCCCGCTGGAACAGGCGCGCCACGACAGTGCGCTGGCGGCCGCGGCGGCCGGAGCGATCGGCAGCCCGCCGCAGATCGCGGCCGCGCTGACCGTGGTAGCCACCCAGCGCGCCGCGCACGCCCGGGCGTTGTCCACCGAGATCGCCCGCGCCGCGGGCAAGTTGGTTTCGTCGACCAGCGAGACCAGCAGCTCCAGCGCGAGTGCGACCCCCACCGAGCCGGAGGGGCCGCCACCGCCGCCGCCTCCGGTGTCCGACGTCATCGACTCACTGCGCAAGTCGGCCGAGGACGCCAGCCGGCTGGTCGCGACGTCGTCGGGCTACCGGGCGGGCCTGTTGGCCTCGATCGCCGCCTGCTGCACCGCCTCTGCGACCGTCGCGCTGGTACCCGGGGGACCGTCGATATGACCGGACCGAAACGTGCCCCCGCCGGCAAAGACGCCGACATCACCGCGTTCAGCGACGCGCTCGCCGTCGAGCACGCCACCATCTACGGCTACGGGATCGTGTCCGCGATGTCGCCGCCGAGCGTCAACGACCTCGTGGTGGAAGCCCTCAACCAGCACCGCCAGCGCCGCGACGACGTCATCGCGATGCTGACCGCCCGCAAGGCCACCGTGCCGGTCGCCGCGGCCGGCTACCAGTTGCCCTCCCCGGTGGCCAGCCCGTCGGAAGCGGCCCGGCTGGCGGCGCGGATGGAGAACGACGGCGCGACGGCGTGGCGGGCGGTCGTCGAGCACGCCGACACCGCCGAGGACCGCGCCTTCGCCTCGAATGCCCTGACTCAGAGTGCGGTGCTGGCGGCCCGCTGGAACAAAGTGCTGGGTGGCTGGCCGATCACCACGTCGTTCCCCGGCGGCAACGAGTAAGCGCGAGCAGGGGGGCACCTCCCGCTCGCGAGCAGACGCAAAAGCCCCCATTTCGTGCCGAAATGAGGGGCTTTTGCGTCTGCTCGCCGTACCTCGCTAGGGGCTGATCGCTGCCACGATGTCGGTGACCAGTGAATCGCCGACGGCCAGCTCGGTCGTCTGACTGGCGAAGCGGTCGCGGAGCTCGATCCGGCCGTCCGCCCAGCCCCGGCCCACCACCAGGACCCACGGCACGCCCAGCAGTTCGGCGTCCTTGAACTTGACGCCCGGCGAGGCCTGACGGTCGTCGAGCAACACGTCGACGCCGACCTTGTCCAGATCCGCGGCCAGCTTGGCCGCGCCCAGGCGGGCTTCGGCGTCCTTGTTGGCGATCACCAGGTGGACCCCGAACGGCGAGATCGACGACGGCCACCGCAGCCCGAGCTCGTCGTGGTGCTGTTCGGCGACGACGGCGACCAGCCGCGACACCCCGATGCCGTAGGAACCCATCGTCAACCGCACCGGTTTGCCGTCCTCGCCGAGCACGTCGGCGGTGAATGCGTCGGTGTACTTGCGGCCGAGCTGGAAGATGTGGCCGATCTCGATGCCACGGGCCATCACCAACGGACCGGCGCCGTCGGGCGAGGGGTCGCCTTCGCGCACCTCGGCGGCCTCGATGGTGCCGTCGGCGGTGAAGTCGCGGCCGGCCACCAGCCCGACCACGTGGCGCCCGGGTTCGTCGGCCCCGGTGATCCAGCTGGTGCCGTCGACCACGCGCGGGTCGACGAGGTAGCGAACTTTGTTGTCCTGCAACGCTTTAGGGCCGATGTAGCCCTTGACCAGGAAGGGGTGTTCGGCGAAGTCGGCGTCGCTGAGCAACGCGTACTCGGCGGGTTCCAATGCCGCGCCCAGCCGCTTGTCGTCCACCTCGCGGTCCCCGGGCACACCGATGGCGAGCAGCTCCCAATCGCCGCCGGGCTGGCGGACCTTGACCAGGACGTTCTTGAGGGTGTCGGCGGCGGTGATCGTGCGACCCAGGCTTTCGTTGGCCCAAGCGACGAGGGTGGCGATGGTCGGGGTGTCGCCGGTGTCGTGGACCTGGGCGGCCGGCAGGCCGTCGGTGGGTGTCGGCTCGGGGCGCGCGGTGACGACGGCTTCGACGTTGGCGGCGTAGCCGGATTCCAGGCAGCGCACGAAGGTGTCTTCGCCGACGGGGCTTTCGGCCAGGAACTCCTCGGAGGCACTGCCGCCCATCGCGCCGGAGACCGCCGACACGACGACGTAGCGCACCGCGAGGCGGTCGAAGATGCGCTGGTAGGCCTCGCGGTGCGCGTCGTAGGAGGTTTGGAGCCCGGCGGGGTCGATATCGAAGGAGTAGGAGTCCTTCATGACGAACTCGCGGCCCCGCAGGATGCCGGCACGCGGGCGCGCCTCGTCGCGGTACTTGGTCTGGATCTGATACAGCGTGAGCGGGAAGTCCTTGTAGGAGCTGTACTCGCCTTTGACGGTGAGGGTGAACAGCTCCTCGTGGGTCGGGCCCAGCAGGTAGTCGTTCTTCCGGCGGTCTTTGAGCCGGAACAGGTTTTCGCCGTATTCGGTCCAGCGGTTGGTGGTCTCGTACGGCGCACGCGGCAGCAGCGCGGGGAACAGGATCTCCTGCCCGCCGATGGCGTTCATCTCCTCGCGCACGATGCGTTCGATGTTGCGCAGGACCTTCAGGCCGAGCGGGAGCCAGCTGTACAGCCCCGGCGCGATGGGCCGGACGTAGCCGGCGCGGATCAGCAGCTTGTGGCTGGGCACTTCGGCGTCGGCGGGATCGTCGCGCAGGGTGCGCAGGAACAGCTCGGACATCCGGGTGATCACGAGCGGCAAGCCTAGCCTGCCGTCCGGTGCGGTGAGCGTCACGCCAGCGCGACGATCGAGCGCTTGCGCCACCCTGGCGTGACGCTCGGCACGGCGGCCGCTAGCGAACTACAGCTCCCCCGCGTCGATCGCTTCCTTGACTTCCTGCGCGTGCGCCACCTCTTCGGGTGTGTAGCCGATGAACAGCGCCGCACAGCCGACGATGACGGCCGTCCCGGCCACCCACAGCAGGCCGTAGGTGTAGCCCTTGTCCAGTGCATGCAGCTGAAGTTCGTTCATGAACTTCACCGGCCCGGTGATGCCGCCGTTGTAGAGAGTGCGGGAGGTGATCACGGCCTGGATGACGGCCAGCACCAGCGGCCCGCCCAGGCTCTGCAGCATCAGCGTCATCGCCGACACCGGGCCGATCTGGTCGAAGCCGACCCCGGCAATGGCCGACAAGGTCAGCGGCACGACCACCATGCCGATGCCGATGCCGCCGACCACGATGGGCAGCACCAGGTTCGGGAAGTAGGGGGCGCCGCGGTGCATGCAGAACGAGCCGTACAGCATCGCGCCGAGCAATAGCCATCCACCACCGATGGTCAGCACCCGCGGCGAGAACCGGGACACCAGCTGCGAGGAGATGCCCAGGCCGATGCCCATGGCGATCACGAACGGGATGAAGCCGACGCCGGCCCGCAACGCGCTGTAGCCCAGGATGTCCTGCACGTACAGGCCGATGGACACGGTCAGGCTGAACATGACGCCACCGGCGAGGAAGATCGCGCCGAAGGTGACCAGCCGGTTGCGGTCACGGAACAACTCGAACGGGATGACGGGGTTCTCCGCGGTGCGCTCGACGATGATGAACGCGATGGCCGCGCCCAGCGCCACCACACCCGAACCGATGGTGGTGACCGAGATCCAGCCCTTCTCCGGGCCGATCGAGAAAGCGAAGACGGCCGCGGTGCAGGCCAGCGTGGCCAGCATGGCGCCGGCGGCGTCCAGCTTCATCCGCTCCCGGTTGGTCTCCCGCAGCGCGGTGCGGGCCAGGTAGATCATCACCAGCCCGATCGGCACGTTGACCATGAACGCCAACCGCCAGGAGTACTCGGTCAGGAAGCCGCCGACCACCAGACCCATCACGGACCCGATCGCGGTCATCGCGGCGAACACCGCGGTCGCGGCGTTACGCGCCGGGCCCTTCGGGAAGGTGGTCGCCACCAGAGCCAGGCCGGTCGGTGACGCGATCGCCGACCCGACGCCTTGGGACAACCGGGCGATGACCAGCGTCACTTCATCCCAGGCCACCGCGCACAGCACCGAGGAGATGGTGAACAGCGCGACACCGACGATGAAGGTGCGCTTGCGCCCGATGGTGTCGCCGAGCCGGCCGCCGAGCAGCATCAATCCGCCGAAAGTCAGCACGTAAGCGGTGATCACCCAGCTGCGGCCCGCATCGGACAGGCTGAGCTCGTCCTGAATCTTAGGAAGGGCGACGATGGCGACGGTGCTGTCCATGGTGGCCAACAGCTGCATCCCGCCGATCGCGATGACCGCCGCGATGAAGCGGTACGAGGGCATCCAGGTCGGGTAATACCTGCTCAGGCGCTGCAAAGGGGTCTCCACCGATTCTGTGGGACGCTCCGACGCCGAACTTTTCGAGCTGCCGTCCGTCCAGCTGTGGACAACCCGCTCTGAGTCGTTGAGAGCCGTCATAGCAGGTTACCTTACAGTAATCTTAAGATTTGTTTAAAGCGTAAGGCCCACTCAGCCCCGCCACGGGCCCGATTACGACGATCGCGGGAGGTCGGATTCCCTCCGCGCGGACCTTCGTCGGCGTGTCCGCCAGGGTCGCCCGCAACGTGTGCTGAGCGGCCGTCGTGCCGTGTTGCACCACCAGGACCGGAGTATCCGCAGGTCGGCCGCCTTTGAGCAGCGCGGCGACGAAGAGTTCGATCCGTTCGACGGCCATCAGCAAAACAATGGTGCCGGTCAAGGCTGCCAAAGCGTCCCAATTCACTAACGATTCGGGATGATCCGGCGCCAGATGGCCGCTGACCACCACGAATTCGTGATTCGTGGCCCGATGGGTGACCGGAACACCCGCCATCGCAGGAACTGCTATGGCACTTGTCACACCTGGCACGACGGTCACCGGAATGCCCGCTTCGGCGCACGCCAGCACTTCCTCGTAACCGCGTGCGAACACGAACGGATCGCCGCCCTTGAGCCGGACCACGAACTTGCCGGCCCGGGCGCGTTCGATCAGGACGGCGTTGATCGCATCCTGGGCCATGGCGCGGCCGTACGGAATTTTCGCCGCGTCGATCACCTCGACGTGGGGGGCCAGCTCGGCCAGCAGCTCTGGCGGTGCGAGCCGGTCGGTGACCACGACGTCGGCCTGGGCCAGCAGCCGACGCCCCCGCACGGTGATCAGTTCGGGATCGCCGGGGCCGCCGCCGACCAGGGCCACCCCACCGCGAACGACGTCGGAGCTCTCCGCGGTGATGAGGCCCTGCTGGAGTGCCTCCCGGATCGCCGACCGGATGGCCGCCGACCGGCGGTGTTCGCCGCCGGCCAGCACACCCACCGACAGACCCGCGTACTCGAACGACGCGGGGGTGACCGCGGTGCCTTCGACGGCGGCGTCGGCGCGCACACAGAAGATCCGGTACCGTTCGGCTTCGGCGGCGACGGCCGCGTTCACCTGCGGATCGTTGGTGGCGGCCAGGGCGTACCAGGCGCCGGCCAGGTCACCGTCGCGGTATTCCCGGACCGTGAGGGTGATGCCGTCCATCGCCTCGACGGAGCGGGTGGCGCTGCGGGAGATGACGTGGACGTCGGCCCCGCTGGCGATGAGCAACGGTAGCCGTCGTTGGGCCACGCTGCCCCCGCCGATGACGACGACCTTCCTGCCGGTCAGTCGCAGTCCCACCAGGTAGGGGCTCTCGGTCACCGGGCAAGCCTAGTGCTGGACACCGTCGCACCGCAGGCCGTGGCGTGCGCGACGAAACGCGCCACCGCTTCGGGCGTGGCCGCGGCGTGGGTGTGCAGGTAAGACGCGTGCACCCCGAGGTGTACCGCGCCCTCACGCACCGTGCCGGAGTCCTGCCGGTACGCCCACGCAGGCTGGTAACCGCTGGTGAAAGTGATTGCGGTCCGGTGGAATTCGTGCCCGGTCACCCTCTCACCGGCGGCGTACACCGACGAGTCGGCCACCGCGACGGCGTCACGGTAGGCCAGGGTGAGGCGCTGGGTGAAGCGCGCCGACCCGTTCAGCACCCCGCACATCGGGTGTCCGTCGACGTCGGACACCAGGTAGATCAGGCCCGCGCATTCGGCGTGGATCGGCGCCCCGGCGACGGCCAGGTCGCGGATCTGACGGCGCACGTCGTGGTTGGCCGACAGTTCGGCGGCGAACTGCTCGGGGAACCCGCCCGGTAACAGCACCGCGTTCGCACCGTCGGGCAGGGATTCGCTCAACGGGTCGAACTCGACGACGTCGGCGCCGGCGGCACGCAGCAGCTCCGCGTGTTCGGGGTAGCCGAAGGTGAACGCCTTGCCCGCCGCCAGGGCGACCACAGCTTTGCGGGGCCGGTCGCTCTGGACACTGCGTTCCACCGCGGCCGCCGGGTCCCACGCCGCGTCCTCGACGCGGCTGCCCGCGGTCGCCAGCACCCCGGCCAGGTCGACCTGACGGGCCACCAGATCCGTCATGGCCGCCACCGCCTCGCGCGCGTGCCGACCGTACTCCACGGCGGTCACCAAGCCGAGATACCTTGACGGAAGCTCCAATTCGGCCGTGCGGGGAATCACCCCCAGTACCGGGACACCGGCATGCTCGCACGCCTGCCGCAGCACCTGCTCGTGCCGGGCGGTACCGACGCGGTTGAGAATGACGCCGCGGACCCGGGTTTGGGCGTCGAACGTCGAAAAGCCATGCAGCAGAGCGGCGATGCTCTGACTCTGCCCGCGCGCGTCGACAACCATGATCACCGGCGCCTGTAGCAGTCCCGCGACGTGCGCGGTGGAGCCCACCGCCGGGCCCGTCACCGATTCGCCGATGCGCCCGTCGAACAGGCCCATGACCCCTTCGATCACCGCGATGTCGGCGCCGCGGGCGCCGTGCCGGAACAGCGGGCCGATGAGGCGCTCCCCCACGAGCACCGGATCCAGGTTGCGGCCGGGGCGCGCCGCGGCCAGCGCGTGGTAGCCGGGGTCGATGAAGTCCGGCCCGACCTTGAACGGGGCCACCCGGTGCCCCGCCCGGCGCAATGCGCCGATCAAACCCGTTGCGACCGTGGTCTTTCCGCTACCGGAAGCCGGCGCGGCAATCACCACGGCGGGTGTCACCGGAGCCACCTGCGCCGCGAGCGTGCAGAGAAGGACGCGTGGCGCGGCGTGTCGGCGCACGACTGTGCACGCTCGCCGACCAGCGGGGCGGGTGCAGCTACCACTCGATGCCCTTCTGGCCTTTGCGCCCGGCGTCCATCGGGTGCTTCACCTTCGTCATCTCGGTCACCAGGTCGGCGGCCTCGATCAGCGCCGGCGGCGCGTCGCGCCCGGTGATCACCACATGCTGGTGACCGGGCCGCGCCAGCAGGGTCGCCACCACGTCGTCGACGTCCACCCACCCCCACTTCAGGGGGTAGGTGAACTCGTCGAGGACATAGAAGTCGTGGCGCTGGGCGGCCAACCGCTGCTTGATCTCGGCCCACCCGTCCGCCGCGGTCGCCGCGTGATCGACGTCGCTGCCGGGCTTGCGAGACCAGGACCAGCCGGCGCCCATCTTGTGCCATTCCACCGCGCCGCCGACGCCCTGCTCCTCGTGCAGCTGACCGAGCCGGCGAAAGGCCGACTCCTCGCCCACTTTCCATTTCGCGCTCTTGACGAACTGGAACACCGCGATGTCCAGGCCGACGTTCCAGGCCCGCAACGCCATGCCGAACGCGGCGGTCGATTTCCCTTTTCCGGCGCCGGTGTGTACGGCCAGTACCGGGGTGTTGCGTCGCGCCCTGGTGGTCAGCCCGTCGGCGGGGACCTCGGCTGGAATCCCTTGTGGCATATCAGGCCACGCTACGGACTGCTCGGGTCAACTGGTCGGCGTGCAACTGCTCGAGCCGGATGGCCTGCGCACCCAGTTGTCGGGCGAGCTCACCGGCCAATCCCAGCCGCACATAAGACGTCTCACAGTCCACCACCACCGCGGCCACACCCTCGGCGCGCAGACGGCCCGCCGCAATCCGGCTGCGGCCCAACGGGTCCGGGCCGGCAGTGGCACGCCCGTCGGTCAGCACCACGATGAGCGGACGCCGGGCCCGGTCGCGCACTTTCTCCCGCATGACCAGCGCACGGGCGGCCAACAGACCCTCGGCCAGCGGGGTCTTGCCGCCGGTGTCGAACCGGGCCAACCGGCGTCCGGCGATGTGCGCCGAGGACGTGGGCGGCAGCAACACCTGCGCTGTCAGCTGACGGAACGTGATGACCGCGACCTTGTCGCGCCGCTGATAGGCATCGCGCAGCAGCGAAAGGGTGGCGCCACCGACCGCCGCCATCCGATCCCGCGCGGCCATCGACCCGGACGCGTCGACCACGAAGATCACCAGGTTGCTCTCGCGTCCCTCGCGCACCGCACGGCGAATGTCGTTGGGCCGCAACCGCAACCGTCCGCGGCCGGATGCCTGCTCGGCCGCGGACAGCACGGTGGCGAACAAATGCAGGCCGTGCGCGTCGGGCACCGACGGATCCGCGGCCGCCACCACGCTCCCCGAGGCATTGCGGGCGCGCGAACGCCGTCCCGGAGCGCCCTCGCCCACTCCCGGCACCGTCAACGCCCTGGTGCGGAAGACCCTCGACGGCGGTGCGCTGGGCCGCGGTGGCGGGGGTGCGGGTCCCGGCGCCGATTGCGGCTCTGGGTCACCGGGCGACGCACCCCCGCCGGGCGGATCGGGGTCCGGCTGCGGATCGCCTTGCGATTCGGCGGCTTTGGCGAGTGCCTCGTCGAGCTGCTGGCGGTCGATGCCGTGGTCGTCGAACGGGTCGCGCCGGCGCCGATGCGGCAACGCCAGTTCGGCGGCAACCCGAATGTCCTGTTCAGCCACCGTGTCCCCGCCCCGCCAGGCCGCGTGCGCGACCGCGGTGCGGGCCACCACCAGGTCAGCCCGCATGCCGTCGACGTCGAACGCCGCACACAGCGCCGCGATTCTGCGTAACTCGCCGTCCGGCAACACCACGTCGTCGACGATCGCGCGGGCGGCCGCGATGCGCCGGGCCAGCTCGGCGTCGGTATCGGCGTAGCGTTGCGCGAACGCGTCCGGGTCCGCCTCGTACGCCATCCGCTGGCGGATCACCTGCACCCGCACGTCGACGTCGCGCGACGCCTGCACGTCGACGGTGAGCCCGAAGCGGTCCAGCAGCTGCGGACGCAGTTCGCCCTCTTCGGGATTCATCGTGCCGATCAGTACGAACCGGGCCTCGTGCGAATGGGATATGCCGTCGCGTTCGACGTGGACGCGGCCCATCGCCGCGGCGTCGAGCAGGATGTCGACCAGATGATCGTGCAGCAGGTTCACCTCGTCGACGTAGAGCACGCCGCCGTCGGCCCGGGCCAGCAGGCCGGGCGCGAACGCGTGCTCGCCGTCGCGCAGCACCCGCTGCAGATCCAACGAGCCCACCACCCGGTCTTCGGTTGCACCCAAAGGCATCTCGACCAGACCGGCGCCCTCCTTGCCGGTCGCCGCCGACAGCAAGCCGGCCAGGCCCCGCACGGCGGTCGACTTCGCGGTGCCTTTCTCGCCGCGGATCAGCGCGCCGCCGATCTGCGGGCGCACCGCGCACAGCAGCAACGCGAGTCGCAGTTGGTCCTGTCCGACGATGGCGCTGAACGGGTAGGGCTTCACCGCTGCGCCCCCGACCCGGGTCTGAGCATCGGCACGTGCGGGATGCCGCCGTCGATGAATTCGTCTCCGTCCCGGACGAACCCGTGTTTGGTCCACATGTCCGTCAAGTATGTCTGTGCGTCGATCCGGCACGGAAAGTCGCCCACCTCGGCCAGCGCGGCGCGCAGCAGCCGGGTGGTATGGCCCTGGCCGCGGGCGCTGCGCTTGGTACACAACCGGCCGAGTCGGAACCCCTTCTCGCCGCCGGGATGTTCCTCCATCAGCCGCAACGTGCAGATCACCTCGCCCTGCGGGGATTCCAGCCAGAAGTGCCGGGTCTCGGCAAGAAGATCGCGTCCGTCCAGTTCCGGATACGGGCAGGCCTGCTCGACCACGAAAACCTCCACCCGCAGTTTCAGGAGCTCGTAAAGAGTTTGTGCGTCAAGGTCTTTGGACCAGACTCGGCGCAGCGCTTCGGTCATGCGGCTTCCAACTGTAGAGTCCGGGCGGTCCAGGAACGCAGCTCGTCGTACAGCATGGGCTCGTCGGACAGCTTGGCGCCCAGGGACGGCACCATCTCCTTGAGCTTGGGCAGCCAGGACTGATAGCGGTTGGCGAAGCAGTCTCTCAAGACGTCCAGCATGATCGGGACCGCGGTGGAAGCACCGGGGGAACCGCCCAGCAGGCCGATGATGCTGCCGTCGGCGGCACCGACCAGGGCGGTGCCGAATTCCAGCACCCCTCTGCCGCGGCTGTCGCGCCGGATGACCTGCACCCGCTGGCCCGCCACCGTCAGTTCCCAGTCCGAATCTCTTGCGCTGGGCGCGAATTCGCGCAGCACACGGAGCCGTTCGGCTCTGGTGAGTCGCAGCTGGCCGAGCAGGTAGCTGAGCATGGTCGTCTCTGTGACGCCGACGCCCAGCACCGACATCAGGTTGCCGCGCCGGATGGACCGGGGCAGGTCGCTGATGTGGCCGTGTTTGGAGAACTTCGGCGACCAGCCGGCGTAGGGGCCGAAGACCAGCCACGACTTGCCCTGCACGTAGCGGAGATCGAGGTGGAGCGCGCCCAGCGGCGGGGCGCCCGGGGACGGAACGCCGTACACCTTGGCGCGGTGGGCCGCGGTCAGGGCCGGGTTTGCCGCGCGAAGGAACCGGCCGCCGATTGGGAAGCCGGCGAAACCCTTGATCTCCTTGATGCCTGACTTCTGCAACAACGGCAGCGCGTCGCCGCCGGCGCCGACGAAGACGAACTTGGCGTCGAGCTTTTGCTGTCGGCCGGTGCGGCGGTCGGCGACGGTGAGCGTCCAGCCGCCGTCGGGCTGCCGGGACAGCGCGCGGACCCGGTGCCCGAACAGCACGGTGGCGCCGCTGCGCACGCAGTAGCCGATCAGCTGCCGGGACAGGGCGCCGAAGTCGACGTCGGTGCCGTCGGCGGACCAGTTGAGGGCGACGGGTTCGGAGAAGTCACGCCCGTCGGCCATCAACGGCAGCCGGCGTGCGAACTCGTCGGGGTCGTCGATCAGCTCGGTCGCGGCGAACAACGGGTTGTGCGCCAACGCCTCGCGGCGGCGCCGCAGATAGTCGACCCCGGCCGCACCGCGGACGAAACTCACGTGCGGGACCGAGTTCAGGAAGCCGCGCACGTCGGCCAGGATGCCGTTTTCGGCTGCGTACGCCCAGAACTGGCGCGTGACTTGGAACTGCTCGTTGACCCGCACCGCTTTGCTGATGTCGATCGTGCCGTCGGGCCGCTGCGGGGTGTAGTTCATCTCGCACAGCCCGGCGTGGCCGGTGCCGGCGTTGTTCCACGGGCTGCTGCTCTCGGCGCCGACCCCGTCCAGGCGTTCGACCACCGTGATCGACCAATCCGGCTCGAGCCGACGCAGCATCGCGGCCAGGGTGGCACTCATGATTCCGGCACCCACCAGCACGACGTCGGTTCTGAGTCGTTCTGACACCGGATCGATGACCCTTCCTCTGGCTATGCCGGTCCCAGATTATCCCGACACGTGACGCCAAGTGCCTGGCCACCAATGTGGGCGGCCCGGCGACGCCTTCTTTAAGCTGGCCATCGTGACTGGCTGGGTGCCCGACGTCCTGCCCGGCTACTGGCAGCACTCGATCCCGCTCGGGCCCGACCCCGACGGGGAGGGCGATATCGTCGCCACCCTGATCCGGCGCGGGGAGATGGCGCCGGCCGCTCACGCCGTACTGGCGGTGCACGGCTACACGGACTATTTCTTCAACACCGCGCTGGCCGATCACTTCGCCGACCGCGGGTTGGCGTTCTATGCACTGGACCTGCGCAAGTGCGGGCGCTCGCATCGGCCGGAACAGACCCCGCACTTCACCACCAACCTCGCCCAGTACAACACCGAACTAGACCGGGCGCTGGACCTGATTCGCCGGGATTGCCAGGACGTGTTGATGTACGGGCATTCGGCGGGCGGCCTGATCGTGTCGTTGTGGCTGGACCGCCTGCGCCGCGCCGACGCTTCGGCCGGCATCCGCGGCCTGGTGCTCAACAGCCCGTTTTTGGATTTGCACGGTCCGGCAATCCTGCGACTGGGCCTGACGTCGGCCACCATCGCGGCGTTGTCGCGCATGCGCAGCAAGGCCGTGGCCCGGGCCAGCGGCGCCGGGGGCTACGGCTCCAGCCTGCACCGCGACTACCACGGCGAGTTCGACTACAACCTGCAGTGGAAACCGTTGGGCGGCTTCCCCGTTACCTTCGGGTGGTTGCACGCCGTGCGCCGCGGTCAGGCGCGGCTGCATCGTGGACTCGATGTCGGTGTGCCCAACCTGATCCTGCGCTCGGATCACACCGTTGCCGAAGACGCCGGACCGCAGGCGCTGCAACGCGGTGACGCCGTCCTCGACGTCGCGCAGATCGCCCGGTGGGCCGGGTGCATCGGCAACCGCAGCACCATCATCCCGGTACCGGACGCCAAGCACGACGTGTTCCTGTCGCTGGAACAGCCGCGCCGGCTGGCCTACCGCCACCTCGACCGGTGGCTCGACGATCATCTGTGCACACCCGACGTGTCGACACCGGAGAATGGGAAAGGCTGACGGCTGAATGGAAAGCTACGACCTCGCGATCATCGGAACCGGTTCGGGCAACACAATTCTCGACGAACGGTATGCGAGCAAGCGGGTGGCGATCTGCGAACAGGGCACCTTCGGCGGTACCTGCCTGAACGTCGGCTGCATCCCGACCAAGATGTTCGTCTACGCCGCCGAGGTCGCCCAGGCCGTCCGGGAGGCCGCGAAATACGGCATCGACGCACACGTCGACGGGGTGCGCTGGGACGACATCGTCTCGCGGGTCTTCGGGCGTATCGATCCGATCGCGAACAGCGGTGAGGCCTACCGGCGCTCGCTGCCCAACGTCGAGGTCTACGGCCAGCACACCCGCTTCGGCCCGGTGCAGGACGACGGCCGCTATCTGTTGCGCACCGAAGCCGGTGCGGAATTCACCGCCGAGCAGGTGGTGATCGCGGCGGGCTCGCGACCGACCGTCCCGCCGGCCATCCGCGACAGCGGCGCGACGTACCACACCAGTGACACGATCATGCGGATCCCCACCCTGCCCGAACATCTGGTGATCGCCGGAAGTGGTTATGTGGCAGCCGAATTCGCGCACATCTTCGCCACGATGGGGGTCCAGGTCACCGTCGTCCTGCGCGGCGGCACCATGCTCAGGCACGCCGACGAGGCGATCAGCGAACAGTTCACCCGGCTCGTGGCCAGCAAGTGGGAGCTGCGCG
The DNA here is from genome assembly GCF_059812345.1 of Mycobacterium sp. NGS59. Classification (NCBI taxonomy): domain Bacteria; kingdom Bacillati; phylum Actinomycetota; class Actinomycetes; order Mycobacteriales; family Mycobacteriaceae; genus Mycobacterium; species Mycobacterium sp. NGS59. Next base: position 143,197 of record NZ_JCALCN010000004.1, read on the forward strand.
CCCAGCGCAACATCGTCGGCGTCGAAGACCGGGACGACGGGGTCACCGTCGAGCTGGACGACGGGAGCACCATCGAAGCCGGCGCGCTGCTGGTGGCCACCGGTCGGGTGTCCAACGCCGACCTGCTGGACGCCGAACAAGCCGGAGTGCGGCTCGAACACGGCCGAGTGGTGGTCGATTGCTACCAAAGAACCTCGGCGCGTAACGTTTTCGCGCTCGGTGATGTTTCTTCGCCCCACCAGCTCAAGCATGTCGCCAACCACGAAGCGCGGGTGGTGCAGCGCAACCTGCTGTGCGACTGGGACGACACCGCGTCGATGACGCTCACCGATCACCGATTCGTTCCGTCGGCGGTGTTCACCGATCCGCAGCTGGCCAGTGTGGGCTTGACCGAAAACCAGGCTCTGGCAGAGGGATACGACATCTCGGTCAAGATCCAGGAGTACGGCGACGTCGCCTACGGATGGGCGATGGAAGACACCACCAGCATCGTCAAGCTGATCGCCGACCGCGGCACCGGGCTGCTGCTGGGAGCGCACTTCATGGGATATCAGGCTTCGGCACTGATCCAGCCGTTGATTCAGGGAATGACCTTCGGGCTCACCGTCGGGCAGATGGCCCGCGGCCAGTACTGGATCCACCCGGCGCTGCCGGAGGTGGTGGAGAACGCGCTACTGGGACTGGACGTCAGCGACGCCGCGTCCGGGTGACCTGCCGGCCGGTGGGCCGCGGGTCGGTCGGATCACTCTCCCCCGCAAGATGGTCCTGCACGCTGTCCTGGCAAGCCGGACACAAGCCGCGCAACGTCAGACCGGCCTGCTCCGACAACGCGAACCGGCTGGCCGCCATCGCGTGCGCGAGCGCCGAACTGAGTTCGGGCGCGGGCACTTCGATGACCGCGTCGCACTTGGTGCACACCGCGTGGTGGTGCGGTGTGGTGGCCATGCCGTAGGTGGTGACGCCGTCGTCCATGGTCAGCCCGTGCAGGACGCCCTGATCGACCAGGGTGGTCACCGTACGGTAGATGGTGGCGAGATCGGGGGGCTGAATGCCCGCGGGCAGGCAGGCGGGCAGCCGGTTGTGGATCTCTGCCACCGACAGGTGTCCGCGGACGGGTTCGAGCACCGCGAGCACCTGGATCCGCGACGCCATCCGCCGCAACCCGCGCGCACGCAGCAGCGCGCCGATCCGTTCGGTGACCGCTGGGTCCAACCCTTCCGCTTGGGTCGTCACCCCCTCAGTGTCGCGTCCCGGACCGGTGATTGCCAACGCGGGGGTCACCGGCGCGTCGCCTGCTGACAGCACCTCGGCTCGCGCACAGCTGATTTCGTGCCACACTGACCGCGTGCCCGGTTCGATCTGCGACGTGCTGCCCAGCGTCGCGGCATTGTTCGGGGCACCGGACGCGACGGACACGCTGGCGCTGGCCGACTCGCTCGGCGTCCCTGAGCGCGTCTGCGTGGTGCTGGTCGACGGGATGGGCTGGGAGCTGTTGCCGGACCTGGCCGACGACGCGCCGCTGCTGGCCTCGGTGCTCGCCGGCGGCACCGGGCGGCTGCGACGCCTGGACTGCACCTTCCCGTCCACCACGCCGACCAGCCTGGTGTCGCTGGGCACCGGCGCACCGCCCGGCCGGCATGGCGTGCTGGGTTTCACCGTCAACGTGCCCGGCACCGACCGGGTGCTCAGCCACATCCGGTGGCGCGACGACCCACCGCACCAGCAATGGCAGCCGCTGCCGACGTGGTTCGAGCGGCTGACGCGGGCCGGGGTCAGCGCGCGCGCCGTGCTGCCGGAGTGGTTCCTGGGCAGCGGTCTGACAGCGGCGGCCTACCGGGGCGCGCAGTTCGTGGGGACGCGCTCCGATGGCGACTACGCGGCACGGGTAGCCGAAGAGCTACGCGCGGGCCCGGGTCTGGTCTACGGGTACACCGCCGACCTGGACACCGCCGCGCACGTGTTCGGGGTCGGGTCGGCCGAGTGGCACGAGGCCGCGGCCGGGGTGGACGCCCTGCTCACCCGGGTGGTCGAGTCGCTGCCCGACGATGCCGCGCTGCTGGTGACCGCCGACCACGGCGGCCTCAACGTCCCGCCGGACGCCCGCGTCGACATGGCCGCCGATCCCCGGCTGGCGGCGGGTGTGCGGGTGGTGGCCGGTGAGCCGCGGGTGCGCTACCTGCACACCGAACCGGGCGCCGCCGAAGACGTGCTGGCCATCTGGACCGATGTGCTGGCCGGTCAAGCAGAAGTGCGCAGCCGGGACGACGCCGTCGCGTCGGGGATCTTCGGCCCGGTCAGCGCCGAACACCTACCCAGGATCGGCGATGTCGTCGTCGTCTGCACCGGCGAGTCCGCGATTCTGGCGAGCGGTCACGAACCTCCCGAAACGGCTAGCCTCGTCGGGTTCCACGGCGCGGCGACCACGGCGGAAATGGCGATTCCGCTGATAGAGCTGTTCTAGTCGAACTCAAATTATTTTCGTGTGGCTGACCTAAATTGGTCGCGATAGGTTGGGAAGGTGGATCTCCGCGTCGCGCGCGTCTCCCGACGGTCGCGGCCGACTGCTGGGGAGAGGTAGCCGTGGATTACGGGGCGATTCCGCCGGAGGTCAACTCGGCGCGGCTGTATTGCGGTCCTGGTCCGGGATCGCTGTTGGCCGCCGCGACGGCGTGGAACCGGTTGGCGGACGGGTTGGACGAAGCGGCGGACGGCTTCCGCTCGGTGACGACGCGGCTGACCTCTGGATGGCAGGGTCACGCGGCGATCGCGATGACCCAATCCGCGGTGCCGTACCTGGGGTGGCTGGCCGCCGCGGCCGCCACGGGCGAGCAGGCGGCGGCGCATGCGATGGCGGCCGCGAGCGCCTACGAAGATGCGCGTGCCGCGGTGGTGCCTCCCGCGGTGATCGCGGCCAACCGTTCCCAACGCAGGTCGGTGGCTGACGGGAATCCGCTGGGTCAGGACACCGAGACGATCGCTGCCATGGACGCCGACTACGAACAGATGTGGGCCCAGGACGTTGCGGCGATGTACAGCTACGCCGACGCTGCTGCCACGGCGGCCCGGGTCACGCCGTTCACGTCGGCGCCGCTGGCGGTCGCTCTGCCGGCCCAACAAAGCGTGGCCGGCGACCCGGAAGTCGTGACCGCCGGATCGCAATTGATCGCCGCTCTCCCGCAGGTGCTGCAGTCTCTCGCGTCGTCGCCGTCGGCGGCATTCGACGCGGCGTTGCTGTCGGTGTCGGCGTCGCTGGCGCGGCTGGGTTCGTTGCGGGCGCCGGTCAAGTTCCCGATGCACCTGCTGAACTTTTTGGGCAGAGGATCCGGTCCGGTCGGGCGCAAACCGGCGGCCGGCCGAACGACGGTGACCGCGCGCTGGGGCGGTGGCCGAAGGGTGGGCCGTCTGTCGGTGCCCTCGGCTTGGAGCGACATCGAACCGCCGAGCCCGGTCAGCGTCGATTTCCGCGCTTCGGCGCGGCGACTGCGGACGATCGGCGGGCGGGCAGTCTGCGCGAGGCTCGTCTACTCCTGACGCCGCTACAGCGGTGTCACGTAGGCCGAGCTGATGCCGCCGTCGACCAGGAATGTGGACGCCGTGATGAACGACGCGTCGTCGCTGGCCAAAAACGCCACGGCGGCGGCGATTTCGTCCGGCTCGGCGAATCGGCCCAGCGGTACGTGCACCAGACGGCGCGCGGCCCGTTCCGGATCCTTGGCGAAGAGTTCTTGAAGCAGCGGTGTATTGACCGGACCCGGGCACAGGGCGTTGACGCGGATACCCTGCCGCGCGTACTGCACGCCGAGTTCCCGAGACATGGCCAGCACCCCGCCCTTGGAGGCGGTGTAGGAGATCTGCGAAGTGGCCGAACCCAGCACCGCGACAAAGGATGCCGTGTTGATGATGGCGCCCTTCCCGGCCGGCACCATGTGCCGCAACGCCGCCCGACAGCACAGATACACCGACTTGAGGTTGACGTCCTGGACGTGTTGCCAGGCCGCCAGTTCGGTGTTCTCGATCAGGTCGTCCTCCGGCGGTGAGATGCCGGCGTTGTTGAACGCGATGTCGACCGCCCCGCAAGCGTGCCCGGCGGCGTCGAACAGCTTGTGCACCGAGTCTTCGTCGGAAACGTCGACGGGCACGAACAAACCGGAGAGCTGTTCTGCTGCCGCGCCGCCGGCTTCGGTGTCGATGTCACCGATCACGATCTGGGCGCCCTCGGCGTGCATGCGGCGGGCCGCGGCCAGGCCGATGCCGCTACCGCCGCCGGTGATGACGGCCACCCGGCCGGAAAGCCGCTGCGTGAGGTTGATCATCAGCTCTCCTTGATCGCGATGAAGACGTTCTTGGTCTCGGTGAACTGCAGCGGCGCGTCCGGCCCCAACTCACGACCGAGGCCCGACTGTTTGAACCCGCCGAACGGGGTGCTGTAGCGCACCGAGGAATGCGAGTTCACCGACAGGTTGCCCGCTTCCACCGCCCGGGACACGCGCAGCGCGCGGGACAGGTCGTCGGTCCAGATCGACCCGGACAGACCGTATTCGGTGTCGTTGGCCAGTGTCACCGCGTCGTGTTCGTCGTCGAACGCCAACACCGTGACCACCGGCCCGAAGATCTCGTCGGTGACGCTGCGGTCGGTGCGCTGCGGGGTGAGAACCGTTGGCGGGAACCAGAACCCGGGCCCGCGTGGTGCCGTCCCCCGAAAGGCGACGGGCGCGTCGTCGGGCACGTAGGAGGCCACCTTGTCCCGGTGCGCCGCCGAGACCAGCGGGCCCATCTCGGTGTCCCGCGCTCCGGGATCCCCGACCACCACTGCCTGCACGGCCGGCTCCAGCAACTCCATGAACCGGTCGTAGACGCTGCGCTGCACCAGGATCCGGCTGCGGGCGCAGCAATCCTGGCCCGCGTTATCGAAGACTCCGGCCGGCGCCGTCGCGGCCGCGCGCTCCAGGTCGCAGTCGGCGAAGACGATGTTGGCGCTCTTGCCGCCCAGTTCCAGGGTCACCCGCTTCACCGCGGCCGCCGCACCGGCCATCACCTGCTTGCCGACGCCGGTGGACCCGGTGAATGCGACCTTTCGGATCCCGGGATGGGTGACGAAGCGCTCCCCCACCACCGATCCCCGCCCGGGCAGCACCTGCAGCAGGTTCGGGTCCAGCCCGGCCTCGACCGCCAACTCCGCGAGTCGCATCGTGCTCAGCGGTGTCCACTCGGCGGGCTTGACCAGGACCGCGTTGCCCGCGGCCAAGGCCGGCGCGATGCCCCAGGTCGCGATCACCATCGGAAAGTTCCAGGGGGTGATCACCCCGATCACGCCCATCGGCTCGTTGAAGGTGACGTCGAGCCCACCGGCCACCGGAATCTGCTTGCCGCACAGGCGCTCCGGGCTGCCGGCGTAATACTGCAGCACGTCGCGGACGTTGCCGGCCTCCCATTCCGCCGAGCCGATCGGGTGTCCGGAGTTGGCCACTTCGAGGGCGGCGAGTTCGTCGCGGTGGGTGTCGACGACGGCTGCGAAGGCACGCAGGCCGGCGGCCCGCTCGGCCGGGGCCAACTTCGCCCAGCGGCGCTGCGCAGCGTGGGCCCGCCCCACCGCGTCGTCGACGGCAGCGGCGTCGGCGTGCTCGACCGTGCGCAACACCTCTTCGGTGGCCGGGTTGACCACGTCGGTGGCCGTCATAGGCCGGCCCTCGCCGCGTCCACCAGGGCCGTGAACAGCCGCAGATCGTCCAGCGCCTTCTCCGGATGCCATTGCACCGCAAGCGCGAACGCGTCGCCGGGTAGCTCGACGGACTCGACCACGCCGTCGACGTCCCACGCGCCGACCACCAGTCCGTCGCCGACCTTGTCGATGGCCTGATGGTGATAGCACGGCACGTCGGCGGTTTCGCCCAGCAGCGCGGCCGCGCGGGTGCCCGCCACGGTCCGCACCGGCAGCCGGCTGAATATCCCGTTGCCCGCACGATGCCCGGAGTGGCCCAGCACCTCGGGCAGATGTTGGTGCAGGGTGCCGGCGAAGGCGACGTTGAAGATCTGCGCGCCCCGGCAGATGCCGAGCACCGGCAGTCGCCGGTCCAGCGCGGCCCGCAGCAACGCAAACTCCCAGGCGTCGCGGTCGGCACGCGGTTGATCGGTGCTCGGGTGGGGTTGCTGGCCGTAGGTGGCGGGGTCGAGGTCGTAACCGCCGGTGATGACCAGAGCGTCCAGACTGTCGAGCAGCGCCTCGACGGTGTCGCTTCGCACCGGCTGGGGAGGCAACAGCACCGGGACACCGCCGGCCTGCACGACGCCTTCGAAGTAGTCGGACGGCAGATAGGCCGCGGGGATGTCCCAGACCCCGGTGCGTACCTGCTCCCGGTACATGGTCAGGCCCACGACCGGGGGCCTAGAGCCGCTCAAAACCACGCATCCTCTCCCAATCGGTGACCGCCGCGTTGAACGCCGCCAGTTCCACGCGCGCGTTGTTCAGGTAGTGCGCGACCACGTCGTCGCCGAATGCCTGCCGCGCCACCGCCGAATCCCCGAACAGCGCGGCCGCCTCGGCGAGGGTGGACGGTAGCCGCTCGACATCGTCGGCCTGATAGGCGTTTCCGGCGTACGGGTCGCCGAGTTCCAGGCCCTGCTCGACACCGTACAAGCCGCCCGCGATCAGCGCCGCCACCGCGAGGTACTGGTTGACGTCGCCGCCGGGGACGCGGCATTCGACTCGGATATTGCGTTCGTGCCCCACCACCCGCAGCGCGCAGGTGCGGTTGTCCAATCCCCACGCCACCGCGGTCGGGGCGAAGCTGCCGTCGACAAAACGCTTGTAGGAGTTGATGTTCGGCGCATAGAACAAAGTGAGCTCGCGCACCGTGGCCAGCAGCCCGGCGATGAAACCGCGGAACGTCGCCGACATGCCGCGCGGCGCGCCGGGATCGAAGAATGCCGAGGCGCCGTCCGCGTCGCGCAGCGACAGGTGGATGTGACAGCTATTGCCTTCGCGCTCATCGTATTTGGCCATGAACGTCAGGCTCTTGGCGTGTTGGTCGGCGATCTCCTTGGCGCCGTTCTTGTAGACGGCGTGGTTGTCGCAGGTGACCAGCGCCTCCGCGTAGCGGAAGCCGAGTTCCTGCTGGCCGTTGTTGCACTCGCCTTTGATCGCCTCGATCTGCAGACCCGCACCCTGCATGCCCAGCCGGATGTCGCGCAGCAGTGGTTCCATGCGCGAACCGGCCATGATCGCGTAGTCGATGTTGTAGTCGCTGGCCGGCGTCAGGCGGCGGTAGCCGTCGGCCCACGCCTGGCGGTAGGACTGGTCGAACACGATGAACTCCAACTCGGTGGCGGCATCGGCGACCAAGCCACGCCGCTCGAGGCGCTCGAGCTGGCGGCGCAGGATGGCACGCGGCGACTGCACGACCGGGCCGCCGTCCAGCCAGGACAAGTCGGCGATCACCAACGCGGTGGCGGGCAGCCACGGCACCAGCCGCAACGTGGACAGGTCCGGCGTCATCACCATGTCGCCGTAGCCGGTTTCCCAGTTCGACATGGCGTATCCCGCCACGGTGTTGACGTCGACATCCACGGCCAGCAGATAACTGCAGCATTCGGCGCCGTGGCCGGCAACCTCGTCGACGAAGAACCGGCCCGCGACCCGTTTGCCGACCAGCCGGCCCTGCATGTCGGTGAAGGCCACGATGACGGTGTCGACGTCGCCGGCTGCGACCAGTCGTTCCAGGTCGGACGGCGAGAGGTGCCCAGTCATGCCCGCCAGTCAACCACTCTGCCGCGCTACCAGCCGCTGGTGCGCAAGATGATCTCGGTGGCCAACTGCGCGGTCGACTCGCTCGCGCTGCGCCGGCCCAGCAACTCCACCACCCGGTAGTCGCCGAAGACGAACCGCTGGCTCTCGCGGGCGGCGTCGCGCATCGCCGGCGTGCTCACCAGCACGGTCGTGGCAATCTCCACCGGCGGACAGATTTCGTCAGCGTCGTCGGCAGCGGCCACCCGCGGGTGCACGCGATCGATCGCGACCAGCCCCGCGAACCTGCCCAACCTGGTGGCCGCCAATTCCCAGGCCAGCTCGGCGCCGGCGCGGTCGCCGACCGCCACCGCCCACGCAATGCCCAACGAGTCGAGAATGCCGATCACCGACTTGGCGGTCAGCCGCGGGTCGGCGCCGATGACGACGGTGCGCAACGACGCGTTGTGCAGCCGCTCGCACACGGCGTCGTAGGCCGACGGGGCACGCTGCTCGGCGGCCAGTATCACCACGACGGTGCCGTTGTCCGGACCGGACACGCCCACTGGCACAGGGAATCCATCGAGCGTGGTCATCATCGTGGGCACCCCCCGCAAATTACCCGAAACCGGGGCCACGAGCACCCGGGACGATTCCGGTCGAAGAGGTGCGTCCGGCGCCGCCAACGATCGGCTCGACCGTCTTCATTGCGACCGGTTTGCTGCCGGCTGTTCGTCGACGTGTTACGGCAGCGTGAGGATCTCGGCGCCGGTGTCGGTGACCAGCAGGGTGTGCTCGAACTGCGCTGTCCACTTGCGGTCTCTGGTGACGACCGTCCAGCCGTCGTCCCAGATCTCGTAATCCAGCGCGCCGAGGTTGATCATCGGCTCGATGGTGAACGTCATCCCGGGTTGCAAGACGGTGCTGACGGCCGGCTGGTCGTAATGCAGGACCACCAGCCCGTTGTGGAACGTGGTGCCGATGCCGTGACCGGTGAAGTCGCGAACTACGTTGTACCCGAACCGATTTGCGTACGCCTCGATGACCCGACCCACCACCGACAGCGCCCGGCCGGGCTTGACGGCTTTGATCGCGCGCATCGTCGCCTCGTGCGTGCGCTCGACGAGCAAGCGGTGTTCCTCGGCGACGTCACCGGCCAGAAAGGTCGCGTTGGTGTCGCCGTGCACCCCGTTGATGTATGCGGTGACGTCGATGTTGACGATGTCGCCGTCCTCGATCACCGTCGAATCCGGGATGCCGTGGCAGATGACCTCGTTGAGCGACGTGCAGCACGATTTCGGAAAACCCTTGTAGCCCAACGTGGACGGGTAGGCGCCGTGGTCGACCATGTAGTCGTGCGCGATGCGGTCCAGATGGTCGGTGGTAACGCCGGGCGCGACGGCCTTGCCGGCTTCCTGCAGCGCCTGCGCCGCGATCCGCCCCGCGACGCGCATGTTTTCGATGACCTCGGGTTCCTGGACCCAAGGCTCGGTGCCCTCTTTGGCGGTGGCCTTGCCGACGTATTCCGGGCGCGCGATCCACTTGGGCACCGGCAACGTGGACGACAGCACGCCGGGGGCAAGCGCGGTGCGAGCAGGCATGGGACACAGCTTAGCGATGTGCGGCTCGGCCCGGCGCGGCACCGAGTTCGGCGCACGCATCGAGATTGCACCTCTGCAGGCCCGCGCTCGAAGAGTTCGTCTGCAGCCTTTCGATCTCGGCGAGCGGCGATCAGAACCGAGGCCGGCGCAGCAACGTCCGGCGGCGGGGACCCCGGATGATCACCGACCCGAACACCAACTGACCGCTCAGGACGACGTGCGGGTTGCCTTCGGCCGGCGGATCTTTGCGACGGTCGGTCGCGCTACCGACGTAGGCTTCCACGTTGTCGATCGAGGCACTCGCACCGTCGGGCAACCGCAGGTCGAGGTTGCCGAACTTCATGTCGATCTCGATGACGACGACGGGACCGGCGAAACGGGCTCTGGTGAGGTCGAGTTCGATGTTGCCGAACCGGCGCACCAGCGACAACCGGGTCGGCACCGTCCACTCGCCGTGGCGCTTGAGCGAGCCGGCCCAGCCGCGCAACTCCACCCGATCGGTGGCCGACGTCACGATCGCGCCCGGCGCGGGCAGGTCACCGACCAGACTGTCCAGCTCGTTGCGGGTGCGCGCAAAAGACACCTGCGTCGAGCGCTGCTCGAATTCGTCAAGGTCGATCAGCCCGAGCGCCAAAGCGTTGTGCAGCCGCCGCATGGTGCCGTTGCGGTCAGCATCCGACACCCGCACTGCCATGTCCCCGCCGGATTCCGTCATCGCCTTTTCCACTGCTCGACTACTGGCGATGATTCGCCCACCACACGTAACTTACCGGCGGACGTAGCTTCGTTGCAGCAAAGCCCTCGTCGGCGCGCGGTTCTCGGCTGCTGTCTGCACGCTTGGTCCGATGCATGTGTATCTACATACACATGAGTAGGCGAGTTCAGGTGATTCTGTCCGAGGAAGAGCGGGAAGCCTTCCGCCAGCAAGCCGCGGCGCAGCAGATGTCCCTCAGCAACTGGCTGCGACAAGCGGGACTCAAGCAACTCGAGGCCCAACGGGAACGTCCCATTCGTACCGCCCGGGACCTGCTTGAGTTCTTCGCGCATTCCGAAGACGCAGGAACAGAACCTGATTGGGAGACGCATCTGCAGGTGATGGCCGAGTCCCGCCGTCGCGGGCTCACGACGTCGTGATTTTCGTCGACACCAACGTCTTCATGTATGCGGTGGGTCGCGATCACCCACTGCGAACGCCCGCCCGCGAGTTCCTCGTGCACAGCGTGGAACACAAGGAGCGGCTTGTCACCTCAGCTGAGGTCGCCCAGGAATTGCTGCACGCGTACCTGCCGGTGGGCCGGATCTCGACGCTGGATTCGGCATTGACATTGGCACGGGAGCTAGCGGAAATCTGGCCCGTCGAGATGGCCGACATCCTGCACGCTCGAATACTGCACACCCGCCACCGCGGTCTCGGCGCGCGCGATCTGCTTCACCTGGCCTGCTGCCAGCGTCGCGGTGTCACGCGGATCAAGACGTTCGACCCGACCCTGGCGAGCGCCTTCGGCCCGTAGGCCGGCGAGCGGCCGCTAGCAGCGTTTGTCAGGCCAGGTAGCCAGGCGCCAGCGAGTCGAACATCACTTTGGTCATCCGGACCGCGTATTCCGAGCTGCCGCCCCCGACGATGAGCGCCGCGAACGCCAGGTCACCGCGGTATCCGGCGAACCAGGAATGTGATCCGCCCGCGAACTCGGCCTCGCCGGTCTTGCCGTAGATCTCCCCGCAGCCGGCGATCTCCTTGGCGGTGCCGTTGGTCACGACCAGGCGCATCATCGGCCGCAACGCTTCGACCATCTTCGGGCTGATCGGGGTGTTGTCGCCGGAGACGGTGGTGGGCCGACCGGCGATCAGCTGCGGGACCGGAGTCTTCCCGGCCGCGACCGTGGCCGCGACCAAAGCCATGCCGAACGGGCTGGCCAGCACCCGGCCCTGCCCGAAGCCGTCCTCGGTGCGCTCGGTCAGGTCCACCGTGGGCGGCACCGAGCCGGTCACCGTGGTGATGCCCTCGACCTGATAGTCCAGCCCGATGCCGTAGCGGTTGGCGGCCTGGGTCAGGCCGCGCGGCGGCAACTTGCTGCTCAGTTCGGCGAAGGTGGTGTTGCAGGAACTGGCGAACGCCCGCGACAGGGGCACCACGCCAAGATCGAAGCCGCCGTAGTTGGGGATGGTGCGGTGCCCGATGTCCAGGTGGCCGGGACATCCGAGCATGGTGTTCGGGGTGGCCATGTCGCGCTCCACGGCCGCACCGGCGGTGATCATCTTGAAGGTGGACCCCGGCGGATAGAGGCCGGTGGTGGCGAGCAGGCCATCGGCGTTCGCACCCGCGTTCTGCGCGATGGCCAGGATCTCGCCGGTCGACGGTTTGATCACCACCAGCATGGCTTTGCCGCCACGGGTGTCCACGGCATGCTGTGCGGCGTTCTGCACCGCGCGGTCCAGCGTGATCGAGACCGACGGCGCCGGTGTGCCCTCGACTTCGTGCAGCACCGCGACGTCGACCCCGTTCTGGTTGGTGGTGACGATCCGCCACCCCGCCTGCCCGTCGAGTTGGTCGACCACCGCCTTTTTCACCTGGCCCATCACCGCGGGCGCGAAGTTCGGATCGGTGGGCAACAGCTCGGGGCGCGGCGTGACGACGACGCCGGGCAGTCTGCCGATCGCCGGGAAGACGCGGTTGCTGTCGTCGGGCAGCAACGTGACCAGATCGACGGGTTGGGTTGCGGAGCTTGCCATTTCGGCAAGCAGTTGCGGGTCGTTGAGTTGGTCGTTGAACGGGTGCAGCGCCTCGATGACGGCGTGGGACGTGGCGATCAATTCGGTCCCGGCTTGGGTGGCGTCCAGTGAGTAGTTGTACAGGTAGCCCGGCGCCAGCACGTCGGTGCCGCCGAACTCGTTGACCGAGGCGCGCCGGGGCTGGTCGGCCCGCAACGCGAACGTCTGGTGCTCACCGAGCCTGGGATGCAGGCCGGTCGGGGTCCAGCGCACCTGCCAACGTCCCTCATCGCGGGCCATCTTCAGCTGGCCGTCATAGCTCCAGATCCGGTTCTTGGGCAGGTGCCAGGTGAAGCGGTACACCACCGTGCCGGTGTCCTCGGCGTACTTCGAGCTCAGCACCTGCGCGTCAAGGTGGGTGGCCTGCAGGCCGGCCCAGGCCGCGTTGAGCGCTTCGCGCGCGTCGTTGGGGCTGTCGCTCAGTTGCGCCGCGGTCGCGGTGTCACCGACGGACAGCGCGGCCAGGAACTTCTCGGCGGCGGGTCCGGGACCTTCGGGCCGCGGGGTACAGCCGGGCAGGACGGCGAGCGCCACCAGCAGGCACACCACCGAGGTTGCCAGTGTGACTGCTGAGACTGGAGTTTTTTTTGTGACCATCGATGCTGATGGTAGAAACTGTCGGCGTCACCGCCTCGTAGACACACCGAGACGAAACCGTGACGCTTGCTAGGGCGCGAACGGGTTGAGGATCGGCGGGATGATCTGGTTGCCGGTCACACCGGTGAACCGGACGAAGATCTGCGCGGGGATATTCAGGGTCTGGTAGACGCCGGCACCGACCCACGAGACCGGCAACTGCAAGAAGCTCGGCACTGCATCCACAAGGCTTTGGATCGGGTCGTAGACGAAGTAGGGAATCGAGGCCGCGAGCGTGCGCGAGTCCAGGATCAGGTTGGTCGGAACATCGGGATAACCCTGGGCGGCGAATGTCTGGTTGAGCACATTGAACAAGTTGACGTCGGGATCGAAGTAGGTGCCGTTGAAGACCGGGGACGTCAGCGGCGCACCCTGCATGTAGCTCGGCGTCGGAAGGCTGAAGGTATCCATGATCGTCGGCGTCGTACTGACGATCTGCCATGAGTTGTTGATCCAGCCGTCATGGATATTGTTGCCGGCCTGATCCCACATCAGGAAACTTGCTGTCTCAACGGGTGATTGGAAACCGTGACCGATGCCGGCGATGTTGGTATCCGTGTGGCCGTGGTCGGTGACGATGAGGGTGTTCCATTCCTCGCCGGGGTGGGTGGGCTGCCACATGGCCTCCCAGTCGGCTACCGCGCCCAGCACGCCTCTTGTCGCCAACGGCTGACCCGCAATTTGTTGGCCGAGGTTGGCGTCCATGTTTCGAAGGGCCGCCGCGTACTCCGGCGAGCCGCCGCCGAATGCATGCCCCATCTCGTCGACACCTACGTAGTAGGAGAAGATGAAATTCGCTTTGTCGGGGTCGGCGAGCATGATCGCGGCCTGGGTTTCCTGGCCGACCATGTTTTGCGACGCTACCCAGTACGGGTCGCTCGCGGCGTCATGCGGGACGAAAATGACATTGTCCGCAGGATGCGACCCGGCGCCGGCGATGTCGGTGATGACCGGCCAGTTGCCGATGACCGTCGTGTTGATGTCGTCGCCGTACGCGCCCTCGAGTTGGTTGTAGACGGTCGGCCAGTTGTCGTACGTCCACGGGGTGAAGACGTTGTTGGTGACGCCGGCCGTCTCGCTCCACACACCGGTCTGGATGGTCGTCCACGACGGGTTGGACACGCTGGTGTGTCCGACGATCGTCGACGCCGAGGTGGTGCTCTGCTCCATGAACAGATGGAAGTTCGGGGTCCCAGTGGGATCCGCCAGGATTCTGCTCAGATTCGTGCCGTCGGTGCCGATCAGCAGGAAATTCCCGTCCGGTGTGGCTAGCGCCCACTCGGCGAACTGGGCTTCAGTCACGAAGGTGGCCGTGTTGAGGAATGCGCCGGCGTTGCCGGTTGCGCCCGGGGCACCGAACAAGAACGGCCTGCCGCCGGCTCCCCCGGCCCCGCCGGCGACGGTTCCGGCGCCGCCGTACAGGTTGCCGCCGAGACCGCCGGTACCGCCGGCCCCGCCGTTGCCCCAGAACAAACCGCCGGTGCCGCCGGCGCCGCCCGCTCCGCCGCGCAGGCCACCGGTACCGCCGGCACCGCCGTTGCCGAAGAAGCCGGCGTTGCCCCCGCGTCCGCCCGTCCCGCCCGCAATTCCTGACCCGCCCCGGCCGCCATTGCCCCACAGGATCCCGCCGTCCCCGCCGGCTTGGCCGGTGCCGTTCACGCCGTTGAACCCGTCGCCGATGAGCGGCCGTCCCAGCAGCAGGTTCGTCGGCGCGTTGATCGCACCCAGAATGGGGTCGACGAGTGGCTGCAGCGGACCGGCATTGATCGCCTCGGCGGTCGCATACGCCTTGCTGGCATTGCCTAGTGCCTGCACGAATTGCTCGTGGAAGGCGGCGGCCTGCCGGCTGGCAGCCTCGTATGCCTCGCCGTGGCCGGAAAACAGCGAGGCGATCGCCGCCGACACCTCGTCACCGGCGGCTGCGATCAGCGTGCTGGTCGGTGCCAATGCCGCCAGATTCGCTGCGACGAGCGAGGATCCGATACCTGCGGCATCCGCCGCGGCTGAAGTCAAAAGGCTTGGTGCGGCGATCAGAAACGACATCATTGTCCTCCCAGCCGGAAACACTGACGATCGGAGATTGTGACGATACTCGTAAGTCGGCCAATTACGGCCCTTTTCGAGTCAGCCGGGTGGCGCTATGACGCCGGATCGCGTCGAGTGTGCAGCCAGCCGCACACCCGAGGCGAGCACTAATCCAGCAACACCGTTGCGAAGGTGCCGACTTCCTTGAACCCGATGCGGGCGTAGGCGGCCCGCGCCACGGTGTTGAAATCGTTCACGTACAGGCTGGCGATCCGCCCGCTGCCGACGATAACCGCGGCCAGCGTCGCGGTGCCCGCGGTGCCCATGCCCAGGCCCCGCCGCTCGGGATGGACCCAGACGCCCTGGATCTGGCCGACCGAGGGTGACTGCGAACCCACCTCGGCCTTGAACACGACCTGGCCGTGCTCGAAGCGGGCCCACGCCCGTCCGGCCGCAATCAGGCTGGCGACGCGACGACGATATCCGCGGCCGCCGTCGCCGAGTCGCGGATCGACCCCGACCTCGCCGATGAACATGTCCACCGCCGCGACCAGATAGGCGTCCAGTTCCTCCGGACGCACCTGGCGCACTTCGGTGTCCAGCGTGCAGTTTGGATGGGCGTTGAGCGCCATCAGCGGTTGGTCGGCGCGCACGTCACGCGCGGGCCCCCAGGCGGGTTCGAGGCGCTGCCACATCGGCAGCACCAAATCGGCCCGACCGACCAGCGACGAACACCGCCGTGCCGTGCTCTTGGCCTCGTCGGCGAACGCGTTGAGATCAATCAGGTTGCCGCGCAGTGGAATCAAATTGGCGCCGGCGAAACACAGCGACTCGTCCACGCCGCCGCGGGTCCACAGTTCGCCGCCGATGGAATTGGGCTCGACACCGTAGTCGGCGACGCGGGCGGCCACCATGCACGATTCGACCGGGTTCTCCCCCAGGACACGCCAGACGGCGGCGGCGTCACGCACCACTGACACCCGTCTCTCGCCAACCAGGCGCAAGATGGGCGGAGCCGACATCTCATAACTCTCTGTGGTGCGAATCGAGGGCCGGTGAGTTTGGCCCCTATCAGCTTACGGTGACAATAGGCGAACCGCTTGCTGCCGTCCCCGGATCCGTCTCGGTCAGGTCACCCATCTCCGAGGCGAGCCGCATGGCCTCTTCGATCAGCGTCTCGACGATCTGCGCCTCGGGCACCGTCTTGATCACTTCGCCCTTGACGAAGATCTGACCTTTGCCGTTGCCGGACGCCACGCCCAGATCTGCCTCGCGGGCCTCCCCCGGCCCGTTGACCACGCAGCCCATCACAGCCACCCGGAGCGGCACGTCGAGCCCGTCCAGCCCGGCGGTCACCTCGTTGGCCAGGGTGTAGACGTCCACCTGGGCGCGGCCGCACGACGGGCAGGACACGATCTCCAGCCCGCGTGGGCGCAGGTTCAGCGACTCCAGGATCTGCGTGCCGACCTTGACTTCCTCGACGGGCGGCGCCGACAACGACACCCGGATGGTGTCGCCGATCCCCCGGGAGAGCAGCGCGCCGAAGGCGACGGCGGACTTGATGGTGCCCTGGAACGCCGGACCGGCCTCGGTGACCCCGAGATGCAGCGGGTAGTCGCACTGCGCGGCCAACTGCTCGTAGGCCGCGACCATGATCACCGGGTCGTTGTGCTTGACGCTGATCTTGATGTTGCCGAAGCCGTGCTCCTCGAACAGCGAGGCCTCCCACAGCGCCGACTCGACCAGCGCCTCGGGGGTGGCTTTGCCGTACTTCTGCATGAACCGCTTGTCCAGCGAGCCGGCGTTGACACCGATGCGGATCGGGATGCCCGCGGCCCCGGCGGCTTTGGCCACCTCACCGACCCGGCCGTCGAATTCCTTGATGTTGCCCGGGTTGACCCGAACCGCCGCGCAGCCGGCGTCGATCGCGGCGAAGATGTATTTCGGCTGGAAGTGGATGTCGGCGATCACCGGGATCTGGCTGTGCTTGGCGATCTCGGCCAGCGCGTCGGCGTCCTCCTGACGTGGACAGGCCACCCGCACGATGTCGCACCCGGCGGCGGTCAGCTCGGCGATCTGCTGCAGGGTGGTGTTGACGTCGTGGGTCTTGGTGGTGCACATGGACTGCACCGCGATCGGGTGATCGCTGCCGACCCCGACGTCGCGGACCATCAGCTGTCGCGTCTTGCGCCGCGGCGCCAGCGTGGGGGCCGGGGGCTGCGGCATACCCAGGCCTATGGTCACTTGGCTTCGCCTTCTCTCTGTTTCTAGAAGAGCCGGATGGGATTGACCAGGTCGGCGGTGACGGTCAACAGGAAGAATCCGGCTACGAGAGCCAGCACCACGTAGGTCGCCGGCATGAGCTTGAGGTAATTCACCGGGGCGCCAGCCACCTTGCCGCGCGCCGACCGGATCATGTTGCGGATCTTTTCGTAGCACGCGACGGCGATATGGCCTCCGTCGAACGGCAGTAACGGCAGCAGGTTGATGGCGCCCAGGATGAGGTTCAGCTGGGCCAGGAAGAACCAGAAGGCCACCCACAGCCCGTGGTCGACGGTGTCGCCGCCGATGATGCTGGCGCCCACGACGCTCATCGGGGTCTGCGGGTCGCGCTCACCGCCGCCGATGGCTTGGACCAGGGCGCCGATCTTGGAGGGAATGGCGGCCAGGGATTTGCCGACCTCGACGGTGAGTTGGCCGGAGAAAGCTACCGTGGCCGGCACCGCCGACAGCACGTTGTACCGGGTCGGCGGTTCGGGCGACGGCGCCGCCACGCCGATGGCACCGACCGTCGCGGCTTTGGCGTCAGCGTCGCGTCCGGCGGAGACGAAACGCTGGGTGCTTTCGACATTGACGTTGGTGACGATGGTCTTCCCGTCACGTTCGACCACGACGGGCACGGTGCCGTGCAGTTTGCGCACCGCCGTCGCCATTTCCTCGAAGGTCGACACCGGGGTGTCGCCCACCTTGACCACGACGTCGCCGGCGCGGATCCCGGCCAGCGCCGCGGGGCCCGGTCCGTCGCATTTGTCGAGCTTGCCCTTGACGGTTTCCTGTGCGACGCAGCTGGTTTCGCCGACGACTGCCTTCGTCGACTGATGCAGGTTGGGCAGCCCCCAGATCACCGCGATGGCGTACATCAGCACCAGGAACAGCACGAAGTTCATTCCCGGCCCGGCGAACAGCACTGTCACGCGTTTCCAGGTCGCCTGCTTGTACATCGCGCGGTCTTCTTCGTCGGGCGCGAGTTCCTCGGCGGGAGTCATCCCGGCGATGTCGCAAAAACCGCCCAGCGGCAGGGCCTTGATCCCGTACTGGGTCTCACCACGTCGGGTCGACCACAGCGTCGGCCCGAAGCCGACGAAGTAGCGGCGCACCTTCATGCCGGTGCCGCGCGCTGCCCACATGTGGCCGCATTCGTGCAGGGCGACCGAGATGAGGAGGCACAGCGCAAACAGCACAATGCCGATAACGAACATCATCAGCCTGTTACGACCTTTCTCATGCCAAGCCGGAGACTCGGACCGACACGGGGTTAGCTGTCGCGATCGCATGTTGCGCCCGCTCACGAGCCCAACGCTGCGCCTCGAGTACTTCATCCACGGTAGCGGGTGAAACGGCCCACTGGTCAGCAGCGTGCAGCACGTCGGCGATGGTGGCGACGATCGCGGGGAACGGGATGCGCCGTTGCAGGAACGCCTCTGCGGATTCCTCGTTGGCGGCGTTGTAGACCGCGGTCATGCAGCCGCCGGTTTCCCCGGCCTGCCGGGCCAACTCCACCGCCGGGAACACCTCGCTGTCCAGCGGCTCGAATTCCCAGGTAGAAGCCTTGGTGAAGTCACAGCGGGCGGCGGCCCCGGGGACTCGGTGCGGCCAGCCCAGCGCCAGCGCGATCGGCAGCTTCATGTCCGGTGGACTGGCCTGGGCGATCGTCGAACCGTCGACGAAGGTGACCATCGAGTGCACGATCGACTGTGGGTGTACGACGACCTCGATGCGGTCATAGGGGATGCCGAACAGCAGGTGCGTTTCGATGAGTTCGAGGCCCTTGTTGACCAGTGAGGCCGAGTTCAGGGTGTTCATCGGCCCCATCGACCAGGTCGGATGCGCGCCCGCCTGCTCTGGGGTCACCCCCTGCAGGTCATCCGCCGACCAGCCGCGGAACGGCCCGCCGGAGGCCGTCAGCACCAGTTCGGCGACCTCGTCGGGGGTGCCGCCGCGCAGGCATTGCGCCAGCGCCGAGTGCTCGGAATCCACCGGTACGATCTGCCCCGGACCCGCCGCCGCCAACACCAGAGGCCCCCCGGCGATCAGCGATTCCTTGTTGGCCAGGGCCAGCCGGACCCCAGACTCCAGCGCGGCCAGCGTCGGCCGCAGTCCCAGCGCACCGACCAGCGCATTCAGCACGACGTCGGCCTCGGTCTCCTGCACCAGGCGAGTGGCGGCATCGGGTCCCCGGTAGGGAATATCGCCGGCCCGTTCGGCGGCGGCCGCGTCGGCGACCGCGATGTTGGTCACGCCGGTCTCGGCGCGCTGTCGTAGCAAGGTGTCCAGGTTGTGACCTCCGGCGGCCAACCCGACGACCTCGAAGCGGTCCGGGTTGGCGGCGATGACCTCCAATGCCTGGGTACCGATCGAGCCGGTGCTGCCCAGCACCAGCACTCGCAGGCGGCGATCGGAGATTGTCACCCGACCATTGTGCCGCGTGGGTGCGTCATGTCGGGCGGTACGCGGTCAACTCGCGCGTGTTCGACCCGTCCGTGCCGATGCTGACTCCGAATGACTGTGTAACCAATCCGCGGCGCGATCCGCGACGAATAGCTGACATGTTGACTCTCGCGTTGGTCGGCTTTCTCGGTGGCCTCATCACCGGGATCTCGCCGTGCATCCTGCCGGTCCTACCGGTGATCTTCTTCTCCGGGGCGCAAACAAACTCAGCCGGTGTGACGACGAAAACCGAAGGCTCCGTGGCAGTTCTACCGCCGCAAACCCACTCCGACAGGTCCCGTCCCTACCGCGTGATTGCCGGTTTGGTGCTCAGCTTCAGTGTGGTCACCCTGCTCGGCTCGGCGCTGCTCTCCGCGCTGCGACTGCCGCAGGACGCCATCCGTTGGGTTGCGTTGGTGGCCCTGCTGGCGATCGGAGCCGGGTTGATCTTCCCGCGCTTCGAGCAGTTGCTGGAGAAGCCGTTCTCACGCATTCCGCAGAAGCAGATCAGCACGCGCGGAAAGGGTTTCGGACTCGGCCTGGCGTTGGGTGTGCTCTATGTACCGTGTGCGGGACCGGTGCTGGCGGCCATCGTGGTGGCCGGTGCGACCGCCCAGATCGGTGTGGGAACCGTCGTGCTCACCGCCGCCTTCGCCGGCGGTGCCGCATTGCCGTTGCTGTTCTTCGCCCTCGCCGGTCGACGAATTGCCGTGCGGGTGAGCGCGTTTCGACGCCGGCAACGCGAAATCCGGATCGGCGCAGGAATCATGACCGTTCTGCTCGCGGTCGCGCTGGTGTTCGATCTGCCCGCCGTACTGCAACGCGCGATTCCCGACTACACCTCCTCGCTGCAGGACAAAGTCGGTGGCACAGAACAAATCCGCCGCCAACTCGAGCTCGGCGGCATCGTCACCGACCAGAACGCGCAGCTGTCCAACTGCAGCAACGGTGCCGCTGAACTTCTGAACTGCGGAACCGCACCCGATCTGCGAGGCATCAGCCGATGGCTCAACACCCCCGGGGGCGAGGCGGTCACGCTGGCTTCGTTGCGCGGCAAGGTGGTACTGGTCGACTTCTGGGCGTACTCGTGCATCAACTGTCAACGCGCTATCCCACACGTCGTCGGCTGGTATCAGGCCTACCGGGACAGCGGTCTGGTGGTCGTCGGCGTACACACACCCGAGTACGCCTTCGAGAAGGTCCCCGAGAACGTCGCCAAGGGAGCAGCCGACCTGGGCATCACGTATCCGATTGCGTTGGACGACAACTTCTCTACGTGGACGAACTACCGCAATCGGTATTGGCCGGCCGAGTATCTGATCGATGCCCGGGGCACGGTGCGGCACATGAAGTTCGGCGAAGGCGGTTACAGGGAGACCGAATCGTTGATCAGGCAGTTGCTCACCGACGCCACACCCGGCCGGCCACTTCCCCGGCCCGTCGACGCACCCGACCTCACACCGAAAACGATCCTGACCGCCGAGACCTACTTCGGCGTCGGCAAGGTCGTCAACTTCGGCGGCGGCGGGGTCTACGACGAAGGATCGGCGATTTTCGACTACCCGCCCACCCTGGCCGCGGACAGCTTTGCGCTGAAGGGCCGCTGGTCACTGGACTACCAGGGGGCGACGGCCGACGGCGACGACTCGTCGATCAAGCTCAACTACCACGCCAAGGACGTCTACGCCGTCGTCGGCGGCACCGGCACCCTGCAGGTGATCCGCGACGGCAAGACCACCACGGTGCCGATCGGCGGACCGCCGACCAACCGCAAGATCCTCGCCGGTGAGGCGCAGGCAGCCGGAACGGTCGAGGTGCGGCCCAGCAAGGGTGTGCAGATTTTCTCGTTCACTTACGGCTGAACCCCGTCCGGGACCCAATCGACTCCGAATCATCTACGTCGGGGACCCAACGAGGCGGCACACCGCCTCGGTACTCAATAGGAGCGAACGAAATGAAGACGGAAAACACGGTGGCGGCAACCGGTCTCGCGGTAGCTCTGGTGGCATGCGGACTGGCGATGGCGCCATACGCGGCAGCGGCCGACCTGGTGGGTCCGGGATGTGCGGACTACGCGGCGGCCAATCCCTCCGGACCGGCGTCGGTACAGGGCATGTCGCAGGTGCCGGTGGCGCAGGCCGCAGCGAACAACCCCATGCTCACCACGTTGACGTCGGCGTTGTCGGGTGGGCTCAATCCCCAGGTGAACCTCGTGGACACCCTCAACAGCGGCCAGTACACGGTGTTCGCTCCCACGGATGCCGCCTTCGGGAAACTGCCGCCGGCCACCATCGACCAACTCAAGACGGACTCGGCGATGCTGACCAGCATCCTGACCTACCACGTCGTCAACGGCCAGGCGACTCCGGCCAGGGTCGTGGGCACGCACACCACACTGCAGGGTGCGAGCGTGACGGTGACCGGCCAGGGCAACAACATCCGGGTCAACAACGCCGGTCTGGTCTGCGGCGGGGTGTCCACGGCGAATGCGCAGGTGTACATGATCGACACGGTGTTGATGCCGCCGGCATAGCAGGAGCGGACCTGCCCACGGCCAACCGGCCTGTGCCAGAATGTGGGTCGACAGTCCAGTCCAACCGGAGGGATCACCGTGGCCAGTACTGAGGTGGAGCCGTACAGCGGCGTCGATGAAGCTGAGGTGCCGTCCGCGCAGTGGGGCTGGAGCAAGATCAACTACCGCACCTGGTATGTCGTGGGCGGGTTCATCCTGGTCATGTTGTTGGCGTTCCTGCGCGGCAACCACGTCGGTCACGTCGAAGACATCTTCTGCATCGGGTTCGCCGCGCTGGTGCTCTTCATCCTGGTGCGCGACATCTGGGGGCGTCGCCGCGGCTGGCTGCGCTAGCGATCGGCGACCGCGGAACGCTTGTCGCGGCGCCTCCGGCGATAGCCGTTGCCCGCCGATGCTGCGACCAGCAGAACCGCCAACGCCACCAGCCATGGCCATCCGCCATGCTGATGCACCCAACCCGCCAACGAGCCCTGTAACCGGCTTGCCGCAGCGATCACCGCATCGTCCGGGCTGGCGTCCAGACTGAACAGTCGCACCTCATAGAGGCCGTAGTAGCCGACGTACAAGCCGACCAGGATCAGCAGCGCACCCCCGAACCGGTTGACGATCGGCAGCATCCCCCGCATCCGGTCGATCAGCGCTGCGCTCGCGGTTGCCACCGCCATCGCGAGGACACCGACGACCAGCGTCAGCCCCGCGATGTACGCGGCGTAGATGGCGACGCCGTCGAGCACCGATCCGCCCCGCAGTCCGGCGCCGGTGACGGCCAGGAACGGGCCGACGGTGCAGGACAGTGAGGCCATCGCATAACTCGCGCCGTAGCCGATCATCGAACTCAGTCGCGCGGTCGGAGCCCGGCGCGGGCCGACGGGCCTCAGCGCGGGCAGTTCCCGGCCGGACAGCAGCCAACCGCCGCTGCCGATCAGCAGTACTCCGATCAGCACCGTGACGTAGGGCAGGTAGCGCTGCACTGTCGAGGCCGCCGAGATGGTCAGCACGCCGAACGCGCCGAATACCGCTACGAAGCCGACCGCCATACACCCGGTGGCGACGGCCGCCCGGGCGACCGCGGCGATCGGGCTTCGGGTTTGCATCCCGCGCACCACCAGCAGCAGATAGGCGGGCAGCAGCGCGAACCCGCACGGGTTCAACGCGGCCACCAGGCCGGCGGCGAACGCGAGCCCGACGAGGGGCTGGTTCACCCCGGTCAGGACGTCAGCGCCGTAACCCGACCGGACAGTTCCTGCTGTGACATGGCCGAAGTGGTGTTGTTGACGAACGTGGACGAGCCGTCCGGGCGATAGAACACCCAGGCCGGCTGCCAGGGCACGTTGTAGCGGGCCCAGATCGCGCCGTCGGCGTCGTTGAGGTTGGTGAAGTTCAGTCCGTATTTGGCGACGAAGCCCTGCATCTGCCCGACGTCGGAGTGTGCGGCGACGCCGACGAAGGTGACGTTGGGGTTGGCGGCCGCCAGCTGGCTCAGGGCGGGCGCTTCGGCGTTGCAGTACGGGCAGAACGGCGTCCAGAACCACAGAACCGCCGGCTTGCCCTGCAATGTGGCGCCGTCGAACGGGGCGCCGCTGAGAGTGGTGCCGGTGAAGTTCAGGCGGTCATCGGCGGCGGACGCGTTCGGGGTGGCGCTCAGGCCGAGCAGCAGCAGGACGGCGATCGCCCCGGCGACAAGGATCCTCAATGGCGACAGAACTTTCATGGCAGACCTCATTTCCGGGCGTGTGCCTTGATCACGTACCCCTGTCTGCGCGGGTTCAACACCCCGCCTCACCGAGGATGCGCAGGCTACCCGCCCGCCAAGCCTTCACTGGCCAGCTGTCCACAGGCTCAGGCTGAACGGCCCGTGCTCCAGCTACCCGCCCTCGGCGGCCAGCTGTCCACAGGCTCAGGCTGAACGGCCCGTGCTCCAGCTACCCGCCCTCGGCGGCCAGCTGTCCACACGCCGCACTGATCTCGCGGCCGCGGGTATCGCGCACTGTGCACGAAACACCCTGCGCGCGAACGCGTCTGACGAACTCACGTTCGGCCGGCTTGGGGCTGGCATCCCAGTCACTGCCCGGCGTGGGGTTCAGCGGGATCAGGTTGACGTGCGCCAGCGGGCCCAGCTTCCGGTGCAGCAGTTTGCCCAGCAGGTCGGCTCGCCACGGCTGGTCGTTGACGTCGCGGATCAGGGCGTACTCGACCGACACCCGCCGACCGGTCACGTCCGCGTAATAGCGGGCGGCGTCCAGCACCTCGCTGACCTTCCACCTGTTGTTGACGGGCACCAGGGTGTCGCGCAACTCGTCGTCGGGGGTGTGCAGGGACAGCGCCAGCGTCACACCGAGCCGCTCGTCGGCCAGTTTGCGGATAGCCGGAGCCAGACCCACCGTCGACACAGTCACCGAGCGGGCCGAGATACCGAATCCCGACGGCGGCGCCTCGACGATCCGGCGGACCGCGGCGACCACCCGGGCGTAGTTGGCCAGCGGTTCGCCCATGCCCATGAAGACCACGTTGGACAGGCGCTCACCGAATTCGTCGCGCGATGCGACCGCGGCGGCGCGCACCTGCTCGAGGATCTCGGCGGTGGACAGATTGCGGGTCAGTCCGCCCTGGCCGGTGGCGCAGAACGGGCAGGCCATGCCGCAGCCGGCTTGCGAGGAGATGCATACGGTGTTGCGCTGTGGGTAGCGCATCAGGACTGACTCGACGGTGGCGCCATCGACGCAGCGCCACAATGTCTTTCGCGTTTGACCCGCGTCGCAGGTGACTTCGCGCGCCGCGGTGATCAGATCCGGGAACATGCTGGCGGCCACCCGGTCGCGCACCGCCGCGGGTAGATCCGTCATCTGACGGGGATCGGCGATCAGACGCCCGTAGTACTGGTTCGCCAGCTGTTTGGCCCGAAAAGCCGGCAGTCCCAGCGCGGTAACGGCGTCGGCGCGCCCGGCCGCGTCGAGGTCGGCCAAGTGCCGCGGCGGCTTACCGCGGCGGGGCGCATCAAAAACCAATTCCTGGACCATTACCAGTCCAGTATCAGGGCAGCAGCGCCAGAACGGTCCACGCGGCCACCGCCGACGGCAGGATGCCGTCCAGCCTGTCCATGATGCCGCCGTGGCCGGGCAGCAGTCGACCCATGTCCTTGATGCCCAGATCGCGCTTGACCTGCGACTCGATCAGGTCGCCCAGCGTGGTCGTCAAGACGAAGAGCACCCCCAGGAGTGCCCCGACCCACCACCGTTCACCGGCCAGGAAGGTCGCGGTCAGGATCGTCGCCGTGATCCCGCACACCAGCGAACCGGTGAAGCCCTCCCAGGACTTCTTCGGGCTGATCATCGGCACCATCGGATGCTTGCCGAACATCGCGCCTACCGCGTATCCCCCGGTGTCGGAACTGATTACGGCGATCATCATGCAGAACACCCAGCCTGGCCCGTACTGCGGGTCGTAGACGAGCATCGCGGCGAAGGACCCGAACAGCGGCACCCACGTGCACAGGAACACGGTTGCGGAGACGTCACGCAGGTAATTGCTCGACGGCGGGGGGCCGTCGGTTTCGTCGACGTGGGCACGCTCGTCCTGCATGAACAACCGCCAGATCATGCAGATCACCACCATCCCGCCGAAGCCGGCGAGGGCACCGGTGGCGCGATACGGCCACGTCAGCCAGATCGTCGCCTGCCCCCCGACCAGCAATGGGATGACCGGGATCAGATAACCCGCTTCCCGGAGTCGGCGCACCACCTCGTGACTGGCCACCAGGATCGCCAGTGAGCACCACAACACCCAGAAGTGCGGCACGCACAGCAAAGTGGCGATGAGGGCGGCACCGATGCTGGCCCCCACCGCGATCGCGGCAGGCAGGTTGCGCCCGGCCCGGGACTTCTTCTTCTTGGGTCGGCGCGCTCTGACGTCGACCGGCTCGTCGGTCGGGTTGCCGGCTTCGGCATCGGTGGTTGCCACGGACGTGGAAGGACTTGACTGCTGCGGCCGCTAGACCTCCAGCAGCTCGCCCTCTTTGTGCTTGACCAGCTCGTCGATCTGGGCGACGTACTGGTGGGTGGCTTTCTCCAAGTCCTTCTCCGCCCGGGTGACCTCGTCTTCGCCGGCCTCGCCGTCCTTGCGGATGCGGTGCAGCTCCTCCATCGCCTTGCGGCGGATGTTGCGCACCGAAACCCTCGCGTCCTCCCCCTTGGCCTTGGCCTGCTTGACCAGGTCGCGCCGGCGTTCCTCGGTGAGCTGCGGTATGGCCACGCGGATCAGCGTGCCGTCGTTGGTGGGGTTGACGCCCAGGTCGGAGTTACGGATGGCCGTCACGATCGCGTTGACCTGGCTGGCTTCGTAGGGCTTGATGACGACGAGCCGGGCCTCGGGAACGTTGATGCTGGCCAACTGGGTGATCGGGGTGGTTGCGCCGTAGTAGTCGATGACGATCCGGGAGAACATGCCCGGGTTGGCACGGCCGGTGCGAATGGTCGACAGGTCGTCGCGGGCCACCGAGACGGCCTTCTCCATCTTCTCCTCGGCGTCGAAGAGAGCCTCGTCAATCATTCGTCACGCTCCTCGGGCTCCTCAGGTGGTTACCAGCGTCCCGATCTTCTCACCAGCGACCGCCCGGGCGATATTGCCGTCGGTCAGCAGGTTGAACACCAGGATCGGCATGCCATTGTCCATACACAGGCTGAACGCGGTGGCATCGGCCACCCGCAAGCCGCGATCGATGACTTCGCGGTGACTGATCGCGGTGAGCAACTCGGCGTCCGGGTTCTCCCGCGGATCCTCGGCAAACACGCCGTCGACCGCTTTGGCCATCAACACCACGTCGGCACCGATCTCCAACGCCCGTTGCGCCGCGGTGGTGTCGGTGGAGAAGTACGGCAGGCCCATGCCGGCCCCGAAGATCACCACTCGCCCCTTTTCCAGGTGCCGAACCGCACGCAGCGGAAGGTAGGGCTCGGCCACCTGACCCATCGTGATCGCGGTCTGCACGCGTGTGGCGATGCCCTCTTTCTCCAGGAAGTCCTGCAGCGCCAGGCTGTTCATCACGGTGCCGAGCATGCCCATGTAGTCCGAGCGGGTCCGCTCCATGCCGCGCTGCTGTAGCTGCGCGCCACGGAAGAAGTTGCCACCGCCGATCACCACCGCGACCTGCACCCCGCCGCGCACCACTTCGGCGATCTGACGGGCCACCAGCGCAACCACGTCGGGATCAAGCCCGACCTGACCTCCGCCGAACATCTCCCCGCCCAGCTTCAGCAGCACGCGGGAGAACTTCGACGGCGAGCCGGCGACCGCGGCGGCCGGCATCCCGTTGGTCTCCCTGGGCTCTGTCATCGGTCTCCTCGCCTGAAACTGCCATCCCAGCAAACCTTTCGGGACGACCACTCTTATCCTGCCTCATCGCCGCGTTCCGCTGAGGGCCGGGTCCTCGAGTCCAATCCAGGTTTGGCCGTCCTTCGGTTTGGGAATCCGCTCTTCGCGACGGTGACATCACGGTCTGAGCACGACGGCCGCATCGTCCGGGGGCGGGCCGGTCCAATTCGATCGGTTCATCACACCTAGCACTCACCAATGCCATCGCGGCTGATCGAGGAGGAACTCATGGCGGACAGCAACTCGGGACCGGCTGAAGCGGTCAAGGGTGTCGTCGAGGACGTCAAGGGCAAGGCCAAAGAAGCGATCGGGACCGTGACGGGTCGTGGCGACCTGATCAATGAGGGCGAAGCGCAGCAGGACAAGGCAGAAGCACAGCGCGACGCCGCCAAGAAAGAAGCGCAGGCCGAAGCCGCGCGCAGCGCCGCCGAGGTCGCCGAACAGCGTCAGAAGGCGCAACAGTAGAACTTGTTGGAAGGATGGGCCCGGTCTGTGTAACGGACGGGGCCCATCGAACATCTGCGGGTATTCGCCGCCGGCGGCGTAACAAAATTGGAATAATCGCTCACCGAATGGGGTAATCAGCGCTGCGCTCGGGGTGGAGGTCTCCACGAGGACGCGGCAGTGGGTCGGGGTACGCGGGCACCACCCTCATGAGGTTTGGAGATGCGGAGTTGGATGTTCTGCTGCTCAGCGACGAGAGCGATTTCGAATCCGCGCTGGAGCTGGCACCTTTCGCCTTGACAGTGCGCACCGCGCCCTTGACCGGCTTGGACAATGGGGCGCTGGACGGCGCCGACGTCGCGGTCATCGATGCTCGTACCGACTTGGTGGCGGCTCGCGCCGCATGTCGCCGCCTGACAGCCAACCTGCCCGCGCTGGCCGTGGTTGCCGTGGTCGCGCCCGCGGACTTCGTCGCACTGGACGTCGACTGGAACTTCGACGATGTGCTGCTCGCCGCGGCCGGGCCCGACGAACTGCAGGCGCGATTGCGATTGGCCATCACGCGTCGGCGCAACGCCGTGGGCGGCACGCTGCAATTCGGTGACCTCGTGTTGCACCCGTCCAGCTACACCGTTTCGTTGCGGGGCGCGGACCTGGGTCTGACACTGACCGAGTTCAAATTGCTGAATTTCCTCGTACAGCACGCCGGGCGGGCGTTCAGCCGGACCCGACTGATGCACGAAGTGTGGGGGTATGAGAGCAACGGGCGGGTCCGCACTGTCGATGTGCACGTGCGCCGCCTGCGGGCCAAGCTCGGCCCGGAGCACGAGTCGGTGGTCGACACCGTCCGCGGAGTCGGGTACATGGCGGTGACCCCGCCGCAGCCGCGCTGGATCGTGGGCGAGCCGGTGCTGAACCCCGCATCGGCATCGGGCGCCCCGGATCCCGTCGCGCGCTGAGGTATCCATCCGACGGCGGGCCTCCGCCCGAACGGCGGGCTTTCGCCCGCCACAAGATCCCCCAACGGGAAATCCTCCCCGCGCCATGGCGGCGGCGCGGGGAGGATCAACCTGGCTAACTAGGCTGCGTTAGGCCGGTCAGTTGGTTGCCGGGGCACTCGGGTTCGGCACCGCGTCGGGGGCCGGGGCCGAGTTCGGACCGGGAACCGCGTTCGGCGCGGGCACCGAGTTGGGGCCGGGCACCGAGTTGGGCGCAGGCGCCGGGTTCGGCAAGGCATTGGGCGCCGGGGCGCCTGCCTGGCTACCCTCCCAGACCAGCACATCCTGCACGCCGTCGTTGTAGACCACCCGGGTCGGAGCGGGACCGGTCACGTCGAAGTAGATCTTTCCGCTGGCCATCCCGCCCTGGGTGATCGGCGCAGGACTCAAGCCTTCAGGAGTCATCTTCGTGGTGATCACGCGGTAATTCTGGCCCTCGGCACGGGCGTTGAAGTTGGACACCACGGGCGTGATCACACCGCTGTTGGCGCGAACCTGGACATCGGCCTGCCAGAGCTGACCCTTGGGGGTGTAGCCCGGGATGGTGATATTGGCGGGCTGCAGGTTGCTGACCGTGTAGTCGGTGCTCAGGGGGCCGTCGACCAGCGTCTCCGGCGTCCCCAGACCCTCGACGATGGTGGGCGCAGCGGAAGCCGCCGCGGCCCCGAACAAGCTCACCGCCGCGATACCGGCGGCGCCGATGGCCGTCTTTGCAGTGGTAGTGCTGAACTTCACGTCAATCCTCTCATTCGATCTCATTCGGAGCAGTCAGCTTTGCTCGTTCAATTGCCAACCGCACGTAACCGCCCAATTACCCAACGCACACATACTCAAACAGTGACAGCGCGTCGAATCCCGTTGTGCAGCCTCATTACCAGCGAAAACAGCAGCAATTTGAGATGGGCCACAATACGTTTCGTGCCACAACTTTCACATTTTCACCATGACGATTTCGCACCTCGGCTGACAATCATCGAATAGGACGGCAGCACAATCGGGCTCGGTCACCAGCCAATGCCGCTGGCGGCAAATGCGTTATCGGAGTTATTAATGACGCGCCGTCGGTACCGTCCGGCGCGGACATATGTCAATATGCTTGATATGACCCGCACCGAGGACGCGCCGCTGGGCTACCTGCTGTATCGGGTGGCGTCGGTGCTGCGGCCCGAGGCGTCGGCCGCACTCGCACCACTGGGGCTCACGTTGCCCGAATTCGTCTGTCTGCGAATACTTTCCACATCACCGGGGTCATCCAGCGCCGAACTGGCGCGGCATGCCAGCGTCACCCCGCAGGCGATGAACACCGTGCTGCACAAACTTGAAGATATCGGCGCCGTTGCCCGGCCGGCCTCGGTGTCGTCCGGACGCGCATTGCCGGCCTCGCTGACCACCAAGGGCCGCGGTCTGCTCAAGCGCGCCGAGTCCGTGGTGCGCGCCGCCGACGCCCGCATCCTGGCCAAACTGACCGAGACTCAGCAACGTGAGTTCAAGCGGATGTTGGAGAAGCTCGGCTCCGACTAGTCGGCGTGGATCCGGGCGAACGGCGCGGCCTCTTCGAGTTCATAGGCGAGTTCCAGCAGTCGCGCTTCCTGCCCGGTCGCCGCGGACAGCATCATGCCCACCGGCAGACCCGATGCGGATCTGCCCAGCGGCAGCGAGATCGCCGGATCTCCGGACACGTTCTGCAACGGCGTGAACGCGACCCACTCGGACAGCCGATCGATGACCTGTCGGTACTCCGTGGGTGCCAGATACCCGACCTGCGGCGTCGCGTCGGCGAGAGTCGGGGTGAGCAGGGCGTCGTAACTGGCGAAGAACTCCGCGCTACGCCGCGGCAACCGGCGCAGCCGCGCGATCGCCAGTGGGAGCCGGTGCAGATTGCTCTTGGCATGGCGATAGAGACCCAGCGTCAGCGCGTCCAGTCGAGTGCGGTCGAAGGTGTCACCGAACGCACGCCGGCCGACGCTCACCTGGCCCAGCGACAGCAGTCCCCAATACAGCACGAAATCGTCGAGGAAGCTGGTCGGAACCCAGGAGCTGTCGACGTGTTCGACATGGTGCCCCAACTCTTCCAGCAAGCCAGCCGATTTAAGCGTCAGATCCCGGACTTCCGGGCTGGATTCACGCTGAATCGACTGCGTCGCAACGGCGATCTTCAAGCGGCGTTTGCCGGGGCCGGTCACGTCACCGATGGGTGGCAGCTTCGGGTTGCGGAAGACGCGCTCGACCTCGCGATAACAGGCTGCCGTGTCACGCACCGTGCGGGTCACGACACCGTTGGCGACGATGCCCACCGGCATGCGACGGTACTGCGGATCCAACGGCATCCGTCCACGCGACGGCTTCAACCCGACCAACCCGGTGCACGCCGCCGGGATGCGGATCGAACCTCCCCCGTCGTTGGCATGGGCGATCGGCACCACGCCGGCCGCGACGAACGCACCCGACCCCGACGACGACGCGCCCGCGGTGTAGTCGGTGTTCCACGGGTTACGGACCGGTCCCAACCGCGGGTGCTCGGCGGCGGCGCTGAAACCGAACTCAGAGAGCTGAGTCTTGCCCAGCGCTATCAGTCCGGTGTCCAGCAGCACCCGGCTGACCTGGCTGTCGGCCTTGGCCGGGCGGGGTTCCCACGCATCGGTGCCGTACATCGACGGCATCCCTGCGACGTCGACGTTGTCCTTGATCAACGTCGGCACGCCGGCAAAGAAGCCGGTGCAGTCCCGTGCGACGGCGGCGCGAGCGCCGTCGAACGCCGCGTACGCCAAACCGTTGAGGCTGGGATCGACGGCTTCCGCGCGGGCGATCGCCGCCTCGATGACCTCGGTCCGGCTCAGCCGACCGGAGCGGAGGGCCTCAGCCACACCGATCGCGTCGAGGTCACCCAGGGCGTCGTCGCCGAATGCATGTACGCGCGGCATCGGACCGGCGCTAGGCCTGACCCACCTCGAAGCGCACGAACCGGGTCACGGTGACGCCGGCCTCGTCGAGCAGCGCCTTGACGGTCTTCTTGTTGTCGGACACCGACGGCTGCTCGAGCAGCACGGCGTCCTTGAAGAAGCCGTTCAGCCGGCCCTCGACGATCTTGGGCAGCGCCTGCTCGGGCTTGCCTTCGGCCTTCGCGGTCTCCTCGGCGATACGTCGCTCGCTGGCCACCACGTCTTCCGGGACGTCGTCGCGGGACAGGTAACGGGCCTTGAGCGCCGCGATCTGCAGCGCCACCGCGTGTGCCGCGTCGGCGCCGTCACCGGTGTACTCGACCAGCACCCCCACCGCGGGCGGTAGGTCCGCGGCGCGCTTATGCAGGTAGGTCTCGACGGTGCCGTCGAAGTTGGCGACCCGGCGCAGCTCCAGCTTTTCGCCGATCTTGGCCGACAGCGCCGCGATCGCCTCCTCGACCGTCTGGCCGCCGGCGTCGGCCGCTTTGAGCGCGTCGACGTCGGTCGCCTTCGCCGACACCGCCGCCTCGACGATCTTGTTGGCCAACTGCTGGAACTCGTCGTTCTTCGCGACGAAGTCGGTTTCGGAGTTCAGCTCGATGAGCGCGCCGTCCTTGGCGGCGACCAGGCCCTCGGCCGTCGCGCGCTCGGCACGCTTACCGACGTCCTTGGCGCCCTTGATGCGCAGCGCCTCCACGGCCTTGTCGAAGTCGCCGTCCGTCTCGACCAGGGCGTTCTTGCAGTCGAGCATGCCGGCACCGGTCAGCTCCCGAAGTCGCTTGAC
Source organism: Mycobacterium sp. NGS59 (assembly GCF_059812345.1). Lineage (NCBI taxonomy): Bacteria > Bacillati > Actinomycetota > Actinomycetes > Mycobacteriales > Mycobacteriaceae > Mycobacterium > Mycobacterium sp. NGS59. The sequence goes on from NZ_JCALCN010000004.1 coordinate 175,720, forward strand.
GTCGGCAGCGGTGTAGTTCGCCAATGCTCAGCCTTTCCTAGGATGCATCTGTGGTTGATTCGGTGGCACCGGTGTCAGCGGTGGCCGCGGCACCCGCCAGGAGTTCCTGCTCCCATTCGGGCAACGGCTCGGCGGCCTCGGCCTCCGGCTTGCCGTCGCCGCGTCCCACGCCGGCGCGGGCCTGCAGGCCCTCGGCCACGGCCGAGGCGATCACCTTGGTCAGCAGGGCGGCCGAACGGATCGCGTCGTCGTTGCCCGGGATCGGGTAGTCGACCTCGTCGGGATCGCAGTTGGTGTCCAGGATCGCGATGACCGGGATACCCAGCTTGCGGGCCTCGCCGACGGCGATGTGCTCCTTGTTGGTGTCGACGACCCAGATGGCCGACGGCACCTTGGCCATGTCCCGGATACCGCCCAGCGACCGCTCCAGCTTGTTCTTCTCGCGGGTCAGACCCAGGATTTCCTTCTTGGTGCGGCCCTCGAAGCCACCGGTCTGCTCCATCGCCTCGAGTTCCTTGAGGCGCTGCAGCCGCTTGTGCACGGTGGAGAAGTTGGTGAGCATGCCGCCCAGCCAGCGCTGGTTCACATACGGCATGCCGACGCGAGTTGCTTCGGCCGCGACCGACTCCTGCGCCTGCTTCTTGGTGCCGACGAACAGCACCGTCCCGCCGTGGGCGACGGTTTCCTTGACGAACTCGTACGCCTTGTCGATGAAGGTCAGCGTTTGCTGCAGGTCGATGATGTAGATGCCATTGCGGTCGGTGAAGATGAACCGCTTCATCTTGGGGTTCCAGCGCCGGGTCTGATGCCCGAAGTGGGTGCCGCTGTCGAGCAGCTGCTTCATGGTTACGACGGCCATGCTGATGCCTTACTTGTGTCGGTTGTTGCCCGGCATCGGGTGACGCCAAGCCCTGGCGCCTGCTGCGATGCCGCACCCGCTTCCAAGAGAACTCGGCTGCGGGACCGCTCGGCATGCTGTCGCGGATCCCAGAACCACTGGGTCGCTGTGCAGACGCGCGAAGTCAGCCCGCTTGTCACGAGCTGCGTCGAGAAGTTTACACCGACTCGGCACCTGCTTTTTCCCAGCTGCGCCCGTCGTCCACAGGCCCGTCCCGGCGACTGGCCCGCAAATCCGGTTCCGGATGCACTGAGCAGGTGCGATGGCTGGTGGTGGCGCTGATCCTGGGCTGGGTGCTGGTCAATGCGCCGGCTGCAGACGCCGACAGCGGGCGGCTTCAGTGGCCGTTGCGTCCGACGCCGACGGTCCTGCGGGGTTTCGACGCGCCGTCACCGAACTGGTTGTCCGGCCACCGCGGGGTGGACCTCGGCGGCGTACCGGGACAGCCGGTGTATGCCGCGGGCGATGCGACGGTGGTGTTCGCCGGTGTGTTGGCGGGTCGGCCGGCCGTGTCGTTGGCTCATCCGGGCGGTTTGCACACCAGCTACGAGCCGGTCCGTGCCGCGGTGCGGGCGGGTCAGTCGGTGGCGTCGGGCGCGGTGATCGGTGAGTTGATGGCCGGGCACGCAGGTTGTCCCGACGCGGCATGCCTGCACTGGGGCGCGATGTGGGGCCCGGCGTCGCGGGCCGACTACGTCGACCCGCTGGGTCTGCTGGCGTCGACGCCGATCCGGCTCAAGCCGCTGGCACCCCCGGCGAGCAGACGCAAAAGCCCCCTATTTCGGCACGAAATAGGGGCTTTTGCGTCTGTTCGCGCCGAGGAACCGTTAGGCGCGGGGGTGGGCCTGGTCGTGCACCGCACGCAACCGGGACACCGCGACGTGGGTGTAGAGCTGGGTGGTGGCCAGGCTGGAGTGGCCGAGCAGTTCCTGCACCACGCGCAGGTCGGCCCCGCCTTCCAGCAGATGGGTGGCCGCGCTGTGCCGCAGCCCGTGCGGACCCATGTCGGGCGCGCCGTCCACCGCGGCGACGGTCTGGTGCACCACCGTGCGCGCCTGCCGCACGTCGAGACGCCGGCCGCGAGCACCGAGCAGCAGCGCCGGCCCGGACTCGGCGGTGGCCAGCGCCGGTCGCCCTTCGGTCAACCAGGCCCGCAGCGCCTCGGCGGCCGGTTGCCCGAACGGCGCGCTGCGTTGCTTGTTGCCCTTGCCCAGAACCCGCACGAGGCGGTGCGTGGTGTCGACGTCGTCGACGTCCAGCCCGCACAGCTCGCTGACCCGGATTCCGGTGGCGTACAGCAGCTCGACGATCAGCCGGTCCCGCAACGCGAGCGGATCACCTTGCTGCGCACCGGATTTAGCGGCTGTCATGGCCGCCAGCGCCTGGTCCTGACGCAACACCGCGGGCAGGGTGCGATGAGCTTTGGGGACCTGCAGCCGCACCGCCGGATCGTCCGCGATGAGACCCCGCCGCAGCGCCCAGGCGGTGAAGGCCTTGACCGACGAGGTGCGCCGGGCCAGCGTGGTGCGGGCCGCACCGGCACCCGCCGCGGTGGCCAGCCACGACCGCAGCACCGGCAGGCGCAGCGATTGCAGTGACGAGCCCCGCTGCGTCAGAAAGTCCAGCAACGACCGGATGTCGCCCAGATAGGCCCGGCGGGTGTGCGCCGACCGACCGCACTGCAGCTCCAGGTATTCGTCGAACTCCTCGAGGATCGCCTGCACTCCCTCACGCTCGCAGAGCCCCGCGCGGTGTTTCAGCCGACGCGCCGCAGCGTGTCCGGGGTGAGATCTTGCAACGAGGGATAGCCGTCGACCGCCATGATCAGATCGGCTTCGGCCAGCAGCGACCGCAGCACGTGCACGACGCCGTCGACACCTCCCAACGCCAGGCCGTAGGCGTAGGGGCGCCCGACACCGACCGCGGTCGCGCCCAGAGCGAGTGCCTTGACGATGTCCGCGCCGCTGCGGATACCGGAGTCGAACAGCACCGGCAGCCCGTCGGCCGCTTCGACGACGCCGGGCAGACAGTCCAGCGCCGGCAGCCCGCCGTTGGCTTGCCGTCCGCCGTGGGTCGAGCAGTAGATGCCGTCGACTCCGCCGTCCTTGGCGCGGCGCGCGTCGTCGGGATGGCAGATGCCCTTGATGATCAGCGGCAGGTCGGACAGCGAACGCAGCCAGGGTAGGTCGTCCCAGGTCAGAGGGTTGCCGAACAGGGAGGCCCAGCGCAGCACGGTACCTTGCGGGTCTTCTTCGGGTGGACGCGGCAGGCTGGCACGGAACACCGGATCGCTGGTGTAGTTGCTCAGGCAGTGCCCGCGTAATTGCGGGAAGTTCGCGGTGCTCAGGTCGCGTGGGCGCCAGCCGGGGATCCAGGTGTCCAGGGTGACGATGATGGCTTTGAAGCCGGCGGCCTCGGCGCGCTGTACCAGGCTGGCGGCCAGTTCCCGGTCCTTGGGCGTGTAGAGCTGGAAGAAGCCGGGGGTGTCGCCGAACTGGGCGGCGACGTCCTCCATCGGGTCTGCGGTCAACGTGGACACGACCATCGGAACCCCGGTGCGGGCCGCGGCGCGGGCTGTCCCGATGTCGCCGTGGCCGTCCTGCGCGCACAGTCCGATGACGCCGATCGGAGCCATGAACAGCGGCGACGGCAACTTCAGGCCGAACATCTCCACCGACAGGTCGCGCTCGGTGGCGCCGACGAACATGCGCGGCATCAGGCCCCAACGATCGAAGGCTTCGCGGTTGGCCCGCTGGGTGCGCTCGTCGCCGGCGCCCCCGACGACGTAGGACCACACCGAGGGCGGCATGGCCATCTCGGCCCGCGCTTCCAACTCCGCGTAGGCCATGGGCAGCGCGGGCGCTACGCCGGCCAGGCCCTGGAAATAGATCTCGAGCTGATAGTCACCGAATGCCATGACGTAGAGGATGCCAGTGGCAAGGTGGCGGCAGGACTACTGATCCGCGGCCTCCGCCTCGGCGAGTTCCTTCTTCCACTGCCGGAACGACTCTTCGGTGCGACCGCGCCGCCAGTAACCGGATATCGACGCCCACTGGGCTTCGACACCGCGTTCCTTGCGGATGTAGGGGCGCAGGTTGTGCATGACGGCCTGCGCTTCGCCGTGGATGAAGACGTGCACCTGACCGGGCAACCAGGGCGTCGTGGTCACCGCCTCGATCAGCGGCGCGTGGTCGCCGGCGCGGTCTTCGGGAACCAGGTCGGCGCGGCCGCCGCGCACGATCCAGGACACGTCGACACCTTCGGGGTGGGTCAGCTCGATCTCGTCGTCGGGGAAGGCGACCTCGATGAACGCCTTGCCCACCGCCGTTTCGGGCAGGGCTTCCAGCGCCGCCGCGATGGCCGGCAGCGCGGATTCGTCGCCGGCCAGCAGGTGCCAGTCGGCGGTCGGGTCGGGCGTGTAGGCGCCACCGGGCCCCATCAGATAGATCCGCTGACCGGGTTCGGCGGTCGCGGCCCATTGCCCGGCGACGCCGTGTTCGCCGTGTACCGCGATGTCGACGGTGATCTGCTGGGCCTGTTCGTCGACACGGCGGACGGTGATGGTGCGCACCGGGGGCCGCTGCTCGGGGGGCAGGTCGGAGAAACTGTCCTGCGTCAGAGGCTGCGGCAACTCGTCCACGTCGATGTTGTCGGCGACGAAGACCAACTTGACGTAAGAGTCGGTGAACTTGCTGGGCACGAAGGTCTCGAAATTACTGCTACCCAGCACCAACCTGACCATGTGCGGGGTGAGGTCCTCGGTGCTGACTACTTCGAATGCCTGCAAAGGCCGACCTGCCACTGTTGCTCCTGTTCTGACCTGAGGGCACCGAACCCGACCCTCATTCGACTATACGAGTCGCGTTTTGCTGCGCGCCCGACGCACGAGGCGCCACTGTCCGTCGTCGGGCTCGACCAGTCCGGCCACCTCAAGCAACGCCAACGGCCCCAGCACCTGTTCGGGGACCAGACCGGCCGCGACGGCAATCTGGTCTACCGTTGCGCAACCACGGCCGGGTAGCGCGTCGTGGACCCGGCGTTCGGTCTCGCTCAGCCCGTCCAGCGGGGTCTCAGGTCGCGGCTCGTCGAGCGCCAACTCACCGATGCGACCAACCAGTTCGACGACGTCGTCGGCGCGGGTGACCAACTCGGCGCCGTTGCGCAGCAACGCATGACATCCTGCGGATGCCGACGACGTGACCGGGCCGGGCACCGCGGCCACCACCCGGCCCAGCGCACGTGCCCAGGCCGCGGTGTTGGCGGCACCGCTTCGAAGACCGGCTTCCACCACGACCGTCGCGCCGGCGACGGCGGCGACGAGCCGGTTGCGGGTGAGAAACCGGTGCCGGGCCGGCCGGACACCCGGCGGGTATTCGGTGACCAGCAGGCCGTGCCGACCGATGCGGTGCAGCAACCCGGAGTGTCCCGCCGGATAGGGCACGTCGATTCCGCCGGCCAGCACGGCCACGGTGACACCCTCGGCCGCCAGCGCCGCCCGGTGCGCCGCGCCGTCAATGCCGAACGCGCCACCGGAGACGACCGCGACGTCCCGTTCGACCAGACCCGCCGCCAGGTCGGCCGCCATGTGTTCGCCGTAGCTGGTGGCGGCGCGGGTGCCGACGATGGCCGCGCAACGTTGGGACACCTCGTCCAGCACCGCGGGTCCCAGCGCCCACAAGACCAGCGGCGGCCCGCCCCGAGATCTGAGGGAGGCGCTGTCGAATGCGGCGAACGACAGCACCGGCCACTCGTCGTCGTCCGGGGTGATCAACCGGCCGCCACGGCGCCCGAGGAGATCCAAATCGTCTGCGGCTCGGTCGATTTCACGTCTGGCTTCGGTCTGGCGGGCCAGTGCGCCGTCGACCAGGCCCCGCCGAATACGCTCGGCTGCCTCCTGCGGGCCCACGCATCGCACCAGCGCGGCGAGTTCAGCGCACGGCGGTTCGGCCACCCGCGACAGGTAGGCCCAGGCCCGCGCCTGTGCATCCATGCTCATCGCGCGGCTCCGAACTGCCGAAAGCTCAGTGCCGCAGCCACTTCCGCTAACCCTGGTGACGTCTGCCCGGCGAGGTCGCCAAGCGTCCACGCGACCCGCAGCGTGCGGTCCACGCCGCGGATGCTGAGCATCCCCTGCCGCAGCGCTTTGTGCAGTGGCGCCATCGCGGCACCCCCAAGCCTGAATTCCCGGCGCAGCAGCGCGCCGCTGACTTCGGCGTTGGTGCTGTAGCCGTGCGGCTTCCAGCGGTGGGCCGCGGCCTCCCGGGCCTGCGCTACGCGGCGCCGGACCTGTGCTGTCGACTCTCCGTCGGCCTCCGAGAACGCCCCGGCACGTACCACGTGCATCTGCACCCGCAGGTCCACCCGGTCGAGCAGCGGGCCGGACAGTTTGCTCAGGTAGCGTCGTTTGACCAGGCCGGGGCAGATGCAGTCCTGCGGATCGGCCGGAGCGCAGGGACACAGATTGGCCGCCATCACCAGTTGGAACCGGGCGGGGTAGCACGCCACGCCGTCGCGACGGGCAAGCCGGATCTCGCCGTCTTCCAACGGCGTTCGCAACGCGTCCAACGTCCTGGCGCCGATTTCGGCGCATTCGTCGAGAAACAACACCCCGCGGTGCGCCCGGCTGACCGCGCCCGGACGCGCCAGCCCACTACCCCCGCCGACGAGGGCCGCCACGCTGGAGGTGTGATGCGGCGCGACAAATGGTGGCCGGGTGATCAGGGGCATGTCCCCGGACAGCAGGCCCGCCACGGAGTGGACGGCGGTGACCTCGAGTGCCTCGTCATGGGTCAGCGGCGGCAGCAGTCCCGGAAGGCGTTGCGCCAGCATCGTTTTGCCCACTCCGGGCGGGCCGGTCATCATCAGGTGGTGGGCACCGGCGGCCGCCACTTCGACGGCGAAACGCGCCTGCGACTGACCGACGACGTCGGCCAGATCTGCCGTCGGCTCGTCGACGACGGGTGCTGCGGGCACCGGCTCGTCCAGCCTCCCGGACCCGTCCAGCCAGCTCTGCAGGTGCCTGAGCGTGCGCACACCGCGGACGTCGATGCCGTCGACCAGGTTGGCCTCGGCGAGGTTGGCGCTCGGAACGACTACGGTCGGCCAGCCGTCCCGCTTGGCGGCCAGCACAGCGGGCAGCACTCCGCGGACCGGTCGCACCCGGCCGTCCAAAGACAACTCCCCCAGCAGCACTGTCTTTTCCAGCCGATGCCACCGCTTCTTGCGCTGGGCCGACAACACCGCAGACGCCAACGCGATGTCGTAGACGGACCCCATCTTGGGCAACGTCGCCGGGGACAACGCCAGGATCAGGCGGGCCATCGGCCACTCGTTGCCGCAATTGGTGACCGCGGCGCGCACCCGATCGCGCGACTCCTGCAACGCCGCGTCGGGCAGACCCACCAGGTGCACTCCCGGCAGTCCCGAGCTGATGTCGGCCTCGATCTCCACGATGTGCCCGTCCAACCCCTGCACCCCGACCGAGAACGCGTGTCCCAGCGCCATCACCCCACCCCCTTGAGGTGAGTCAGCTCCGGGACGCGGCAACGGCCGATACGCACACCGACGACGTCGATGCGGATCGCGGCCCATCTTTCGTGCTGGCCGGCCAGCCACAACCCGGCCAACCGGCGCAGCCGGCGCACCTTCTGCCCAGTCACCGCCTGCGCCACTCCGCCGTAGCCGTCGCCGGTGCGCGTCTTGACCTCGACGAACACCACTGTGCGGGCGGCCACGTCGCACGCGATCACGTCAAGCTCGCCATATCGGCAACGCCAGTTGCGGTCCAGGATCCGCAAGCCCAGGCCGATCAGATGGTCTACCGCCAGTTGCTCACCCAGCGCGCCGAGCTGGGTTCGAGTCATCGTCGTCATGACGCTGAATGTGCCCGCTCGCCCCGACACATTGGCGGTGACGGACGCGTCGCGGCCGGCGCAACGACCCTGTTATCCCCAGTTGAGCATTCATCCACAGCCCGAATCCCGCCGGACCATGGCTTCTAGACGACCCGCTCCGCCCGGGTGTAGACGTTCATCGAATCCTCCCGCAGGAACGCCACCAGCGTGACCCCGGACTCCTCGGCCAGCGAAACCGCCAGCGACGACGGCGCCGAAACGGCAGCCAGCACCGGGATCCCGGCCATCAGCGCCTTCTGCGTCAACTCGAACGACGCCCGCCCGCTGACCAGCAGCACCGACGCCGACAGCGGGATCCGGTCGTGCTCTAGCGCCCAACCGATCACCTTGTCCACGGCGTTGTGTCGGCCGATGTCCTCCCGCGCGACCAGCATCGTCCCGTCGACCCCGAACAACGCGGCGGCGTGCAGCCCGCCGGTGGACGCGAAAACCGTTTGGGCGTCCCGCAATTGGTGCGGCATCCGGGTCAAGGTGGCGGTGCTGACGGTGGCGGGATCGTCCCCGGGCGCGTAGCGACTGATCGCGCGCACCGCCTCCAGCGACGCTTTGCCACAGACCCCGCACGAGGACGTGGTGTAGAAGTTGCGGGTCACATCCAGGTCCGGAAGCTCGACGCCGGATGCCAGCGTCACGTCGAGCACGTTGTAGTCGTTCACGCCGTCGGTGTCGCGCCCGGCGCAGTATCGGATGGTCCGCACGTCCGCCCGCTCGGCGATGATCCCTTCGGTCAGCAGAAAGCCTTGTGCCAGTTCGACATCCGAACCAGGCGTGCGCATAGTCACGGTGACCGGCGTCCCGTCGAGGCGGATTTCCAGCGGCTCTTCGACAGCTAGGATCTCCTGGCGGGTGCTCACTTGATCGGCGACCAGATGTCTGACGCGCCGACGCGCGGTTACGTGCCCCACTGCGTCTTTTCGGCTGTCACCGGCTCAACGTACCTTGGCCACGTCAGACCGCGGCGGCCAGCGACTCCAACGCCTCCACCGAGGTGTGCGTCGGGCGCCAACCGAGCTGCCGTCTGGCCCGGCTGGTATCCATCACCACCGATGTCCGCGCGACGTGCAGCCACTCCAGCAGAGAGGGGACGAACGGCAAACGCGAAATCGTCGTCGACGCCACCGATGCCGCAGCGGCCGGAACCCGGATCGGGCGGGCCCCGAGGGCCTTGGCGACCTGACTGACCGTGACGACCCCGTTTCCGGCGATGTTGTATGCACCCGGCGGGGCCGGTGACGTAGCCGCCAGCGCGATCGCCGACGCGACGTCGTCGTGATGCACCAACTGCAGCGGAAACCCGGGGTCGGGGACCACCGGCTTGAGCAACGGCACCATCCTGGACACCGCACGCACCGGAGCCGGCAACTTCGTCAACGGCCCTGCCAGCGCGGGCGCTTCGGGACCGACGACGATGCACGGCCGCAGCACGAACACCTCCAAGGACGAGCCGTCGGTGATCTCGGCCAGGGCCGCCTCGCACGCGGCCTTCTGGTCTGAGTAATAGTGCTCGGCAGAACCGCGCGCCGGGACATCCTCGGTCAACGGCACCGGGTTGTCGGAGTGATACCCGTAGGCTGCGACCGACGAGGTGTACACCAGGCGCCGGGGACGCTTCGCGTCGACCGTGGCTTCGAATACGTTGCGGGTGCCGCGCAGGTTGACCCGTTCGCTCTCCTCACGCGAACCCATGATGACGAAGGCCAGATGGACGACCACGTCGGCGTCGGCGACCAACGCCTCGACCGCGTCGCGATCCAGGATGTCCCCTTGCCGGTACGTCGTCTTCGCCCAGCTGTGAACGCGCGGATCGAACGGCCGCCGCGCCATCCCGAGAATCTTGTCCACGGCGGGTTCGCGCTCCAGCGCGGTGACGGCCGAGATGCCGATTTCCCCGGTCGGCCCGGTGACGGCGACGGTTAAGCCCACCTGCAATGGCCTTCCCTCTTCTGCGCCGGTCAAACGCCCGGGGGCGATAAGTCACCGAATGTGTGCAATTCGCAACACCTGGCTATTCATAGCGGGTTCATGTCATCTGGCAGCGAAAGAGGAGCCATGAAGCTGATCGCACCGACCGATTCGATGTTCCTGGTTGGCGAGTCACGCGAACACCCGATGCACGTCGGTGCTCTGCAGCTCTTCAAGCCGCCGGAGGGAGCCGACGACGACTTTGTGACCGAGGCGTACGAGTCGATGCTGGCCTGCACCGACATCCAGCCCACTTTCCGCAAGCATCCGGCTTTCGCCGGCCCGCTCACCAATCTCGCTTGGGCGATCGACCAGGACGTCGAACTCGATTACCACTTCCGCCGCTCCGCCCTCCCTCGGCCCGGCCGGGTCCGCGAGTTGCTGGAACTGTGCTCGCGCTTGCACGGCAGTCTGCTCGACCGCCACCGCCCCTTATGGGAGGCGCATCTGGTCGAGGGCCTCAACGACGGGCGCTACGCGGTCTACACGAAGTTCCACCATTCGCTGATGGACGGCGTGTCCGCGCTGCGGATGATGCAGCGCGCGTTCACCGACGACCCGGGCGACGACGAAGTCCGGGTGCCCTGGGAGCTCAAACCGCGCCACAAGCCGGACAGCGACGGCGGATCCTCGCCGCTGCAGAAGCTGACCGGCGCGATCGGCTCGACCGCGGCTTTGGCGCCGTCGACGCTGTCCCTGGCGCGCGCGGCGTTGCTCGAACAACAACTGACGTTTCCGTTCCGGGCGCCCAAGACCATGTTCAACGTCAGGATCGGCGGTGCTCGGCGCATTGCGGCCCAGTCGTGGTCGCTGGAGCGACTCTTCGCGGTCAAGGACGCCGCCAACGCCACCTTCAACGACGTGGTGTTGGCGATGTCCGCGGGTGCGCTGCGGAGCTATCTGCTCGAACAGGACGCGCTTCCCGATGCGCCGCTGATCGCGATGGTCCCGGTGAGCCTGCGCAAGGAATCCGACGCCGAAGGCAGCGGGAACGCCGTGGGCACCGTGTTATGCAACCTGAACACCGACCTCGAGGACGCGGGCAAACGCTTCGAAGGGATCAGTTCCTCGATGCGCGAGCAGAAGCAGCTGTTCATGGAGCTTCCCCAGGTCCAACAGCTCGCTCTGTCGGCGTTTCTGACCGGAGGGCTCTTCCTCGGACTGATTCCGGGATTCATCCGCACCGCCCCACCGCCGTTCAATATTGTGATATCCAACGTGCCGGGATCGAAGGATTCGTTGTACTGGCGCGGTGCGCAGCTGGTCGGCAACTACCCGTTGTCGATCACCCTGGACGGCCAGGCCATGAACATCACCGTGACCAACAACGGCGAGAATCTTGATTTCGGTCTGGTGGGCGCCAGGGGCAGCGTGCCGCATCTGCAACGCATGCTGAGTCACCTGGAGACGTCACTGAAAGATCTCGAACGTGCCGTAGGTGTGTGACCCGCATGACGACTCCGATAGCCTACGGCCGTCCCAGCGCTTCGAAGGACGGTATGGACGTGGCAGACGAATCGAGGGCCGACAGCTCGGCACCCGGCGCGTTGACGGCTGATCCCGCCACCGTGTTCGCCGCCCTGGCCGAGATCATCTACCAGGGTTCGGATGCGAAGCAGATGTATGCGGCCATCTGCGTGGCGGCCACCTTGATCGTGCCGGGATGCGATCACGCCAGCATGCTGATGAAGCGCGACGACCAGTACGTGACGGTCGGGGCGAGCAGTCGTCTCGCCCACCACATTGACGACCTGGAACGACGTGCCGGCGACGGCCCCTGTATCGACGCGATCGAGGAGGAGACGCCGCAGATCGAACCCGATCTGGCCACGCCGACCCTGTGGCCGGCACTCGCGGCCCGGCTGGTCGCCGAGACGCCGGTGCGCGGTGCGATGGGATTTCGGCTGCTGATCGACAAGCGCAAGGTGGCTGCGCTCAACTTGTTCAGCGAAACACCCAACCTGTTCGACTCGGAATCGGCGGGACGGGCCGCGGTGCTGGCCTCGTTCGCCAGCGTGGCCATCAACGCGGTCGCGCAAGGCGAAGACGCCTCGAGCCTGCGCCGGGGCCTGCTGAGCAACCGGGAGATCGGCAAGGCGGTCGGCATGCTGATGATGCTGCACGAGATGAACGAGGATCAGGCCTTCGACCTGTTGCGACGGCACTCGCAGGGACTGAACATCAAGCTCGCCGACGTCGCGCGCAGGGTCATCGATGCCCGCGGTCAGCTGCCGCCGGGGCAGGACTGACTACTCCGGCAGCCGCAGTTCGGGCTTTTCGACCTCTTCGATGTTGACGTCTTTGAACGTCACCACCCGCACCTGTTTGACGAACCGGGCCGGCCGGTACATGTCCCAGACCCACGCGTCGGCCAGGCGTAGCTCGAAGTACACCTCGCCGTCGGCGTTGCGCGGCACCATCTCGACACTGTTGGCCAGATAGAAGCGCCGCTCGGTTTCCACGACGTAGCTGAACTGACCGACGATGTCCTTGTATTCGCGGTAAAGCGAGAGCTCCATCTCGGTTTCGTACTTTTCGAGATCTTCTGCACTCATCTGTTCAGACGTCCTTTTCCCGCAACTCTTGCCCCATCTTTGCGCACTCGTAAACGGCGCCCTCGCCCGGACCGCCGGAGCCGAGCACGGTCGCGACCCGCCGCACGTTGATGAACGAACGGCGGTGCTCGGGACACGGCCCGAGGCGGCTCAACGCGCGACTGTGCGCGGGAGTGCTGTAGCCCTTGTGCTCGGCGAAGCCGTAGCCGGGATGATCGGCGTCCATCGCGACCATCAACCGATCCCGGCTGACCTTGGCCAGCACACTGGCAGCGGCGATGCAGGCCGCCGCCGCGTCGCCGCCGACCACCGGCAGCGACGGCACCGCCAACCCGGGCACCCGAAAACCGTCGCTCAGCACATAACCCGGCCGCACCGACAACCCCGCCACCGCGCGCCGCATGCCCTCGATGTTGGCCACGTGCACCCCGCGGCGGTCGACCTCGGTCGAGGGAATGAACACCACGTGATAGGCGAGGGCATACCGACGGATCAACGGGAACAGCTTCTCCCGCGCCTTCTCTGTCAGCTTCTTCGAATCGTCAAGAGCGGCAAGGCTTTCCAGGCGGTTCGGACCCAGCACGCAGGCCGCCACGACGAGCGGGCCGGCGCAGGCGCCACGCCCCACCTCATCCACCCCGGCAACCGGACCCAGACCGCTGCGGTGCAGCGCGGATTCCAGGGTGCGCAATCCTGACGATTTGCGGATCACCGTCCGTGGCGGCCAAGTCGTGGCCATGGCTACTGACCTTGCTGAGGGTTCACCGAACCCACGCCACCCCACCGCTGCGGCGGCCACACGATGAACCTGGCCTTGCCGATGACATTGTCGACCGGCACCGTTCCCGCCGTCGGGTCGCCCGTGCACTGCATCGGGCAGTGCGCCCGCGAGTCCGCCGAGTGGGTCCGGTTGTCACCCATCACCCAGAGCCGTCCCGGCGGCACCGTGACCGGCCCGAATTCGCTGCCCAGGCACCGGTAAGCCTGCTGGTACGGCGAGATCATCATCGTGTTGGCGTCCAGATACGGCTCCTTGAGCGGCTTGCCGTTGACGGTCAGGCCGGTGTCTTCGTGGCACTGAACGGTCTGTCCGCCGACCGCGATCACCCGCTTGACCAAGTCGTTCTCGTCGGGCGGCACGAAGCCGATGAAGGAGAGCGCATTCTGCACCCAGCGCACCAGGGTGTTGTGCGAGCGGATCGACTTGTAACCGATGTTCCACGACGGCGGACCCTTGAAGACGATCACGTCGCCGGGTTTCGGCTCGCCGAAGCGGTAGCTGAGTTTGTCGACCATGATGCGGTCGCCGACGCACGTCGAGCAGCCGTGCAGGGTCGGTTCCATCGACTCCGACGGGATCAGGTACGGACGCGCGACGAACGTCAGCATGACGTAGTAGAGGGTGAGCGCGATGACGGCCAGTGTGGCGAGTTCCCGCAGCGTCGAGCGCTTCGGCTTGGCTTCGCCTTCCTCGGAATCGGAGGCGACGACCTCGTCGTCGTCCGGCGTTTCGGCTTCGCTGGTGACGCGCGGCTGCGACTCCGGCGGCGCAGCGTCAGGCCGGCGCTCGGAATGCGAGTCCTCCGAAGGAGATCCCTCAGTGTCAGTCACGAGATCAGCGTAGCCAGCACCGTGCGGGCGGCTGCGGACGCCGGGACCCAACCGGGGCGTGCGCGGTCAGCGCTTCTCCTTGATCTTGGCCTTCTTGCCGCGCAGCTCACGCAGGTAGTACAACTTGGCCCGACGGACGTCGCCGCGGGTCACCACCTCGATGTGGTCGATGTTGGGCGAATGCACCGGGAAGGTGCGTTCGACGCCGACGCCGTAGCTCTCCTTGCGCACCGTGAACGTCTCGCGGATGCCGCCACCGGAGCGGCGGATCACCACGCCCTTGAACACCTGGATACGTTCCTTGGCGCCCTCGATGACCTTGACGTGCACGTTGATGGTGTCGCCGGGGTGGAAGGCGGGGATGTCGTCGCGCAGCGACGCCTGGTCGACGAAGTCCAGCCTGTTCATGGGAGAGACACTTCCTCGGGGTCGCGGCCTGGGTTAGACCATCCGCACGCGGACGTGCGGCGGTCACCAAGCCGATGGTTTTCGGGCTTCTTAGTCGCGTCTCGCGGCAGGCGGTAGGCACGCGCCTTCCGACGGCCACCGGAGACAACCGCCCAATTGTGCCAGATGGTGCGCATGCAGTGAAAATCACAGGAAACTGTAGTGGTTCGCGCCCGCGCCGAAGCGCCTGCAAATGGTACATATGACTGGGGTTCTAACCGCGCCGAATCAATACCTGGACGAGATCGCAAACCTCGGCTTCACGACGCGGCAGCCCGGCCACACAGACGCCCACGGGACGCCAGGAGGAGCGCCATGCGAGCCCGTCCGCTGACCATGCTGACCGCCGCGGCGGCAGCGGCGTTGGTGGTGGTGGCCGGGTGCGAGGCGACCGTGCACGCCAATGCGTTCAACTCCGCCGCGCCGTCGGTGTCCGAGCAGCACCCGCAACCGCAACCGCAGTTGGTGGAGTTGCTGCTGCGGGCCATCACACCGACCGGGGCGCCGCTGGCGTTGCCGAACCTCGTCGGACCCAGCGGACTGGCCGGGGTGCAGGCGCGCGTGCAGCAGGCCACCGCTCAGGCCGCGGTCAGCGGTGCGACCCTTTCGGTGGCCATCCTCGACCGAGTCACGCATCAGTCGGTCTCCAACGGCAACGACCAGATCATCGCCACCGCGTCAGTGGCGAAACTGTTCATCGCCGACGAGTTGCTGCTGCGGGAGTCCGAGGGCCGTGCGGTGCTGTCCCCCGATGACCACCGCGCCCTGGACGCGATGCTGCAGTCGTCCGATGACGATGCGGCCGAGCGGTTCTGGGGCCAGGACGGCGGCGATGCCATCGTCACCACGGTCGCTAACCGCTACGGGCTGACCTCGACCACTCCGCCCAGCGACGGACGGTGGTGGAACACCATCAGCTCGGCCAACGACCTGATCCACTACTACGAGGGGCTGCTGGACGGTTCGGGCGGGCTGCCGTCGGACCGCTCCCGGCTCATCCTCAACAATCTGGCCCGGTCCACCCCCACCGGCATCGACGGCTACCCGCAGCGATTCGGGATACCGGACGGCTTGTACGCCGAGCCCGTCGCGGTCAAGCAAGGTTGGATGTGCTGCATCGGCGCCGATTGGATGCACCTGTCCACCGGGGTGATCGGGGCGGACCGCCGCTACATCATGGTGATCGAGTCGCTGCAGCCCT
The DNA here is from genome assembly GCF_059812345.1 of Mycobacterium sp. NGS59. Lineage (NCBI taxonomy): Bacteria > Bacillati > Actinomycetota > Actinomycetes > Mycobacteriales > Mycobacteriaceae > Mycobacterium > Mycobacterium sp. NGS59. Next base: position 191,308 of record NZ_JCALCN010000004.1, read on the forward strand.
CCGACGACGCCACCGCCCGCGACACGATCACCCAGGCCGTCAAGACGATCTTCCCCAACGGCCGCATCTAACCTTTGTTGCGCGAGCAGACGCAGAATCGCATTGAGATCGCCTGTTTCGTGCGATTCTCTGTCTGCTCGCGGCGCGAAGGGGCGGGCTCACTCCAGGAGTTCCGGGCGGCGCTCGCGGGTGCGTTGCAGCGACACCTCCCGCCGCCAGGCGGCGATGCGGGCATGGTCCCCGGAGAGCAGGATCTGCGGAACGTCCAGTCCACGCCAGCTCGGCGGGCGGGTGTAGCTCGGCCCCTCCAACAGCCCGTCCAGCGCCGACGAATGCGAATCATGTTGATGCGACGCCGGATTGCCCAGCACTCCGGTCAGCAACCGCAGCACGGCCTCGATCATCACCAGTGCCGCCGACTCGCCGCCGGGCAACACGTAATCGCCGATCGACACCTCTTCGACGCGCATCCGGCGGGCTGAGTCCTCCACCACGCGCTGGTCGATTCCCTCGTATCGGCCGCAGGCGAACACCAGATGGCCCTCGGAGCTCCAACGCTGCGCGGTGGTCTGGTCGAACAGTCTCCCGGCGGGGGTGGGAACCACCAATAACGTTTCCGCCGAACAGATTTCGTCCAGCGCATCGCCCCACACCGGCGCCCGCATGACCATCCCGGGGCCGCCGCCGTACGGCGCATCGTCCACCGAGTGGTGCACGTCATGGGTCCAGCGCCGCAGGTCGTGCACCCGCAAATCCACCAGTCCAGACGCGATTGCCTTGCCGGGCAACGATTCCCGCAGCGGGTCCAGATAGGCCGGGAAGATCGTGACTATATCGATTCTCACGTCGATACGTGCCCCGTCAGCCCAGATCCAGCAGACCGTCGGGCGGCTCGATCTCCAGCGTGCCGTCCTGCAGCGACACCGAGGTGACGATCGCGCTGACGAAGGGCACCAGTACCTCACCGGAATCGCCCTTGACGGCCAGCAACTCGGCGCCGGCGGTGTGCAGCACCTCGGCGACGACGCCGACCTCGCGCCCGGCCGTCGTCGTCACCCGCAGACCCTCCAGCTGATGGTCGTAATAGGTGTCCGGCTCGTCGATCGGCGGCAGTTCGTCGGAGTCGATGACGAACAGGCTGCCTCGCAACGCATCGGCGCCGTCCCGGTCGGTGACTCCGGCCAACCGCACCAGCAACCGGGCACCGTGCGGGCGCGCACCCTCGACCACATAGCTGCGCGTAGGAGCAGCATCGCGCGGTTTCTTGGCGCGCAACCTGCTGCCCGGCGCGAACCGGGTATCGGGATCGTCGGTGCGAACGTCGACCACGACCTCGCCGGTGATCCCGTGGGCCTTGGCCACGCGCCCGACGATCAGCTCCACGGGTGCTACTGGTCGGTGTCCACCACGTCGACGCGGATGCCGCGGCCACCGATTCCGGCTACCAGCGTGCGCAGCGCGGTGGCGGTGCGTCCTCCACGACCGATCACCTTGCCCAGGTCGTCGGGGTGGACGTGGACCTCTACGGTGCGTCCCCGACGGCTGGTGACCAGGTCGACCCGCACGTCGTCAGGGTTGTCGACGATGCCGCGGACCAGGTGCTCGACGGCGTCGACCACGACGGTGCTCACCGGGCTCAGCTCTCGGTGGCGGGCTCGGCCGGCACGGACTGCTCGCCCTGCTCGGACTCGGCGGTGGCGGCCGCCTTCTCCGCGCCGGTCTCGGCGGCCTCGTCACCCTTGGCGGCCTTCTTCGGCGCCGACTTCTTCTTCGGCTTGGTGGCCTCGGTGGTGGGCCCGCCGTCAGCCTCGGCCAGCGCGGCGTTGAACAGCTCGAGCTTGCTGGGCTTGGCGGGCTTGACCTTCAGCCGGCCCTCGGCGCCGGGCAGGCCTTTGAACTTCTGCCAGTCACCGGTGATCTTGAGCAGCTTGAGGACGGGCTCGGTGGGCTGGGCGCCCACGGACAGCCAGTACTGCGCGCGCTCGGAGTCGATCTCGATCAGGCTCGGCTCTTCTTTGGGGTGGTAGCGGCCGATGACCTCGATGGAGCGGCCGTCGCGGCGGGTGCGCGCATCGGCGACGGCCACGCGGTACTGGGGGTTGCGGATCTTGCCAAGCCGGGTGAGCTTGATCTTGACAGCCATGACTGAACTCCTGTGGGTGTCACGCTGCAATTCAGCGACCGGGGCGGGATGCCCGGGTCCGGTTTTGCCTCGCGTGTATGACCGGGGCACGACCTTGGTCGCGCGACGGACAGCCGCCCATTGTGCCAGAAAGCCATGCCCGCGCGGAAATTCGCTTACATGACCTTCTGAAAAGTCTTGGTCTCGACGCGCCGCGTCATCCGCCAGCCTTGCGGGGTGCGCACGAACTCGTCGTCGTACCAGAGCCCGCAGAACAGGATCTGGTCCTGCTCGCCACCGAGCACCATCGGGTTGAAGCAGATCACCCGCGAGGATGCGGTGTCCCCGTCGATGCGGACCGAGAAGTTGCCGAGCATGTGCGAATAGGCCGGGAAATTGGGCAGCACGTCCGACAGCCACTTCTTCACCTTTGGATACGGACCGTCGATGCCGCCGAGTTCGCGGTAGTCGATGTAGGCGTCCGGGGTGAAGACGTTGTCCAGGTCGTCGAAGCGACGTTGGTCGATGGCTGTGCTGTAATCCACCAGCAGCTGTTGAATCTCCAGACGGTCGGAAATTTCGGCCAGGCTCAGCATGCAAACGATTCAACACCCCGCCCTCGCGCCGTTAAACTCAGCGCCCATGCGAAAGCTCTTGGCTGCGGCCGCCGCGCTGTTGGTGTTCTGTAGTGCCCCGGTGTCCAACGCGGACACCGACGTGCAGCAGGCTGCCGGGTCGGTGCCGATCCCGGACGGTCCGGCGCAGACCTGGATCGTGGCCGACCTCGACAGCGGGCAGATCCTGGCCGGCCGCGACCAGAACGTCGCGCACCCTCCGGCGAGCACCATCAAGGTACTGCTGGCGCTCGTGGCGCTCGACGAGCTGGACCTGAACTCGTCGGTCGTCGCTGATTCGCAGGACACGGCGGTCGAATGCAACTGCGCCGGCGTCAGAGCCGGACGCAGTTACACCGCACGCCAACTGCTCGACGGTCTGCTGCTGGTGTCGGGGAACGACGCCGCCAACACGCTGGCGCACATGCTGGGCGGTCAGGAGGCCGCGGTGGGCAAGATGAACGCCAAAGCGGCGTCGCTGGGGGCGGGCAACACCCGCGCCGCGACACCTTCCGGGCTGGACGGGCCCGACGGCTCCGGCTGGTCGACGGCACATGACCTCGCCGTCATCTTCCGCGCGGCGATGGCCAACCCGACGTTCGCGCACATCACCGCCGAGCCGTCGGCCATGTTCCCCACCGAGAACGGCGACCAGCCGATCCTCAACCAGGACGAGTTGCTGACCCGCTACCCCGGCGCGATCGGCGGCAAGACCGGCTTCACCAACGCCGCACGCAAGACATTCGTCGGCGCGGCCGCGCGCGGCGGCCGTCGCCTGGTGATCGCGATGATGTACGGCCTGGTGCACGCCGGCGGGCCGACCTACTGGGATCAGGCGGCCAGCCTGTTCGATTGGGGATTCGCGCTCGGTCCGCAGGCCGGCATCGGCTCGCTTTAGCACCGCGAGCAGACACAAAAGCCCCTGGTTTCGGCACGAAACCGGGGCTTTTGTGTCTGCTCGCGCTCAGGGCCAGGCCGCACCGAAAAGCTTGGTCAGCACCGGAATCCGGCGCTCGGCGATCTCGGGTTGCGGCAGAACGCCTTCCACCACCGCGGCACCGTCGAAGGTATTGGTCAGCAACGCCACCAGGACCGGAAGTGTGTCCTCGGGAACGTTCCCGGTCCCGGGCATCGCCCGGGCCGCCTCGTACATCTTGGACCGGTATTGCCAGAGTTCGTGCTGCAACGTTGCCCGCAGCTTTTCGTCGGTGCGAGCGGCGATCATCAGCTCGTAGAGCACGGCGTTGACGGGGCCGGCGGTGATATCGCGCAGGATCGTCAGCGCCGCCTCCAGCGCCGGCCGCTCGGCCGGTATCTCGGCGACCTGCTTGGTGAACGACTCGATCTGTCGCCGCAACACCTCCGACGCGGTGGCCGCCATGAAGTCGCCCATCGTTTCGAAGTGGCGGAACAGCGCGCCCACCGACACCCCGGCGCGTTTGGTGATCACCGCAGCCGAGGCCCGGGCGTAGCCGGACTCGATGATGGTGTCGATGCAGGCATCCAGAAGCCGGCCGACGGTCTCCTCGCGGCGCTGCTGCTGAGTCCTGGCCATCTAGGCGGGCACGCTCGCCAGCGCCGCCTGCCGCTCGCCGGCGCGCAGGTAGCGGCCCGACTTCACGGTTTGGCCGTAGCCCTCGCAGAACTCGCCGTCGCGGAAGACCACGGCACCTCCGACCCCCGTCGCGACGACGGTCGCATCGTTGCGGTTGACCATCCGTCGCAGGCCGCCGTAGAACGGGACCGCCTCCTCGTTGTAGCTGTCCACCGAGTCGTCGAGGTGGGCGGGGTCGATGACCACGAAGTCTGCCCGGTCGCCTTCGCGCAGCGTGCCGGCGTTGATGCCGAACCATTCGGCGACTTCGGCCGTGAGCCGGTACACCGCGCGCTCCACGGTCAGGAACGGCTTGCCCGCCTGCAACGCGTCCCGCGTTCGCTTGAGCAACCGCAGCGGGAAGTTGTAGAAGGCCATATTGCGCAGGTGCGCACCGGCGTCGGAGAACCCCATGTGCACGCTCGGGTCGGCGGCCAGCTTGTTCAGTTGCTTGGGGCGGTGATTGGCGACGACGGTCGTCCAGCGCACGTTGCGCTCCCCGTTCTCGACCAGGATGTCCAGGAAAGCGTCCAGCGGGTGCAGTCCACGTTCGTCGGCAATCGCACCAAAGCTCTTGCCTACCAACGTCTTGTCGGGGCATTCGACGATCACCGCGTCGTGGAAGTCGCGGTGCCACAACGACGGACCGAGCTTCTTGCGGTCGAACTGACGGCGGAACCGGCGTCGGTAGGACTCGTCGGCCAACAACTCGTTGCGTTGCAGTTGGTCACGAAGATGCAGGGCGGCGGTGCCGGCACCGAACTCCTCGAACACCGGCAGATCGATTCCGTCGGAATACAACTCGAACGGCACGGGCAGGTGCTGGAAACGCACGCTGGAGCCGAGCAGCCTGTTCAGCAACCGGGTACCGCGCCCGAAGATGTGCACACCCATCGGCATCGACTTGGCATCGGCCGAGACCAGCATGCTCATCCGAACACCCTTGCTGCGGTTGAGGATTCGGCTGCTGGTCAGGAAGAACATGAACGGCGACAGCGGACTGTTGACATTGGGCGCGCTCTGCAGGATGCGGCCGCGTTTGCGTAACACTGCGATCAACCGGCGGCGTTCCCGCCAGGTCGCGAAGGTCGACGGCAGCGCGCGGGAGCGGAAGCGCTCCCCGTCGAGCTTGTCGATCGGCGCGTCCATGCCGGACATGCCCAGCATCCCGGCGTCCAGCGCTTGGTCGAGCAGTTTGGCCATCTTTTCCAGCTCGGCATCGGTCGGCCGCACCGTCTCGTCGGTGGCGCGCTCGAGGCCCAGCACCGAAGTGCGCAAGTCCGAATGACCAAGCATCGAACTGATATTGGGACCCAGCGGCAGGGCGTCGAGCTTCTCGATGTACTCCGCGGGCGTCGACCACGTCCTGTTGTTCTCCAGAGCGCCGAGTACGAAGTCACGCGGCACCGCCTCGACCCGACTGAACAGGTCGGCGGCGTCCTCCGAATCCGCGTAGACCGTCGACAGCGAACAGTTGCCCAGCATCAGAGTGGTGACCCCGTGCCGCACCGACTCGCGCAGGCCCGGGTCGAGCAGGATCTCGGCGTCGTAGTGGGTGTGCACGTCGATGAATCCGGGCAGCACCCACTTCCCGTGCGCGTCGATCACCTCGGGGCATCCGGTCTCGTCCAACGGCATGGCCGACACCGTGGCCACGACACCGTCCCGGATGCCCAGCGTCCGGGTCTTGGGCTTCGCGCCGGTGCCGTCGAACCACAGGCCGTCGCGGATGATCACGTCGTAGGTCACTGTTCCTCCAAGTCGTGGGCTGGCCCGAACGCTAACATAGATAGCGATCACTCGCAATCTTTTCCCGGCTTCAGCCCCCCGGTTTCGAGCCGGGTTTGGTGCCGGTCGGCGGCGCACCGGTCGCGCCGGGGATCTGGGCCGGATCGGGCACGTCGACTTCCGGTGGTATCTCCCCGCTGCGGGTGATCGCAGCCGGGATGCGGATGACGCCACCTTTCCGGCCGCATTCGTCGGTCTGGACCGAGACGACCATTTCGCCGACGAGTTCGCCGTGCGGTTGCGGGCGCAGCGACAGCACCTGCTCGGTGGTCTGGGTACTCGCGGAGCCGCTGGCCGCGACGCACGGGAAACCGTTGGTTTCCGGACGGGACCGCCACTGCCCGTCGCCGAATTCCAGGATCAGCGGGTGCACGCCGGGCGACATCTCCCGGGTGTGCTCGCTGCTGTCAAGCAGTGTCGCCGCGGCCAGGCAAGTAGTGGAGCACGACGACCGGATGGCCCACCAGGTCGTGACGTCCGGGGGCTGCGGATCAGGTCTGCCGTCGAATGTCTGCGCGGAGCGCCGCAGCTCGAGGCGGTAGGTCCCGGACGACAACGGCGTCCCGGGAGCAGGCGTCGCCACTGCACCCGTCGACTGGTCGGCGGCGCGGGTCTGGTGCGCATGCAGATGATGCCCGACGGTCTTGCCCTCGGCGAACAGGCCGATCCCCAGGATCACCGCGGCCACCCCGAGCACGCCGCGGCGCAGCCAGCGACGCGAAGTCGTCATCGACGTTTCCTCGAAGTTCGGGTAGTCCACGGCGACGGCGCCCGCATCCTCAGCCGCTGCCAACCGGGCAGCCCTGATCTCTCGACCGGGTACGACTGGCCCGTCGACGAGTAAGTCAGCATCCGCACGACGGTGTGACCGGCAAACGTCGCGCCGCTGGCCAAGGCCATCCGGTGATATTAACCCCGCTCGGCGACCAGCCGGCGACAATCCTCAGCTGGGCCGAAACACGTTGCCGCGCAGTATCACCAGATCGGGCCGGCTCAGCACACCGGGACCTTGACGCGGATCCTCGGCATAACACAGCAGGTCCGCTGAGGCTCCATGGTCCAGTCCGGGCCGGCCCAGCCAGCGCCGGGCGTCCCAACAGGCCGCGCCCAGCGCCTCGGTCGGGCTCATCCCGATGCCCTTGAGCGCCTCCACCTCGTCCGCGACGCGTCCGTGCCGGATCATGCCGCCGGCGTCGCTGCCGGCATAGATCGGCACGCCGGCTTCGTAGGCGGCGTTGAATCGTTCGGTGCTTCGCGCGTACAGGTCACGCATGTGCGCGGCGTAGACAGGGTAGCGACTCGCCGAGTCGGCGATGCCCGGGAAGTTCTCGATGTTGATCAAGGTGGGGACCAGCGCGGTGCCGTGCTCGAGCATCAGCGCGACGGTGTCGTCGGTGAGGCCGGTGCCGTGTTCGATGCAGTCGATGCCGGCGTTGAGCAGGCCGGGCAGCGCGTCTTCGCCGAAGACGTGCGCGGTGACCCGTGCGCCGTGCGCGTGCGCGACGTCGATTGCCTCTTTGAGGATGTCGTCGGACCACAGCGGGGCGAGGTCCCCGATCCCCCGGTCGATCCAGTCCCCGATCAGCTTGATCCAGCCGTCTCCGAGTCGCGCCTGTTCGGCCACCGCATCCGGCAGTTGCGATTCGTCTTCGAGATCGATCGACAAGCCCGGGATGTAGCGCTTGGGCAGCGCCAGATGCTGTCCGGCGCGGATGATCCGGGGAAGATCAGCGTGGTCGTCGAGGCTGCGGGTGTCGATGGGCACCCCGCAGTCGCGCACCAGCAGGACACCGACGTCGCGTTCGATCTCGGCCTGGACGATCGCCTCGTCGAGTTCGACGCCACCGTCCTGGCCGAGTCCGATGTGGCAGTGCAGATCCACCAGGCCGGGCACGATCCAGCCGCCGTCGAAAATCGTCTCGGCGCCGTCCACCGGCTCGGTGCTGATGTGGCCGTCGTCGACCCAGAGGTCGCTGACGGCTTCGTCGGGCAGCGTCAGCCCTCGCACGTGCAGGCGCACGGCGCGGTTAGCCCTTGCCCGGGAACTTCAGCTTGGACAGGTCGAAATCGGCCAGGCCCGGCGGCAGCTCGTTGAGCCCCTCGGGCATCTGCGACAGATCGGGGAACCCGGCCGGCATGCCCGGCATCCCGGCTCCGAACGGGCTGCGCACCTTCGGCGGCGTCGGACCGCGACCGCCCTTCTTGCCCTTCTTGCCCTTGGCGGCCTTGGACTTCCGGGTCGCCGACTTGCGCCCCATCCCGGGGATGCCCATGCCGCCGAGCATCGAGGACATCATCTTGCGGGCCTCGAAGAAGCGGTCGACGAGCTGGTTCACCTCGGAAACGGTGACGCCCGAACCGTTGGCGATCCGCAGCCGTCGCGAGGCGTTGATGATCTTCGGGTCGGCGCGCTCCTGTGGGGTCATGCCGCGGATGATGGCCTGGATCCGGTCCAGCGACTTGTCGTCGACCTCGGCAAAGGCGTCCTTCATCTGCGCCCCGCCGGGCAGCATGCCCAGCAGATTGCCGATCGGGCCCATCTTGCGCACCGCCAGCATCTGCTCGAGGAAGTCCTCCAAGGTCAGCTCGCCGGCGCCGATCTTGGCCGCGGCCGCCTCGGCCTGCTGGGCGTCGAAGACCTGCTCGGCCTGCTCGATGAGGCTGAGCACGTCGCCCATGCCCAGGATGCGGCTGGCCATCCGGTCGGGGTGGAAGACGTCGAAGTCCTCGAACTTCTCCCCGGTCGACGCGAAAAGGATTGGCACACCGGTCACTTCGCGGACCGACAGCGCGGCGCCACCGCGGGCGTCGCCATCCAGCTTGGTCAGCACCACGCCGGTGAAGCCGACGCCGTCGCCGAAGGCCTGCGCGGTGGCCACGGCGTCCTGGCCGATCATCGCGTCCAGGACGAACAGCACCTCGTCCGGATCGACGGCCTCGCGGATGGCCGCGGCTTGGGCCATCAACTCCTCGTCGATGCCCAGTCGTCCGGCGGTGTCGACGATGACGAAGTCGTGGTGCTTGGATTTGGCCTCGGCGATACCCGCCGCGGCGACGGCGACCGGGTCACCCGGGCCGGATTCCGGGGAGGCCCCCGGGTGTGGGGCGAATACCGGCACCCCGGCGCGCTGCCCGACCACCTGCAGCTGGTTCACCGCGGCGGGACGCTGCAGGTCGCACGCCACCAACAGCGGCGTGTGCCCTTGGTTCTTGAGTCGGAACGCCAGCTTTCCGGCCAGCGTCGTCTTACCGGAGCCCTGCAGGCCGGCGAGCATGATCACCGTCGGCGGCGTCTTGGCGTACGCGAGCTCACGGGTCTCGCCGCCGAGGATGCCGATCAGTTCCTCGTTGACGATCTTCACGACTTGCTGGGCCGGGTTCAGCGCACCGGACACCTCGTGGCCGCGGGCGCGTTCCTTGATCCGGTGGACGAAGGCCCGCACCACGGGCAGTGAGACGTCGGCTTCGAGCAGCGCGAGCCGGATTTCGCGGGTGGTGGCGTCGATGTCGGCGTCGGTCAGGCGGCCCTTGCCGCGCAAGCCCGCGAGCGCACCGGTCAACCGGTCGGAGAGCGATTCAAACACGTGGGCCAGCCTAATGGTCAGTGTCGACACGCCCGGCACGAGCGTGCACAGTTGTACGACGACACGCGGCAATTTCTGGCAATCTGTGCACGCTCGGCACGAGACGGGGATCTACGGATGCTTGAGGTGATCGAGAAGGGTCTGGGCGCCGAGCACGACGGCTTCGTCAGTCGATCGGACGTGCACGTCGCGCACGCCTACCGGACCGAAGCCGAGTTCTTCGACATGGGGCACAACATGATGCTCGAGCCTGGCTGGAGCGACGTCGCCGAGCGTATCCGGGAGTGGCTGGAAACGCGATAGGCTCGGGTCGCTACCGCGACGAAAACCGTTGCCATGCTATGTTTTACAGCCGCACGCACGCCTAGCAGGTACGGGGGATCTTTGTCGATGCAGCCGGTCAGGCCCGCCGACAGCATCGCCGAAGGCAGCCGGCCACTGCGCGGCTGGCAGCGCCGCGCGCTGGTCAAATACCTGGGCAACCAGCCGCGTGACTTCCTGGCCGTGGCCACCCCCGGATCGGGCAAGACGGCGTTCGCGCTGCGCATCGCCGCTGAACTGATCAGCCATCGCGCGGTCGAGCAGATCACCGTCGTGGTGCCCACCGAGCACCTCAAGATCCAGTGGGCCCAGGCCGCCGGGCGCCAGGGCCTGTCGCTGGACCCGAAGTTCAGCAACTCCAACCCGCAGACCTCACCGGAGTACCACGGCGTGGTCGTCACCTACGCCCAGGTCGCCGCGCATCCGAGCCTGCACCGGGTGCGCACCGAGCAACGCAAGACGCTGGTGATCTTCGACGAGATCCACCACGGCGGCGACGCCAAGACGTGGGGCGATGCCATCCGCGAGGCCTTCAGCGACGGCACCCGCCGACTTGCGCTGACGGGCACGCCGTTTCGCAGCGACGACTGCCCGATCCCTTACGTCGACTACGAGCCCGACGGCGACGGTGTGCTGCGATCCCGCGCCGACCACACCTACGGCTACGCCGAGGCCCTCGCTGACGGAGTGGTCCGCCCGGTGGTGTTCATGGCCTATTCCGGGCAGGCGCGCTGGCGCGACAGCGCCGGCGAGGAGCACGAGGCGCGATTGGGCGAGCCGCTGTCGGCCGAGCAGACCGCCCGGGCCTGGCGGACCGCGCTGGACCCCGCCGGGGAGTGGATGCCGGCGGTGATCACCGCGGCCGATCGCCGGCTCCGGCAGCTGCGCGAGCACGTGCCCGACGCCGGCGGGATGATCATCGCCTCGGACCGGACCGCGGCCCGCGCCTACGCCACCCTGCTGCAGCGGTTGACGGGCGAAGCGGCGACGGTGGTGCTTTCCGACGACCCCGGGTCGTCGGCCCGGATCAGCGAGTTCGCCGCGAGCACCAGTCGCTGGTTGGTCGCGGTGCGGATGGTCTCCGAAGGCGTCGACGTGCCCCGCCTGTCGGTCGGAATCTACGCCACGAGCGCGTCGACGCCGCTGTTCTTCGCCCAGGCCATCGGCCGGTTCGTGCGTTCCCGCCGGCCGGGCGAGACCGCGAGCATCTTCCTGCCGTCGGTGCCGAACCTGCTGCAACTGGCCAGCGAACTGGAAGCCCAGCGCGACCACGTGCTGGGCAAGCCGCATCGCGAATCGCTTGAGGATCCGCTGCTCGAGGATCCCGCCACCAAGACGCAGACCGAGCCGGGCGAAGCCGAGAACGGTTTCGTGTCGCTGGGCGCCGACGCCGAGCTGGACCAGGTCATCTTCGACGGGTCGTCGTTCGGGACCGCCACCCCCGCGGGCAGCGAGGAGGAAGCCGACTATCTCGGCATCCCCGGGCTGCTCGACGCCGAGCAGATGCGCGCCCTGCTGCACCGTCGTCAGGACGAGCAGCTGCAGAAGCGCGCGGCCGTGCAGGGACCGTCGGCGCCGACCACCACGCATGGGCAACTTCGCGACCTGCGCCGCGAACTCAACGCGCTGGTCTCGGTCGCCCACCACCGCACCGGCAAGCCGCACGGCTGGATCCACAACGAGCTGCGGCGTCGCTGCGGCGGCCCGCCGATCGCCGCGGCGACCCGGGATCAGCTGCAGGCGCGCATCGTGGCGGTGCGCCAGCTCAACTCCGAGCCCGTCTAGCAACGCCGAGTGTGAACTACACGACGCTTGAGCGGTGTGTCGCGTCGTGGGATTCACACTCGCCGCAACGCGGCTAATCCCCGCGACCCGGCTAATCCCCCACCGGCTCGTCGACCAGGACCACAGCCGGGGCCCCTAATACACCCAGCAGGTTCTTCTCCACGGCCCCGCGCGCGTTCGACTCCGGCGGGACCGTCACACAGAACACGTCGGCCGCCGTCGACCCGAAGGTGTTCACCTTCGCCCAGACGATGTCGGTGTCGGCCCGCTCCAGCGCCCAGGCCAGCAGGGCCAGCAGACCCGTGCGGTCCATGGCCCGCACTTCCAGGATCAGCTGACCGGGCGTGTCGGTATCCAGCCACAGGATGCGCGGCGGCGCGGTCGAGCGGGTGACCGGCACCCCGACCTGCACCTCCCCCGCCCGGGCGGTCGCCGAGCTGGTGGCTTCGATGTCCCGTTTCTCCAGCGTCCCCAGCACGTCGACGTCGCCGCGCAAGGCACCCACGAAGGCTTGACGCAGCATGTCGGCGGCGGGGGGCGAACCGAACAGCGGCGACACCACGAATTCGGTGATGGCAACGCGCTCATGCACATTCACCGACGCCGAGTGCACGCGCAGCGAGTTCAGCGCCAGCACCGCGGCGGCTTTGGACACCAGGCCGCGCTCGTCCGGGGCCACCATCACCGCATGCAACCGCTCGCCTTCGGCGGGGTTGATCTCGACGTGCACCCCTTGCTGGGCGGCCAACGAAAGATAGTGCGGCGCAGTCGGTTCGGCTTGCGGCAGCGGTTCGCCGGCCATCGCCATCCGGCAGCGACGCACCAGATCCTCGATCAGGGACGCCTTCCAGTCGCTCCACACACCGGGCCCGGTGGCCTTGGAATCGGCCTCGGTCAGGGCGTGCATCAACTCCAGCAGTTGCGGGTCCCCGCCCAGCGCCTCGGAGACGGCTTCGATGACCGCCGGGTCGTTCAGGTCGCTGCGGGTGGCCGTGATGGGCAGCAGCAGGTGGTGACGGACCATCTGCGACAGCGTGTCGATGTCGGCCGACGACAGCCCGAGGCGCTCCGCGATCGGGACCACCAGATCCGCACCCAGCACACAGTGGTCCATGCCCCGGCCCTTGCCGATGTCGTGCAGCAACGCACCGAGCGCCAGCAGGTCGGGCCGGGCCACGTTGGTGCTCAACGGTGCCGCGTGCACGGCGCACTCCACCACGTGCCGGTCCACCGTCCACTTGTGGGACACGTCGCGCGGCGGCAAGTCACGGATCGGGTCCCACTCCGGCAGCAGTTGACCCCACAACCCGGTCCGGTCGAGCGCCTCGATCGTCGGCACCGCGGTGGGGCCGGCCAGCAGCACCACCAACAGGTCGTCGAGCGCCGCACGCGGCCACGGAATCGGCAGCGGAGGTGCGCTGTCGGCCAGCCGGTTGAGCGTGGCCGCCCCGATGGGCACCCCGGTATCGGCCGCGGCCGCGGCCACCCGCAGCACCAGACCGGGATCGCGATCGGGCTGGGCGTCTCTGGCCAGGACGATCTCCCCGGCGTACTCGACGACACCCTCGTCCAGCGGGCGGCGCTTGGGCCGCCCGATGAACGCCGAGATGCCGCGTCGAGGCAGTGCGTTGTTGGCGGTCCGCAACCCGGTGACGGAGTGGTAGCTGATCGTTCGCCCGGCGCTGGACAGCATGCGCGCCAGGTCGAATCGGTCGCCGACGCCCAACACGGCACTGACCTCGTCGGCGAACTGCGCCAGCACCTGGTCGCGGCCGCGGCGCGAGACCACGTGCAGTTCGGTGCGCACGTCGAGCAGGGTGAGGTAGGCGTCGTCCAGCGACCCGGCCGGGGTGTCCGGACGGGACATGCCGTGGCGGTCGATCAACTGGGCGAGCGCCAGCGCGTTGAGCAACTGGACGTCGCGCAGACCGCCGCGGCCGGACTTCAGGTCGGGCTCGGCGCGGTGTGCGATGCGGCCCAGACGCAACCAGCGGGCGTGCGTCATCTCCACGAGTTCGTCCATGCGGGAACGGATTCCGGTGCGCCACTGCCGGCGCACACCGTGGATCAATTCCTCCGAGAGACCTTCCTCGCCGGCGATGTGACGCGCTTCCAGCAGACCCAGCGCCGCGGTCATGTCCGAGTTGGCGATGCCCAACGCGTCGCTGACCGTGCGCACACTGTGATCGAGCCGAATGTTGGCGTCCCACAACGGATACCACAACTTGTCTGCGACCGGCCCCAGCACGTCGGCCGGCTTGCCGTCGTGCAGCAACACCAGGTCGAGGTCGGAGTACGGCAGCAATTCGCGCCGCCCCAGCCCACCGACGCCGATCAGGGCGTAGCCGCTGCCGTCGGTGATGCCGATCTCGGCGGCCTTTGCGGTCAGCCAGGATTCGTGCAGTCCCAGCACCGCCTTGCGCAGCTCCGCGGGTGCGCGGTCACGAAGATCGTCAGACAGCAGTTCGCGCCGTGCGGCAGCCAGATCGACTGCCGCGACGGCGCTTCCTGCTTGCTTGGATTCCGATGACTCAGCGGGGTCGGGCGGAGTCGACGTCACACCCGCCCGGCCCGTCCGATGAGGTTCGGCGTCACAGCGCGTCTGGCCCGCGTTCCCCCGTGCGCACCCGCACGATGGTGTCCACCGGGCTGACCCACACCTTGCCGTCACCGATCTTCCCGGTCCGTGCCGCACGGACGATGCTGTCCACGACCTTGTCGACGATGGAGTCGTCGACGACGACCTCGATGCGGACCTTGGGCACGAAGTCGACGGAGTATTCGGCGCCCCGGTAGACCTCGGTGTGACCCTTCTGCCGGCCGTAGCCCTGAATCTCACTGACCGTCATGCCCAGGACGCCGGCGTCCTCGAGGCTGGTCTTGACATCGTCAAGGGTGAACGGCTTCACGATCGCGGTGATCAGCTTCATAACTATTCCGCCTCCACTTTCTCGGCCAAGCGCGCCCCTAGCCCGTTCGGGGTGTCCGGCAGGCTGGCACGTGGAAGAACCGAACCGCTGGCGACCGCGAAGTCGTAGCCACTCTCGGCGTGCTCCGACTCATCGATCCCCGCGGCCTCCTGCTCAGCCCCGAGACGCAGCCCGATGGTGTACTTCAGGATAAGCGCAATGATCAGCGTGCCAAGAGCCGAGTAGGTCAACACAGCAAACGCGCCGATGGCCTGTTTGCCGAGCTGGCCCCAACCGCCGCCGTAAAACACCCCCGCGACGGCCGCGGGGGCCTGCGGCGTGGCGACCAGGCCGACCATCAGGGTGCCGGCCAATCCGCCGACCAGGTGCACGCCGACCACGTCGAGCGAGTCGTCGAACCCGAGCTTGAACTTCAGCCCCACCGCCAGCGCACACAGCACGCCGGCCACTGCGCCGATTACCAAAGCGCCCACCACGTTGACCGACGAACACGACGGCGTGATGGCGACCAGTCCGGCGACGATGCCCGAGGCGGCACCCAGCGTGGTCGCCTTGCCGTCGCGGATGCGCTCGGTGAGCAGCCAGGCGAGCATGGCGGCCGCCGTGGCGATGGTGGTGGTGATGAACGTCGTACCGGCGGCGCCGTTCGAGCTGGTGGCTGATCCGGCGTTGAACCCATACCAGCCGAACCACAGCAGGCCGGCGCCGAGCATCACGAACGGCAGGTTGTGCGGCCGGAACAGCGTGGTGGGCCAGCCCTTGCGCTTGCCCAGGACCAGCGCCAGCACCAAGCCCGCCACACCGGCGTTGATGTGGACCGCCGTACCGCCTGCGAAGTCGACCGCTTTCAGCTTGTTGGCGATCCACCCGCCCGACTCGGCGACGCTGCCGTCGAACGCGAACACCCAGTGCGCGACGGGGAAGTAGACGATTGTGGCCCACAGTCCGGAGAACACCAACCAGGCGCTGAACTTCATCCGGTCCGCCACCGCACCCGAGATCAGGGCGACGGTGATGATCGCGAACATGAGCTGGAAGGCCACGAACACCGTGGCCGGCAGGGTGCCCACCAGCGGGATGGTTGTCTCTGCCACAGCCGGGGTCTTGCTCGGGTCGGCAGCGATGTAATTGCCACCGATGAGACCTTTCAGGCCCCAGAACTGGGTCGGGTTGCCCACGACGCCACCCGTGTCATTACCGAATGCCATCGAGTAGCCGTAGAGCACCCACAGCACGGTCACGACGCCCATCGCACTGATGCTCATCATGATCATGTTCAGCACACTCTTGGCACGCACCATGCCGCCGTAGAAAAACGCCAGGCCCGGCGTCATCAACAGCACGAGCGCAGAACTTGCCAACATCCAGGCCGTGTCGCCCGTATCGGGATGGCCCATCAGCGGGAAACTCACTCGCTATCACCTCCAGTCAGCGTCGGGAGGGCCCCAGATGGATGACTGGCGACCTGATCCAGAACCATGCGCATAAGTTGTTGCGCGAATGGGGCAGCGATGTTTCGTCGCGATTAACGTAAAGGCTGCTGTGTAATACCTGTCATCCGAGCAGGGCGTCCACGAAGGCCTTCGGCTCGAACGGCGCCAGATCATCGGGGCCTTCGCCCAGCCCGACCAGCTTCACCGGCACTCCGAGTTCCTGTTGGACGCGGAACACGATGCCGCCCTTGGCCGTTCCGTCCAGCTTGGTCAGTACCGCACCGGTGATGTCGACGACTTCGGCGAAGACCTTGGCTTGGGCCAATCCGTTCTGCCCGATCGTGGCGTCGAGCACCAACAGCACCTCGTCCACCGCGGCGCGACGGGTCACCACCCGTTTGACCTTGCCCAGCTCGTCCATCAGGCCGACTTTGGTGTGCAGCCTCCCGGCGGTGTCGATGAGGACGACGTCGGCGCCGGCGGCGATGCCCTTGTCGACGGCGTCGAACGCCACCGACGCCGGGTCGGCGCCTTCGGCACCGCGCACCACCTCCGCGCCGACCCGCGACGCCCAGGTCTGCAGCTGGTCGGCCGCGGCGGCCCGGAATGTGTCGGCGGCACCCAGGACCACCCGCCGGCCGTCGGCCACCAGCACCCGCGCGAGTTTGCCGACCGTGGTGGTCTTGCCGGTGCCGTTGACGCCGACGACCAGCAGCACCGACGGATGGTCGGCGTGCGGCAGGGCCCTGATGGAGCGGTCCATGGCGGGTTGCAGTTCGTTGACCAGGACGTCGTGCAGCACGGCGCGAGCGTCGGCCTCGGTGCGGACGTTGCTGCTCGCCAGCCGGCTGCGTAGCTGCGATACCACCGATTCGGTGACCACCGGGCCCAGGTCGGCGACCAGCAGCGTGTCCTCGACGTCCTGCCAGGAATCCTCGTCCAGGTCGCCGCCGCCGATCAGGCCCAGCATGCTGCGGCCCAGCGCATTCTGTGACCGGGCCAGTCGGCCCCGCAGGCGTTCCAGCCGCCCTTCGGTGGGCGCGATCTCCTCGATCTCGGGCGCCTGGCGCTCCAGCACCTCGAGTATCTCGAAGCCTTGCGGAACTTCGGGTTCGACCGGCGCCTCGGGCTCGACGACCTCGGGCAGCTGGACCTCGGAGATCGGGCGTTTGGGCGCGTCGCGCGGGAGGGTCGCGTCGTCGCCGACGGCCGGCAACCCGCTGGTATCGATGCGTTCTACGGGTTCGGGCCGGTCCAGGGTCTCGGTCTGGCTCTGGCCCTGGCTGAAGGTGATGCCCGACGAGGCGGTGTAGCCACCGGACTTGTCGATTGCCTCCGTTTCGCGCGGGGCGAGGCTGATCCGCCGCCTGCGGTAGCGCACCAGGCCGACGACGATCGCGGTGATGACGAGAAGGGCGGCGACGACGGCGATTGCGATCCAGAGACTTTCGGACACGTTGTCGATCCTTCCAGCCGTGGGGCGCGCGGCTCTCGGTGGGTTGACGACGGTCGCACCCGCCTGCACGTGCCGGACCTCGAATGTGCAGGCAGGACTCTCGGGGTGAAGTCAGGGTTTCGGTTGTGCAGCCAGGGTGGGGATTTCGCGAAAATCCCACCGCCACTGCCCAATCAGAGCCCTGAGTTCACAATCAAAGCCGTCAAGTACCCGCTCGAACTTCCGTCGGGCCGCGACTCATCCAGGTGTGCCCACCAACCGGTCTACCTGCTGTCCCCGGATTCGCTGCGAGATAACCGCGGTGATCCCGTCACCCTGCATCGTCACGCCGTAGAGCGCGTCGGCGACCTCCATGGTGGGCTTCTGATGGGTGATGATGATCAGTTGCGAGCGGTCGCGCAGCATCTCGAACAGCCCGATCAGCCGGCGCAGGTTGACGTCGTCGAGCGCCGCCTCCACCTCGTCCATGATGTAGAACGGCGACGGCCGGGCCCGGAAGATGGCAACCAGCATCGCCACCGCCGTCAGTGCCTTCTCCCCGCCGGACAGCAAAGAAAGCCGGGTCACCTTCTTGCCGGGCGGACGGGCCTCCACCTCGATGCCGGTGGTCAGCATGTCATCCGGCTGGGTCAGCCGCAGCCGACCCTCGCCGCCGGGGAACAACGCGGTGAACACCGTCTGGAACTCCCGTTCCACGTCGAAGAACGCATCGCTGAACACCTGCAGGATGCGGGAGTCGACTTCGGCGACGACGTCGAGCAGGTCCTTGCGCGCGGCCTTGACATCTTCGAGCTGAGTGGACAGAAAGTTGTACCGCTCTTCCAGGGCAGCAAATTCTTCGAGGGCCAACGGATTGACCCGGCCGAGCTCGGTCAGCTCCCGCTCGGCGCGTTTGGCGCGCCGCTCCTGGGTGGTGCGGTCAAACGGCATCGGTGCGGGCGCCACGACCTGCTCGCCGCGCTCACGCGCCTGTTCGAACTCGGCCATCTCCAACTCCGTCGGCGGCAGCGGGACGTCGGGACCGTATTCGGCGACCAGGTCGGCCGGCGCCATCCCGAACTGCTCGAGCACCATCTGCTCGAGTTGCTCGATGCGCAGCGCCGCCTGCGCATTGGCCACCTCGTCGCGGTGCAGCGAATCGGTCAGAGCCGACACCCGCGCGCTCAGCGTGTTCGTCTCCTCGCGGACCGCGGCCCGGGCCGCGGATCGTTGCCGGCGTTCGGCGGCCAGCTCGTCGCGCAGTCGCGCAGCCGCCTCGACCACTGTTTCGAGGCGGCGGGCCAGTACCCGACCCGATTCGGCGACCGCCGCGGCCACGGCACCGGCGCGCATCCGGGCGGCGCGCGCCTGTTCGGCCCGCAGCCGCGCCTCGCGTTCGGCCGCGGCCGCCCGGCGCAGCGAGTCGGCTCGTCCGCGCACCGCGTTGGCCCGCTCCTCGGCGGTGCGTACCGCCAGCCGCGCCTCGACCTCGACGCTGCGCGCGCTCTCGGCGGCGGCGGCGATGGCTTCCCGGGCCTCGGCCGGGCTGGCCTCCGCCTCGGTCACGAGCTCGGTCTGCTGCGCGTTACGCAGCCGCGTCTCCAGCTCGACGACGTCCTCGACGGTCCGCCCGCGCGCGGCTTCGAGTTCTGCGCGTTGCTGCAGCAGCCGGGTCCACTCGTCGTCGGCCGCGCGCGCGTCCTGTCCCAACCGGCCCAGTTGCTCGTACATTGCCGAGATGGCGGTGTCGGACTCGTTGAGTGCCGCCAGTGCCTGCTCGGCGGCTTCCTGACGGGCGGTCTGCTCGGTCAGCGCGCCGGACAACGCCGCGTTCAGCTGCGCCACCTGCTCCTCCGTGGCAACCAGCTCACCGCGCGCCTTGTCGATCTCGGAGGCAACCTCCAACGTGGACAGCTTGCGGTCGGATCCGCCGCTCACCCGTCCCGCGCCTACCACGTCGCCATCCACGGTGACCGCCCGCAACTGCGGACGGCCGGCCACCAGATCCAGCGCCGCACTCAGATCGTCGACGACCGCGACACCGGACAGCATCGCGACCATCGCGCCACGCAGTCGCGGCGGCGCTTCGATCAGGTCCACCGCCCACAGCACACCGGCGGGCAACTGCGCCGACTCGGCCGCGGCGGTGGGCCAGTCGCTCAACACCAGCGCTGCGCGGCCGCCGTCGGCCTGCTTGAGCGCGGTAACCGCGCCGCGCGCAGCGTCGACGCTGTCAGCCGCCAGCGCGTCGGCCGCCGAACCGAGCACCGCGGCCAGTGCCGCCTCGTAACCGGGCCGCACCTTGACCAGTTCCGCGACTGAGCCCAAAAGCCCTGCGCCACTGAGGTTTCGGGTGAGCCAGGCGGCACCGTCCTTGCGCTCCAAGCTCACCGACAGTGCGTCGATGCGGGCCCGCAGCGACGCGACCTGACGTTCGGCGCTGCGTTCGTTGGCCTGCAGCTCGGCGACTCGCGCCTCGGCCAGTCGCAACGCCGACACCGTCCGCTCGTGCTGCTCGTCCAGGCCCAGCTCACCCTGGTCCAGTTGGCCGACGCGGCCCTGCACGCTCTCGAATTCGGCGCGGGTCTGCTGCGCGCGGGCGGCCGCCTGTTCGATCCGCTCCGAGAGCCGGGCGACGCTTTCGTCGATCGACTCGACCCGCGCCCGCATGGTTTCCACCTGCCCGGCCAGCCGCGCCAGACCTTCCCGGCGGTCCGCCTCGGCGCGCACCGCCGCCAGGTGCGCCTTGTCGGCTTCCACGGCGCGGCGCTCCCATTCGGCCAACTCGGCACGGGCGGCGTCCAACCGGGCGCGCGCCTCTTCCAGTTCGGCGAGCAACTGTCGCTCGCGGGAGGCCACCTCGTCGGCCTCGGCTTCCAGGGCGTCTGGGTCGGTGTCGCTGGCCCGCACCGGCTCGACATCGAGGTGCTGTGCGCGTTCGGCGGCGATGCGCACCGTCGCACCCACCCGCTCGGCCAGCGCGGACAGCCGAAACCATGTGTGCTGCACCGCCTCGCTGCGTTGCGACAGCACGGCAAGCTCAGCCTCGTGCGCAGCCAGCTCCTCCGAAGCCACCGACAGCCGGGCGGCGGCTTCGTCGTGCTCGCGGCGCATGGTCGCCTCGGCGTCGAAGATCGCCTGCCGCTCGGTGCGCCGGCTCACCAGGTCGTCGGCGGCCAGCCGCAACCGCGCATCGCGCAGGTCGGCCTGGATGGTCTGGGCGCGACGCGCCACCTCGGCCTGACGGCCCAGCGGCTTGAGTTGGCGGCGCAGCTCGGTGGTCAGGTCGTTGAGCCGGGCCAGGTTCGCGGCCATCGCGTCGAGCTTGCGCAGCGCCTTCTCTTTACGCTTGCGGTGCTTGAGCACGCCGGCGGCTTCCTCGATGAACGCGCGCCGGTCTTCGGGGCGGGACTGCAAAATCTCGTCGAGCTTGCCCTGCCCGACGATCACATGCATCTCGCGGCCGATGCCGGAATCGCTCAGCAACTCCTGCACATCCATCAAACGGCAACTGCTGCCGTTGATTTCGTACTCGCTGGCCCCGTCGCGGAACATCCGGCGGGTGATCGAAACCTCGGAGTACTCGATCGGCAGTGCGTTGTCGGAATTGTCGATGGTGACGGTGACCTCGGCGCGGCCCAGCGGGGCACGCGAGGAGGTGCCGGCGAAGATGACGTCTTCCATCTTGCCGCCGCGCAGCGTCTTGGCGCCCTGCTCCCCCATCACCCAGGCCAGCGCGTCGACCACGTTGGACTTGCCTGAACCGTTGGGCCCGACGACGGCGGTGATGCCGGGCTCGAAACGCAGAGTCGTCGGCGCGGCGAAGGACTTGAAGCCCTTCAGCGTCAGACTCTTGAGGTACACGGTGGGCCAGATTACCGCTGGATCAGACGGCGGTGACCCGGCGCGCCCGTCGTCCGATCACCGTTCGACGAATCCGGTGAATTGTTCCGTCGGCTTCGACCAGTCTTCGACGACTTTGTCCACCCGGCCCGGAGTGTCCCCGCCACGTAACAGCTCGAGCAACCGTTCGCCGGCTTCCCGCGGCCCCTGCGCAACCACCAACACGCGGCCGTCGGC
This sequence comes from Mycobacterium sp. NGS59, assembly GCF_059812345.1. NCBI lineage: Bacteria > Bacillati > Actinomycetota > Actinomycetes > Mycobacteriales > Mycobacteriaceae > Mycobacterium > Mycobacterium sp. NGS59. The sequence goes on from NZ_JCALCN010000004.1 coordinate 212,994, forward strand.
GTGATTCGCCGCGTACCCCGTCAGCCCCTGCTCCAGCGCACGGCAGCGGGTCCACCAGCGAAAACCAACGCCCTGGACATGCCCGTGCACCCAGGCGGTCAATCGCACGTCATCCGACATCTGCGACCCCGAACGTGACCGTGGTGCCCGACTTGAGGGTGCGCCCGACGGTGCACACCATGTCGACGGCCCGCTCGACGACAGTCAGCACGCGCTCCTTGTCCTCGGCGCTGAGACCCGAAAGGTCCAGTTCGAGCGTCTCCTCGAGCAGCGGATAGACCTCGTTGTCCCGGTCGGCGGCGCCCGATACCCGGACCGTCGCTGTGTAGTCGTCGCCCAGCCGGCGCGCCAAAGGCTGATCGCTGGCCATTCCGCTGCACGCGGCCAGCGCGATCTTCAGCAGCTCGCCCGGTGTGAAGACCCCGTCGACGTCTTCGCTGCCGACGAGCACCTGCGCTCCCCGCGAGCTGTGCCCGGTGTACCGGCGCGGGCCGGTGCGTTCGACCCACAGTTCGGTCATGTTTCCCCTTTCCTCGCGGTGTTTCGCGGCCGCGGCTGGCATTTCGGGCAGTAGAACGACGAGCGGTTCATGAACTTCTCCCGGCGCATCACCGCTCCACAGCGCCGGCAGTTCTGCCCTTCGCGACCGTAGGCGTCCAGCGACCGGTCGAAGTAACCCGACTCGCCGTTGACGTTGACGTACAGCGAATCGAACGACGTCCCGCCCTCGGCGAGTGCCTCCCGCATCACTTCGGCGGCGGCATCCAAGACCGCCCGCAGTCGCCGCCGGGGTAGGGTGGCGGCGATCCGCGCGCCGTTCAGCTGCGCGCGCCACAACGCCTCGTCGGCGTAGATGTTGCCGATTCCCGACACGACCTGTTGGTCGAGTAACTGGCGCTTGATCTCGGAGTGCTTGCGCCGCAACACATTCACCACGGCTTCGGCGTCGAACCCGGGATCCAGCGGATCACGCGCGAGGTGCGCGACCGGCGCCGGTACCACGCTGCCGTCCACCGTCACGAGGTCGGCGAGCAGCCACCCGCCGAACGTTCGCTGATCGGCGAAACTCAGTACGGTCCCGTCGTCGAGGAGCGCCGAGATCCGGACGTGGTCGGCGCGCGGAACCTCCCCCAGCAACATCTGACCGCTCATCCCCAGGTGCACGACCAGTGCGGCGTCGGGGTCTGTGCTCTTCTCCAGCAGCAGCCACAGATACTTGCCGCGGCGATCGGTGCCGGTGATCTTCGCATCCAGCAGCCGAGCGGTCAGGTCGCCCGCCCCGGCCTCGTGCCGGCGCACCGCGCGGGGGTGGTGGACCCGGACGGCGGTGATCGTCTTGCCCACCACGTGAGCCTGCAAACCGCGCCGTACCACCTCGACTTCGGGTAGTTCTGGCATCGATAACCGTCAGGGCTTCCCCGCGGGATCGAGCACGTGCGCTGCCTCGAGTGCCTTGTAGGCGGCCGACGCCGCCTTCTGCTCGGCTTCTTTTTTCGAACGCCCCACACCAGACCCGTATTGGGTCTCCATCACGACCACCACCGCCGTGAATTCCTTGTCGTGATCCGGCCCGGTCGAGGTCACCTGGTACGTCGGGGTGCCGAGGGCACACGATGCGGTGAGTTCCTGCAGGCTGGTCTTCCAGTCCAGCCCGGCACCCAGCGTCGGCGCGGTATCCAGCAGCGGGCCGAACAGTCGCAGGATCACCTCGCGGGCCACGCTGATGCCGTGTTGCAGGTAGATCGCACCGAGCAACGATTCCATGCCGTCGGCCAGGATGCTGGACTTGTCCGCGCCGCCGGTGTTGGCCTCACCGCGCCCCAGCATCACATGCACGCCCAGGCCGCCGTCGGGCAGATGGCGCGCGACGTCCGCCAACGCCTGGGTGTTGACGATGCTGGCCCGCAACTTGGCCAGATCGCCTTCGGAACGGTCGGGGTGGCGGTGATAGAGCTCGTCGGTGATGGTCAGTCCCAGCACCGCGTCGCCGAGGAACTCCAACCGCTCGTTGGTGGGCAGGCCGCCGTTCTCGTAGGCGTAGCTGCGGTGCGTCAACGCCAACGACAGCAGGTCTTCGGGCAGGTCGACGCCGAGCGCATCGAGCAGAGTCTGCCGCGACGGGGTCACCGCTCGTCTCCGTCCCGGGGCGGGAACATGCCCGCCAGCTTGGCCCAACGTGGGTCGATCTGGTCGTGCGAGTGGTCGGGTTCGGCGGCCAGCGAGACACCGCACTGCGGGCACAGGCCCGGGCAGTCGGGTGAGCAGACCGGCGCGAACGGCAGTTCCAGGCCGACGGCGTCGACGATGGGTTGCTCGAGGTTGATCGTCTCGGCGACGACGTGGCCGACCTCGTCCTCCTCCGTGGTCGCCTCGGTCGCACTGTCCGGGTAGGCGAACAGCTCGGTCAGCGTCACGCGTACGCGACCCTGGATCGGCGACAGACAACGCGAGCATTCTCCGCTGGTCGGCGCGGATACAGTGCCGGTCACCAGCACGCCTTCGTAGACCGACTCCAGCCGCAGGTCCAGGTCCAGGGGTGCGCCCGGCTGGATGGCGATCAGGTCCAGGCCGATGCGTGACGGGCTGTCCACGGTCTGATGCACCGCGAACATCACCCCGGGCCGGCGGCCCAGGCGGGCGATGTCCATCGTCAACGGCGTGGTGGCGGGTCGCTGCGCCGTCTGGCTGTGCTGCTTTGCCACAAGGAAATCCTACGGCGCGCGGCCGGCAGGTCCACGGCCAGTTCGCCGGGGGAAACGCCTAACGCGTCACGTAGTCGTGCGTACCGGCCGCGGTCCGCAGCTGGTGGCGGCCCCGGCCGACCGACCGCAGGGTGCCGTTCAGGAACTCTTCGAACTCGGCGAGTTTGTTGTCGACGTAGATGTCGCACTCGCCGCGCAACCGGTCGGCCTCGGCGTGCGCGGTGTCGATCAGACGGGTGGATTCGGCGTGCGCGGCCTGCACCACCTCGTTCTGCGACACCAGGCGCTGCTGCTCCTTGATGCCCTCTTGCACGGCCTTTTCGTAGGAGATGTTGCCGTTCTCGATCAGCCGGTCGCATTCGGACTTGGCGCGGCTGATGCTGGCGTCGTACTCGCGCTTGGCCGATGCGGCGATCCGCATGGCTTCCTCGCGGGCCTCACCGACCATCCGCTCGCTGTGCTGACGGGCTTCGCTGACCATCCGGTCAGCCTGAGCCTTGGCATCGGAGAGCAGGCGGTCGGCCTCCGCGCGGGCGTGGTTGATCATCGACTCCGACTCGGTGGTCGCCGATGACACCATCGAGTCGGCGTGGGTCTTCGCGTCGTGCAGCATCGAGTCGCGCGCGTCCAGCACGTCCTGTGCATCGTCCAGTTCGCCGGGGATGGCGTCCTTGATGTCGTCGATCAGTTCCAGCACATCGCCGCGCGGCACGACGCAGCCCGCGGTCATGGGCACGCCACGGGCTTCTTCGACGATCGCGCTCAGTTCGTCCAACGCTTCAAAGACTCGGTACACGGCCATACCCTCCTGGCGTCTCGCCACAATTCCTGATTGTTACCAGTGTGCCTGGTGTTACCTATGTGACGTCGGTGGTGACGTCGGTGTGTCGGGGTGAATTTGTCGTCGTACATCCCTGGTTTGCCACCAGACTATCGCCGCGAGCGGCGCCCGGTCAGCCGTGCAGGAGACGCGGCTCGCGTCGTGGCCGCCCCGATCGTGGTGCGCTTTGCCCGCGCTCGTCCGGGATTTCTTTGGCATCGCTGGTGGGGTTGACAACCTAGATACCCTTGGGGGGTATATCGACGGGAGGCCGGAGATGGATCGAGCGGTAAATGCACTGGGTCACGCGTTGGCGCTGACGGGGTCCATGACATGGGAAATCCTCTGGGCGCTGATTCTGGGTTTCGCCTTGTCGGCCGTGGTGCAGGCCGTGGTGCGCCGGACAACCATCGTCGCGCTGTTGGGGGACGACCGGCCGCGCACGCTGGCCGTCGCGACGGGCTTGGGTGCGGCGTCATCGTCGTGCTCCTATGCCGCGGTGGCGCTGGCCCGGTCACTGTTTCGCAAGGGTGCCAACTTCACCGCAGCTATGGCGTTCGAGATCGGCTCCACCAACCTGGTCGTGGAGCTGGGCATCATTCTGGCCCTGTTGATGGGCTGGCAATTCACCGCCGCGGAATTCGTCGGCGGGCCGCTGATGATCATCGTGCTGGCACTGCTGTTCCGGTTCTTCGTCCGCGAACGACTCATCGATGCCGCGCGTGAGCAGGCCGAGAAAGGCATCGCCGGTTCGATGGAAGGCCATGCCGCGATGGACATGTCGATCCAGGGCGACGGGTCGTTTTGGCGGCGACTGTTCTCCGGACCGGGGCTCACCTCGGTCTCGCACGTCTTCGTGATGGAGTGGCTGGCGATTCTGCGTGACCTGATCCTGGGCCTGTTGATAGCGGGCGCGATTGCCGCATGGGTTCCCGAAACCTTCTGGCAGAACTTCTTTTTCGCTGACAACCCGACATTGTCGGCGGTGTGGGGGCCTGTCGTCGGGCCTGTCGTGGCGATCGTGTCGTTCGTCTGCTCTATAGGAAACGTGCCGTTGGCCGCTGTGCTGTGGAACGGCGGCATCAGCTTCGGCGGGGTCATTGCGTTCATCTTCGCCGACCTGCTGATCCTGCCGATCCTGAACATCTATCGGAAGTACTACGGCACCAAGATGATGCTGACGCTGCTGGCCACGTTCTACGCCGCGATGGTCGTGGCCGGCTATCTGGTCGAATTGATCTTCGGCACCGCAGGTCTCATCCCGGATCAACGCAATGCGATGGTGATGTCGGGCGGGATCTCCTGGAACTACACGACATGGTTGAACATCGTCTTCTTGCTTGTTGCGGCGGTATTGGTCGCTCGGTTCTTTGTCACGGGCGGAATGCCGATGCTGCGCATGATGAATGGTTCACCGGACGCCGAGCACGCGCACGGTGAGCACGCGCATGGTGAGCACGCGCACGGTGGGCACGCGCACGGTGAGCACGGGCATGGCGGGCACGGGCACGGGCACGCGCATGGCGGGCACGGGTGCCACTGACGGGACACCGCGTACCGCACTGGCGAACTTGGCTGCGTTGAGAGTCCGCAGCGGCATCTCGGCGACGGAATCGGCTATGGCTCAGCCCGTTTGGGCTGGAAGGGCGTGTACCACCACCAGTCGGCGCGTTCGCCGAGTGGACCGCGACACGGTGGGACGTCCGGCGGAGGCTGGGTGGGCGGTCGGGCCAGCGATCCCGGGGGCAGGGTCTGGCCGTCGCTGTCGGTGACGGTCAGGTTGTCCGCGGTTCCGGTGATGGTGATCGCCCCGCGGTGGTGCAGCCGATGGTGATACGGGCAGACCAGCACCAGGTTGTGCAGTTCGGTAGGACCGCCGTGTTCCCAGTGCCGGATGTGATGGGCATGCAGACCCCGCGTCGCGCCACAGCCGGGCACGGCACACGTCGGGTGGCGGTGCTCCAACGCGCGGCGCAGCCGCCGACTGATCGTGCGGGTACTGCGGCCAGCACCGAGGGGCTCGCCGTCGCGTTCGAACCACACCTCGCACGTGGCATCACAGGTCAGGTACCGGCGGTCAGCGTCGCTGAGCAGCGGACCCAGATGCAGCGCACCCACCTGCTGTTCCACGTCGAGGTGGGCGATCACCGTGGTGTGCTGGCCATGGGGGCGGCGGGCCGCTTCGGTGTCCCAGCCGGCCTCCACCAACCGCATGAATGCCTCGCCAAGCGCCGGCAACGGAGGCCGCACCTCGGGGTCATCGTCGGCATGATCGCGCGTCCATTCCGCGATCAGCGCTTCCCGATGCGAGGCCAACGCCGCCTCGAACTTGGCAGCATCCAGCCGCGGGAGTCTGATCCGCCAGCACGTGAACTGCTCATCGGAGGTCTTGGTAACCGAAGGCCGCGGTTCCAGGTCGGGTCCGGGATCTGGTTCGGGGTCCGGGCGAGGTTCGAGCTTGACCGCGGTGCGCAACTCGTTGACCGTGGCGACCCGGGCCAGCTGCTCATAATGCTTATCCGAGCCCGCCCCGGCACGCGCGGCGATGACCCCGACCTGATCCAGCGACAACCGGCCCTTGCGCAAGCTGCGGGCACAGCGCGGGAACTCCTTGAGCCGCCCGGCGACCGTAGTCATCGTCTGCGCCGTCGCCGGAGACACTCCCAGCTTCCAGGCCACCAACGCCGAAATCGACCGGCACCCGGTATTGCCCCACAACTGATCACCATCAAGCTCAGCGATGATCTCCACCAGCTGCCCATCAATGGCGTTACGCTGACCGGCCAACTCCGCGAGCTTCTCAAACAACACGTCAATCCGCTTGACCTGGCTCACCGGCTCAGCAGACAAAGCGCTCGAAGACATGTCCTCATCATCGCAGGGGCCACCGACAAGTCCCGGCTGCCGAATCGCCGATGGACCGCGCCGTAGCTCCCTACCCGGCCATTTCCGGCGGTATCGTGGCCTGCGGAATTCCGAGGCGAAAGGGGCCGCGGGTGTCGACGCCGAACGTGCCGGGCAGCTTTCCGCAGCGACCGACCGGTCCCCCACCTCCCGCCGACATCGGCCGTCTGCTCCTGCGGTGCCACGACCGGCCCGGAATCATCGCCGCGGTCAGCACCTTCCTGGCTGGAGCCGGCGCCAACATCATTTCCCTCGATCAGCATTCCACCGCCCCCGAAGACGGAACCTTCCTGCAGCGCGCGATCTTTCACCTACCCGGTCTTACCGCGGCGATCGACGGACTCGAACAGGAATTCGCCAGTACCGTGGCCGAGAAATTCGGCATCGACTACCGCTTCACCGAAGCCGCCAAACCCAAACGCGTCGCCATCATGGCGTCCAGGCAAGACCACTGCCTACTGGATCTGTTGTGGCGCAACCGCCGTGGCGAGCTTCAAATGTCCATCGCGATGGTCATCGCCAACCATCCCGATCTGGCCGAGCGTGTCCGCCCGTTCGGGGTGCCGTTCGTCCACATTCCCGCTACCCGCGACAACCGCGCCGAAGCCGAGCAGCGTCAGCTCCAATTGCTCAGTGGGAACGCGGATCTGGTTGTGCTGGCGCGTTATATGCAGATCCTCACTCCGGAATTCCTCGCCGCGGTCGGGTGTCCGTTGATCAACATTCATCATTCGTTCCTGCCGGCGTTCATCGGCGCGGCGCCTTACAAGCGTGCTCGGGAACGTGGTGTCAAACTGGTCGGGGCGACCGCGCATTACGTCACCGAAGTGCTCGACGAGGGACCGATCATCGAACAAGATGTGGTGCGCGTCAGGCACACTGACACCGTCGACGACCTGGTGCGCGTCGGCGCCGACGTCGAACGGGCCGTGTTGTCCCGCGCGGTCCTGTGGCACTGCCAGGACCGGGTGATCGTGCACGACAACCAGACCATCGTCTTCTGAAACGACGAAACCTACTCGGCCGTGGCAACGTCCATGATCGAGTCGCCGAATCGGGCGCGAAGCGCCCCCCACACATCGGCATACTGTCCCGGCGACTTGCGATACGCGGCATGGCGTTTGACGAACTGGCGCGCCACTGGTGACACGAGCCGCGTCGGGTGCCGCCGCCAGCCGGCCCGCTGCCGGATCTCGGCCAACATCTCGGGCCACGAATACCGTTGGAATTTCAGCACTTCTTGGGCGCGGGTCACGTCCATCCAGTCGTTGAGATACCAACCGTCGTCGTTATCCGGGTCTCCGGGTCGCCCCGCCGGCATCGCGCCCGGCATGCCGGCCGCCGCTGCCATCTTCGGCCCGATCTCGGCCTGCAGCAGCCGGTGCGATTCGTCACCGGCGACCAGCAGCACCTCACGGACCACGTCAGCGTGCGCGGACGCAGCGAATGCCGTTGCGACATCACGGGTGTCGATGCAATGCACGCGTCCGTCGCTGGGCATCGCGCTGCCGAAGAACAGTGCGTCAGGGGTGAATGGCATGGCCTTGAGGTCGACGCTGAGCACGCCACCGAGTCGCAACACCACCCAGTCCAGAGCCGACGACCGCACGATTTGCTCGGCCTCGAGTTTCTGGCTCCCGTACACCTCGCATGGGCGTAGCGGTGTATCCAGCTCAATCACGTCGTGGCGGTAAGGGTTTCGTGCGCCATAGACCGAGCAGCTCGAGGCATGCAGGAAGCGCGGCGGATTGGGTAGCTCTTCGGCGGCACGTACCAGCGCTGCCGTCGCGTCGACATTCACTCGCCGGGCCAGTTTGGGATCGTAGTAGATCAACGGCGGGATCACCCCGGCCAGGTGCACGATGACATCGGGCGCCACCTCTGACACCACTTGCCGTACCTGCTCCGCGTCGCGCAGATCGACCGGCCGGGTCTGGACACCTGCCGGCACCGTGCCCGCCGTACGGTTCACCGTGGCAACCACCCGCCACCCGTCCGCTGCGAACCGCTTGACAGTGTCGACACCGACCAGACCGAAGGTGCCGGTGATCAGCACGGTCTCTGACATGGATGTCCCCGATCCCGTCAACGTCGTTGTCCTGAGAGGACCGTAGCCCACTCAAGAGAGTGAGTGCCATGTTTCGGCCCGAGGGCTTGTCAGACCCGAGTGTCAAGATCAAGGCATGCAGTACTACGACATCATCGGCGACATTCACGGTTGCGCTTCCGCGCTCGAGAAACTGCTCGCCGAGCTGGGTTACGCGCGTGCGGATGTGACCGGCGCATACCGCCATCCCACCCGTCAGACCGTCTTCGTCGGCAATCTGGTCGACCGCGGACCCGACCAACTCCGCGTCCTCGAGGTGGTCAAACGCATGGTCGACGCGGGCAGTGCGCAGATCGTCATGGGCAACCACGAATTCAATGCGATCTCCTACGCGACCAGGAACCCGGAGCACGAGGGACGTCACTTGCGTCGGCGCACCAAGAACAACCAGCACCAGCACAGCGCGTTCCTGAAGCAGCTCACGCTCAGGCAGCGGCGTCGCTACATCGAGTGGTTCAAAACGCTGCCGCTATGGCTCGACCTGGGCGGCATTCGAGTCGTGCATGCGTGCTGGCACGAAGAATCGATGAAATACGTTGAGGCCGAACTGGGTTCGAACCGTTTCAGCTCGCTGGACCAGTTCGCCAGGGCGTCGACGAAGGGCGACCGGTTGTATACCACGGTCGAAGTTCTGCTCAAGGGACCGGAAATCAGCCTGACTGATCATGGCCAGTTGCCCTACCGGGACAAGGACGGCCGGCTACGCGGCAATGCCAGGATCCGATGGTGGGACGACGAGGCGACGACTCTGAGCAAGATCGCGGAGATCGGCGACAACTTCACCACCGAGGACGGTCGGCCCTACCCGCCGTTGCCCGACATCGAGGTGCCGGCCGACGATCGTTCCTTCGTCTACACCGGTTCGGTGCCGGTGTTCTACGGCCACTACTGGCGTGCGGATGACCCACAGCCGCAACGTGATTGGAGCGACCGTTGCGCGTGCGTGGACTTCAGCGCGGTGAAGGGCGGCAAACTAACCGCCTACCGCTGGCGGGGTGAGACCTCGATCGACCCCGATCACTACGTGCAGGTCGCGGCATGACGACCGCTACGCGTTCTTCTCGGCGATCCGTTCGCGCAGCCGACGGTTCACCGGTTCGGGCAGCAGTTCGGTCACATCACCGCCGAGCAGCGCGACCTCTTTGGCCAGCGACGACGACACGAACGAATACCGTGGCGACGTCGCCACGAAAAATGTGTCGACGCCGGCGACGTGTTTGTTCATCTGCGCCATCTGCAGCTCGTATTCGAAGTCGGTCCCGGTGCGCAGGCCTTTGACGATGGCATTCATCCCGCAGGCTCGGACGAAGTCGACCACCAGCCCTTTTCCGGCGGCGGCCCGCAGGTTGGGTAGATGGCTGGTCGACTCCTCGATCATCGCGATCCGCTCGTCGAGGTCGAACATCCCCTTCTTGGCCGGGTTGACCAGGATCGCCACGACGACCTCGTCGAATTGGGCCGCGGCGCGTTCGAAGACGTCGATGTGGCCTAATGTGACCGGGTCGAAGGACCCGGGACATACCGCGCCGCTCATGTCGAAAGACGCTACACGGTGCCTCAGATTCGTTCGGCGAGCTCCAAACGGGTGTCGCCGTAAACCCGTTCGGGCCAGACCGACCAGCCGTCGGGCCAGGACAAGCGCGTGCTGCCGACACCGCGCTCCACCACCGCAACGGTCCCGTCCCGTGTCCAGCCGTGCGCGGTCAGCGCGACCAGGACCGCATCGATCTCGTCGGTGCCCAGGTCGTAGGGCGGGTCGGACAGCACCAGGTCGACTGCAGCCGAAGGGCCGCCGGTCAGCACAGCCGTCACCGCGCCCCGGCGCACCGCGGCTCCGGGCAGTCCCACGGTGTCGATGTTGCGGGCGATCACCGCCGCGGTGCGCTGGTCGGACTCGACGAACAGCGCGGATGCCGCGCCCCGTGACAGCGCTTCCAGGCCGAGTGCCCCCGAACCGGCATAAAGATCCAGTACCGCCAGACCCGAGAAGTCGATGCGGGCCGCCAAGATGTTGAACAGCGACTCGCGCACCCGGTCGGTGGTGGGCCTGGTCCCCCGCGGCGGCACCGCAAGGCGCCGGCCTCCGGCCACGCCGCCGATGATGCGGGTCAGTTCAGCACCACCAGCAGGTCACCGCCCTCCACCTGAGCGGTGTCGGACACCGCCACCCGCTCCACGGTGCCGTCGGCGGGCGCGGTGATGGGTGCCTCCATCTTCATGGCCTCGATGGTGGCGACGGTCTGGCCCGCGGTCACCTGCTCGCCCTCGGAGACGGCCACCGTCACCACGCCGGCGAACGGCGCCGCGATGTGGCCGGTGTTGCCGCGGTCGGCTTTCTCGGCGGCCGGCACCGCGCTGGCGATGCTGCGATCGCGCACCAGCACCGGGCGCAACTGTCCGTTGATGATGAACATGACGGTCCGCATGCCGCGCTCGTCGGGTTCGGAGATGGCCTCCAGCCCGATCAGCAGTTCGACGCCGCGCTCGAGCTTCACCCGATGCTCTTCGCCTTGGCGCAGGCCGTAGAAGAACTGGTTGGCCGACAACTGCGACGTGTCGCCGTAGGCCTCCCGATGGTCCTCGAATTCCCTTGTGGGGCCGGGAAACAACAGCCGATTCAGGGCTGCCTGACGTTTCGGCCCCGCCGCGGACAGCGCGTCCTCGTCGTCGGCGGTCAGTTGCGGCGCCGGTTTGCCCGGTGCGCGGCCGTCCAGCGCCGCCGAGCGAAGCGGCTCGGGCCACCCGCCGGCCGGCTCACCCAGCTCCCCGCGCAGGAAACCCAGCACCGAGTCCGGGATATCCAATCGAGCTGGTTCGGAAGCGAACTCGTCCGCGCTCAGCCCCGAACCGACCAGCGCCAAGGCAAGATCACCGACCACCTTCGACGACGGGGTCACCTTGATCAACCGGCCCAGCACGCGGTCGGCACCGGCGTAGGCGGCTTCGATTTCCTCGAACCGGTCCCCCAAACCCAGCGCGATCGCCTGCTGGCGCAGGTTCGACAACTGGCCACCCGGGATCTCGTGGTCATACACCCGTCCGGTCGGGCCCGGTAGCCCAGACTCGAACGGCGCGTACACCTTTCGCAGCGCCTCCCAGTACGGCTCCAACGCGCACACCGCCGGCAGCGACAGGCCGGTGTCGTACTCGGTGTGCGCGGCGGCGGCCACGATCGAGCTCAGCGCCGGCTGGCTGGTGGTTCCCGCCATCGGCGCGGCCGCCCCGTCTACCGCGTCGGCGCCCGCCTGCCACGCCGCCACATAGCTGCCCAACTGCCCCCCGGGCGTGTCGTGCGTGTGCACGTGAATGGGCAGGTCGAAACGGCTGCGCAACGCACTCACCAGGGTGTGCGCGGCCGGCGCCCGCAGCAGGCCGGCCATGTCCTTGATGCCCAGCACGTGCGCGCCGGCCTCCACGATCGACTCGGCCAGGCGAAGGTAGTAGTCCAGCGTGTAGAGGTCCTCGGCCGGGTTCGACAGGTCACCGGTGTAACACATCGCGACTTCGGCTATCGCAGTACCGGTTTCGCGTACCGCGTCGATGGCCGGGCGCATCGAGTCCAGGTTGTTCAGCGCGTCGAAAATACGGAAGATGTCGATGCCGGTGGCCGTCGCCTCCTCCACGAAAGCCGACGTGACGATTTCCGGATACGGCGTGTAGCCCACGGTGTTTCGGCCCCGCAGCAGCATCTGCAGGCAGATGTTGGGAATCGCATGCCGCAGCGCGGACAACCGCTCCCACGGATCCTCTTTCAGAAACCGCAGCGCCACATCGTAGGTCGCACCACCCCAGCATTCCACCGACAGCAGCTGTGGCATCGTGCGCGCGAGATACGGTGCCACCATCAGTAATCCGCTGGTCCGCACCCGGGTGGCCAGCAGCGACTGGTGCGCATCGCGGAACGTCGTGTCGGTCACGCCGACCGCCGGGGACTCACGCAGCCAGCGCGCGAAGCCGTCCGGGCCCAGCTCCAGCAGCCGCTGCCGGGAACCATGCGCCGGCGCAGCCTCCCGGTCGATCTCGGGCAGTTTGTCCTGCGGGTACACCGTCGAGGGCCGCGCGCCGTGCGGCTGGTTGACGGTGACGTCGGCCAGGTAGGTGAGGATCTTGGTGCCGCGGTCGGCCGATACCCGCGCGGTGAGAAGTTGCGGCCGCTCGTCGATGAACGACGTCGTGACGCGACCGGCCTGAAAGTCCGGGTCGTCCAGAACCGCTTGCAGGAACGGGATATTCGTCGACACGCCGCGGATCCGGAACTCTGCCATCGCCCGGCGGGCCCGGTTCACCGCGGTCTGGAAATCACGGCCCCGACAGGTCAGCTTGACCAGCATCGAGTCGAAGTGGGCGCTGATCTCCGCCCCCAGGTTGGTGCTGCCGTCCAGTCGGATGCCGGCGCCGCCGGGTGTGCGCAACGCACTGATCCGTCCAGTGTCGGGACGGAACCCGTTGGCCGGATCCTCGGTGGTGATCCGGCACTGCAGCGCGGCACCATGGGGGCGCACCGAATCCTGCGTCAGACCCAAGTCCTGCAAAGTCTCGCCGGCCGCGATGCGCAGCTGACTGGACACCAGGTCGACGTCGGTGATCTCCTCGGTTACCGTGTGCTCCACCTGAATTCGCGGGTTCATCTCGATGAAGACGTACTCGCCGCTCTCGTCCAACAGGAATTCGACCGTGCCGGCGCAGCTGTAACCGATGTGGCGGGCGAAAGCGACCGCGTCGCCGCAGATCTTCTCCCGCAACTCGGCCGGCAAGTTCGGCGCCGGTGCGAGTTCGATGACCTTCTGATGGCGGCGCTGCACGCTGCAGTCGCGCTCGTAGAGGTGGATCACGTTGCCCTGGGTGTCGGCCAAGATCTGGACCTCGATGTGCCGGGGTCGCAGCACGGCCTGTTCGAGATACACCGTGGGGTCCCCGAACGCGGACTCGGCTTCCCGGCTCGCCGCCTCGATCGCCTCCGGCAACGCGGCCTTGTCACTGACCCGCCGCATACCGCGGCCACCGCCGCCGGCAACCGCCTTGACGAACAACGGAAACCGCATTTCGTCTGCGGCGGCAACCAATTCGTCGGCCGAGGCCGACGGGGACGATGACTCCAGCACGGGCAAACCCGCTTCCCGGGCCGCGGCGACGGCGCGGGATTTGTGTCCGGTCAGCTTGAGCACCTCGGCGTCGGGACCGACGAACGTGATGCCCGCCTCCGCACATGCCGCAGCCAACTCCGGGTTCTCCGACAGGAATCCGTACCCCGGGTAGACGGCGTCCGCGCCGCAGCGCCGGGCCGTCTCGACGATCTGGTCGACAGACAGGTACGCGCGCACCGGATGCCCGACTTCGCCGATTTGATAGGACTCATCGGCTTTGGTCCGGTGCAACGAATTGCGGTCCTCGTAGGAATAGACCGCGACGGTGCCGACACCCAATTCATATGCGGCGCGGAAAGCCCGGATCGCGATTTCGCCGCGATTGGCCACCAACACTTTGGAGATCACGCTCGACCTTAACTCAGAAGTGTCGACCAATAACTCCAGAAGCGCACCATGATCAGCAGGAATACCGCGGTCAACCAGAACGTCGCCAGCGACCACCGCAAACCGAACACCACTCGCAGCACCGAATTGTCGCCGATCGCCGGACGCGCCAAAATCGAGGCCACCACGACCAGCAGGGCGACGGTGATGACCCAGACCACCATGCAGTACGGACACAACGCCCCGATGCGGTACAGACTCTGAAAGATCAGCCAGTGCACGAACGCGGTACCGGCCAGCAGCCCGACCAGCAGCCCGACCCAATACCACCGCGGCAGAACCACTTTCGCCACCGTCAGCGCCCCAGTGACCAGCACGACCGTGAACCCCACGATGCCCAGCAACGGATTGGGGAACCCGAACAGCGAAGCCTGCGGCGTCACCATCACCGACCCGCACGACACGATCGGGTTGATGTTGCACGACGGCACGTACGAGGAGTTGCGCAGTAACTCGATCTTCTCAACCGTCAGCGTGACCGAGGCGAGCAAGCCCAGCACGCCGCCGATCAGCACCCACCACGCACTCAGCTGGGGTACCCACGGTCCGCGCGTCGCGGGGAGTTCCAGTTCGCCGGATTGCTCGGCGAGTTCGGCTGACACGAGATCAGGCTTTCGCGGTTGCCGCGACCTCGTCGATCCCCGGGACGTTGCCGACGATTTCCTTGATCTTGGCCACCAGCGCGGCAGGAGACGTCCATTCGTATTCGGTGCCGTTGATCTTCACGGTGGGGGTCGCGCGGATGTTGTTGGCCGCCGCGAGTCCGGTCACCTTTTCGATGTACTTGCCGCTGTTGATGCAGTCCGCCACTTTGCCGACGGCCTCTGTTTGACGGGCGATCTCGATCAATCGTGCGTTGTCGGGGAAGCTGGTGCCGGTCTCGGCGGGTTGGATATTGGGGTCGTAGAGCGCACTGTGGAACCGTTGGAAAGAAGCGATGGACTCCTCGGCGACGCAGTTGGCGGCCGCGGCGGCGCGCGAGGAATAGTGCTGGGTCCGCGGACTGTCCAAGATGGTCACCATGTTGTAGTCGGCGGCGATCGCGCCGATTTCAATGAGTTTGTTGATGGTCGATCCGAAATCACGCTCGAACTTGCCGCACGCCGGACACAGGAAATCCTCGTAGAAGCTCATCACGGCCTTGGGTTTGCCTTGGTCGGTGACCAGCTTGCTGGAGGTCACCCGGATCGCGCCCTCGCCGTTGGCAGTGGCGGCTTGCTTCTTGTGGCCGTTGGACACGATGTAGAAGACCAGGCCGACGGCGAAAAGCACGACGATCAAGGTGCCGCCGATCTGGATGAGTCGGCCGAACTTGCCGTCGCCGGACTTCAGGTCGAGTCGCGCGGGGCGCTTGCGTTTGTCGGCCACAGGATCCTCACGTTTGTTGGCTTGGCCCGCGAAGGGGCGCCTCTAGCGTACCGATTGCGATGGTCGCGACCCGCATCACGCGGCCCACCGCCGCGCTCGCGATCGCGACGTTGCGATGGTCGCGACCCGCATCACGCGGCCCTACCGCCGCGCTCGCGATCGCGACGTCCCGATGGTCGCGACCCGCATCACGACCAGGTCAGCACCGGCTCAGGTGAGCCCGCAGCGCCGAGATCAACTCCGCCGTCCCCGCGGCACTGTCCCCGCCGAGCGCGAACAGGTTCGCAAAGCCATGCGCCAGCGAACCCAGATACCGCAGGTCCACGTCGGTTCCTGCGGCCCGCAACGCCGCCGCGTAATCCTCGCCCTCGTCACGCAGCGGGTCGAAGCCGGCGACCGCGATCAGCGCCGGCGCCAGCCCGGCCAACGACGGGGCGAGCGCCGGGGAAACCCGCGGATCCGTCGCATCGATCCCCGACTTGCGCAGGTATTGCGTAGTGAACCAATCGATGTCGCGCTTGGTCAGCACGAAGCCCCGCGCGAACAGGCTCAGCGACCGGGTGTGCGCGGTGAAGTCGGTCCGCGGATAGATCAGCCACTGCAACACCGGGACCGGTCCGCCGCTATCCCGTGCCAGCTGGCTGACCACCGCCGCCAGGTTGCCACCCGCGCTGTCGCCACCGACCGCCACCCGACCCGCTGCCGCGCCGAGTTCTGCGGCGTGCTCCCAGGCCCACTGGAACGCGGCGTAGGCATCGTCGATCGCCGCGGGCGCCGGATGCTCGGGCGCCAGCCGGTAGTCGATCGACAGCACGTGAATGCCCGCGTCGCGGCAGGTCAACCGGCACAACGCGTCGTGGGTGTCCAAGTCGCCGATGGCCCAGCCGCCGCCGTGGTAGAAGACCAGCAGCGGCGCTTCCCCGGCGCCGGACCCCGGGGGACAGTAGTGCCGCGCCGCGATCGGACCTGCCGGACCCGGCAGCGAGATCTCCTCCACGTCCACATGGATCTGCGGGCCGGGCATGACTTGCATGTTTTCCCGCATGGCGGCTCGGGACGTGGCGGCGTCGTCGTCGATCACCAAACCGTCGATGCCCACGGCGCGCAACCCGGTGAGCATCAATTGCAGGGTGGGATCGAGGGTGTTGCCGTCGATCACGACCGACCGTCCCCGCGTGAGGAGCCGCTTGGCGCCGCTGGGAATCCACGGAATGACTTTCACACCCACGTTGGTGACCGTGCCCTGGACACGGGCCGTCCACCCGGTCGACGCGCGCGCTGCCCCGAGATGGAGGTCCGGCGCGCCCGGAAGGCTTCTGGTCATCGGCCGCTCCCTAAAATCTTCGTCACGCTAAACGACGGTCGCTCGATTCCCACCGTCGGCCCCCTCCGACGTCCCCGGGGGCAACCTTACGTCGTGACCGAAATGCCTGAACCTGCGCAGACCGACCGGCCATCTGAAGTTGTGACCGGACGCGGGCCGGGCATTGATTAGCTGGCATATTCAACTCGGTAACATGATGGACCGCGAGTTGGTGTGCGTTTCCGCGACCGGCTTGGACCTGAATCCGAGAACTTTCAATTTCATAGGTAGGTGATGACGTTGGCCGGCGAGTCGGGCGCCACTTCTGTCCCCTCGATTGCCCTCAACGACGAGAACACGATGCCGGTGCTCGGCCTCGGGACCGCAGAGTTATCGGACGACGAGACCGAACGCGCGGTGTCGGCCGCTCTGGAGAGCGGCTGCCGGCTGATTGACACCGCGGCGGCGTACGGCAATGAGGCGGCGGTGGGCCGCGCGATCGCGGCTTCGGGCATTCCCCGCGCCGAACTGTTCGTCACCACCAAACTCGCCACGGCTGACCAGGGTTTCAAGTCGTCGCAGCAAGCCTGCCAGCGCAGCCTGGAAAATCTCGGGCTGGAATACGTCGACCTCTACCTGATCCACTGGCCGGCGGCGGCACTCGGCACCTACGTGGACTCGTTCGGCGGATTGATCCAATCCCGGGGCGAGGGCCACGCGCGCTCGGTCGGGGTGTCCAACTTCACCGCGGAGCACCTGTCGATGGTCATCGACCTGACGTTCGTCACCCCAGCGGTCAACCAGATCGAGCTGCACCCGTTGCTCAATCAGGAGCAGCTGCGCAAGACCAACGCCGAGCACGACATCGTCACCCAGTCCTACACGCCGCTGGCTCTGGGCAAGCTGAACGACAACCCGACGGTGACGTCGATCGCCGGCGAATACGGCAAGACGCCGGCGCAGGTTCTGTTGCGCTGGAACGTCCAGCTGGGCAATTCCGTCGTGTTCCGCTCAGCCAAACCCGAACACATCGCCGGCAACCTGGACGTGTTCGACTTCGAACTGGCCGCCGAGCACGTCGACGCGTTGAACGGGCTCAACGACGGCACCCGGCTGCGGCCGGATCCGGACACCTACACCGGCACCTGACCGTTCACCGGGTAGGGCAGGTGGCCGCGGCCTCCCGCAGTACGCCGGTGGATGCCTGGTCCACCGGCAGCGAATAGCCGCGCAGCACCGCGATGAACTGAATGGCGTACTGGCACGCGAACGCTTTGTTGGGTGGCATCCACTGCGACGGTGGTGAGTCCCCTTTGTCCTGGTTGGCTCTGCCCTGCACCGCCAGCAGGTTGGCCGGGTCGTTGGCGAAGCGCACCCGCTCGGCCTCCGGCCAGTCTGAGGCGCCCATGTCCCAGGCGTAGGCCAACGGGACGATGTGGTCGATCTGCACCGACTCGCCGACCTTGGCGCCTCGCTGGAACGCGATGACGGAGCTGGTGTACGGGTCGTGCAAGGTGCCGGTGGCTACCGCGTCGGGACACCGTTTGATGGAGACATGCGTGACGTCGACCAGGTCGCGGTTGAGGATGTCGTTGCGGGTGTCGCAGCCGTTGTGGCCCAGCGGGGCGTCGTTGTCGTCGTCCCAGGCGTCGCCGAAAGCCGCCCGCCGGTAGTCGAACCGGTGCGCGCGTAGCGGCAGCACGAGGATTCCGGCCAGCACGTCGTCACCGGGTTGCACGGTGGGGACGTCGGCGCGCGCGGCGAATTCGTCGGCGTGCCGGGCCGACGACGATCCCAGCGTCTGGTAGGCGACCACCAGCGCCAGCACGGCGACGGCCGCCAACCAGAGCAGTGTCTTGCGAGTCATGACTTGTCCAGGTACTCGATTCGGTCGGTGTCGGTGAATCGTGCTGCCAGCACGGACAATCCGGGGTTGCCCGGATCGGCGCCATACGCTGACTCACAGAATTCCCGGGCGGCCTCGATGTACTCCAGGTGGTCGGCCAGCGAGAGCAGTCGCAACGTGAAGGCCCGGCCGGACTGATTGCGGCCCAACACATCTCCTTCCTTGCGTTCCTTGAGGTCCAGGTCGGCCAGCGCGAATCCGTCGACGGTCGCGGCGACGGCATTCAGCCGGGTACCGGCCGGTGAAACCGGTGAGGTCCAGCTGGCCAACAAACACAGGCTCGGGTGCCGGCCGCGACCGATCCGGCCCCGCAGTTGGTGCAGTTGGCTGATACCGAACCGATCGGCATCCATCACCAGCATCACGGTGGCGTTGGGAACATCGACACCGACTTCGATGACGGTGGTGCACACCAGCACGTCGATCTGGCCGGCGCGGAAAGCGGCCATCACAGCGTCCTTTTCGTCGGCCGACAGTCGACCGTGCATGAGTCCCAGCCGCACGCCGGCCAATTCCTGCGCGCGCAGCCTGCCGAACAAGCCGACGGCGGTCACCGACGGGCGCTTGCCGTCTTCCGTCGTGTCCGACTCTTCTTCGTCGATCCGCGGCGCCACCACATACGCCTGGCGACCGGCGGCAACCTCTTCCCTGATGCGCTGCCAGGCGCGCTCGAGCCAGCGCGGATTCTCCCCGACGAATATCACATTGGAGGTGATCGGCTGACGCCCGCGCGGCAGTTCGCGCAACGTAGACGTCTCCAGGTCGCCGTAATACGTCAGGGCAACCGTACGGGGTATCGGCGTCGCGGTCATCACCAACAGATGCGGAGTGATACCGGCAGGAGCCTTGGAGCGCAACCGATCTCGTTGCTCGACGCCGAACCGGTGCTGCTCGTCGACCACCACCATGCCCAGCTTGTGGAACTCCACCGCGTCCTGCAGCAGCGCGTGGGTGCCGATGACGATGCCGGCCTGCCCACCGGCGACCTCGGCCCGAACCTGCTTCTTTCGCGCGGCGCTCATCGATCCGGTGAGCAGCGTCACGCGGGTGGCATCGTCGGCACCACCGAGTTGGCCTCCCATCGCCAGCGGACCGAGGACCTCGGTCATGGACCGAAGATGTTGCGCGGCAAGGACTTCGGTAGGTGCCAGCAAGGCGCACTGGTAGCCCGCGTCGACCATCTGCAGCATCGCCAGCACCGAAACGATCGTCTTGCCCGACCCGACTTCGCCCTGCAGCAAGCGGTTGAGCGGTCTGGTGAGTGCCAGTTCGTCGGACAACACCGCAAGCACCTCGCGCTGCCCGGCCGTGAGTTCGAACGGCAAGCGCTGCAACAGTTCTGCCGCCAGACCGTCGGGCCGGCGGGGAGCCGCGGGGCCCGATTGGGACAACGCGCCGTGCCGGCGACCGACCAGTGCCCACTGCAGGCCGACCGCCTCGTCGAAAGTGAGGCGATCACGAGCCCGGTCCCGCTCGGATCTGCTTTCGGGCAGGTGGATGGCGCGCAACGCGTCGTCTTCGCCGATCAGCCCGAGCTTCGCACGCAGCTCCGGGGGCAACGGATCATCCACCGGGTCAAGCTGATCCAGCACCTGCTGCACGCAGCGATAGATTTCCCAGGTCTGGGCCTTGGTGCTGGCGGGATAGATCGGATAGAACGGCCGCTCGAACGCCGACACGGCCAATTCACCGCTGTCCGTCTTCGACGCATCGGCGATGTTGCGCAGCGAATCGGTACCGCGGTTCCTGCCGTCCGAGGAGTCCATCAGAAGAAACGCGGGATGGGTGAGCTGCATAGCCCCTTTGAAGTATCCGACCTCTCCGGACAGCATGACCTTGGTGTTCACGGTCAGGTCCTTCATCAGGAAGTCGGCGTTGAAGAAGGTGGCGGTCACCCTGCCGCGGCCTGTCCCGACCGTGACGCGCAACCATTTCCGCGGCCTCTTGCCGGGCTTCTGCTGCCGCATCTGTCCGGACCTCGTATCGGTGATGACGTCGACGATCGTGATGTGCTCGCCCGGTTCGGGGCGCTGGTCGTCGGCGCTGAGCCGGGATGCGCCTTCGACGTAGCTGCGCGGATAGTGGCGAAGCAGCTCGTCGACAGTCAGGAGCCCCAGGCTCTCCTCCAGCGGGGCGGCGGACTTGCCGCCAAGCACAAAGAGCAGCCGATCGCTCAGCGTCGCCACGCCTACTCCACCCCGATCAGCAGCACGTCACCGCGGTGACCGGTGCGGTAGACCACCAGTTCGCTGCCGGGGTGATGGTCGTGCATGTGACTGTCCAGCGCGGCCTGGATGTCCGCAGCGACTCCGTTGTCCAGGTCGTCCAGGTCGGCACCCATCAGCACGGTGACCAGGTCGCCACCGGAGGCCATCAGCAGGTCGAGCAGGCCGATCGCGGCGGCGGGCACGTCGGCGGCGACGATCAGCACCTCGTCGCCCGCGATGCCCAGGCCGTCGCCCGGTTTGCAGGTGCCAGCCCAGGTTAACGCGTTCTCGGTGGCGACGCGCACCGATCCGTGCCGGGCGGCGCCGGCTGCGCGGGCCATGGTGTAGCCGTCGTCGACGGCCTGTCGGCCGGTGTCGTGCACGGCCAGCGCGGCCAGTCCCTGCACCATCGACCCGGTCGGGACCGGCACCACGTCGACACCCCACCCGATGGCCGCGGTACAACCGGCCACCAGTTCCTCGGCGGCCACATATCCGTTAGGCAGCACCATCACCTGGGCTGCGCCGCTGTCCACCACGGCGCGAACCAGTTGGTGGGCGCTGATGCCGCCGGAGTCGTCTGGTTCCGGTCGCAGTACGCAAGCCCCCTCCCCGGCGAACAACTCCTCGGCACCGTCGCCGTCCACGACAGCGAGCACCGCCCGTTCCCGGGTCCAACTTCCCGCGGGCAGTCCGGTGGCGCCGGAACTCAGCGCCGACACCACGATGCGGCTCAACTGTCCGGCCGCCAAACCCGCCTCCACGGCCGCGCCGGCGTCATCGGTGTGGACGTGCACGGAGTAGCTCTGCGAGGCCGCGGCCGCGATCGCCACCGAGTCACCCAGCTCCTCGAGTCGTTGTCGCAGCGTGTCGGCCGCTGCCGCATCGCAGTCGGCCAGCAGGTACATCACCTCGAACTGCGGAGCCCGGCCCCGGGTCACGGTGTCCGCGGTCGGTGGTCGCGGCGCGGGCTCGTAGACGGACCTCGCCGGGGTCTCGCCGGTGATCGTCGACCGCAGCGAATCGAGCATGACCAGCAGGCCGCGCCCCCCGGCGTCCACCACCCCGGCGTCGGCGAGCACGTCGAGCTGCTCGGTCGTCTTCTCCAGCGCGACCACCGCGGCGTCACCGGCCGCGACGATCGCCGCGTCCAGCGTCTGACCGGCGGCGGCGCTCTGGTCGACGGCGGCGGCGGCGGCGCGCAACACCGACACGATGGTCCCGGGCACCTCGTCTCCACCCATCGAGGTCACAACCAATTCGACGCCACGCCACAGCGCGGCCGCGAAGGTCGCGGTGTCGATCACCGCCAGCTCCCCGCCGGAATCGGCGGCGGCGGTCGCGGTTGCGTCGGCGATGCCACGCAGGATCTGGGACAGGATCACCCCGGAGTTGCCCCGGGCGCCGTGCAGTGCACCGGCTGACAGCGCGGACGCCAACCGAACGACGTCATCGTTGCCCCGCCCGACTTCGGCATCCGCCTCGGCCAGCGCCGAACGCATCGTGAAAAGCATGTTCGCGCCGGTGTCGGAGTCGGCGACCGGGAACACGTTGAGCCGGTTGATCTCGTCGATGTGGGTGATTAGGTCGCTGACCACGGTGTGCGCCCAGTCGCGCAGGGCTACACCGTCCAGTACCCGACCTGACTCGCCCAACTCGACCCCCACCTCCTTTGTGCACTGACGAGGCCCCCGATCGCGCCAGCGTAGCCCCGGACCGCCGGGACGTGAGCCAGCCAAGAGCCTAGTCAGAGACGCCGACAGTACTGGTCAAGACGAGTCCGAGCGCCGTGCGTTTTGGCGGTTGCCGACCACAGTCGGTATTGTGGGACGGCCTGGGTGAACCCGGGCTATTCCGGCTCAGGCCGGCTGACCCGACAGCGGGTCGCCGGGCCCGGCAACAGACTTGAGGAGTTTGAACCATGGCCGCTGTGTGCGATATCTGCGGGAAAGGCCCCGGCTTCGGTAAGTCGGTGTCGCACTCCCACCGCCGCACCAGTCGCCGGTGGAACCCCAACGTCCAGACCGTGCACGCCGTGACGCGCCCCGGTGGCAACAAGCAGCGCCTCAACGTGTGCACCTCGTGCATCAAGGCCGGCAAGGTCACCCGCGGCTAGGTTCGCCGTCTTCCTCGACGACCGCTTTGATCCGCTGCAGGGTCGTGGTCATGTCCCGGATGTTGCGCCGGCGGCGCGGCTCGCCGAGCAACCGGAACAGGCGCGGCACCCTGCTGTCGTCGAAACCGATCCAGAACGATTCGGTGACGTCGGTTCCGCGCGCCGTCGGGGCGAACGCGTAATGCCAGTTGTTGACGGCCCGGCCGCCGACGAGCACTTCGAAGCCGAACTCGCGCCCCGGTTCGCAAGCGGTCACCCGGCACGTCGTCCAGTACACCGGGCCGATCTCGTTGCGCTTGACGTGCCCGCGGAACCGCGCGCCCAGCGCCGGGCCCGTCGCTCCGTCCAGCCATTCGGCGTCGAACGTCTCCGGTGAGAACCTGCCCGTATTGCGGACGTCGGCGACGAGATCCCAGATCTTTGCCGCCGGCGCGGCCATGTGTACTGTCACCGATTCGCGCACAGGGCGCAGCCTAGCCAACCGGTACGGCGGGCTCACTGCGGACGGTGGCGGCGGAGGCGGTTCGGCGCGCCAGATTCCGCGCCGGCCACCAGAACCACCGACCCAGCAGCGCCACCAGCGACGGCACCACGAACGCCCGTACCACCAGAGTGTCGATCAACAACCCGACGGCGACGGTGGTGCCGACCTGGGCGATGCTGAGCACGCTGCTGGCCAGCAGCGCCAGCATGGTGATCCCGAAGACGATGCCCGCGGTGGTGACGACGCCGCCGGTACCGCCGAACGCGCGGATGATGCCGGTGCCGAGTCCCGCGCGTGCTTCGGATTTGATGCGCAGCGCCAGTAGCAGGTTGTAGTCGGCTCCCACCGCGATCAACGCGATGAACGCGATCGGCGCGACGGCCCAGTGCAGCGGTTGGTGCAGCAGATGCTGCCAGATCAGGACGCTGGCACCCAGCGCGGATGCGTAGGAGGCGACGACGGTTCCGACGACCACCAATCCGGCCACCGGACTGCGCAGCATGACCGTGACGATCAGGAAGATCAGCGCCAGCGCCGCTCCCACCAGCAGCATGGTGTCGCGGCCGACCGAGCGTTGCAGATCGGCCGTAGCCGGTCCGACGCCGGCCAGCTGGACGCCGGTCGGGGTCAGGGTCCCTTCCTTGGTGGCCTCCGTCACGGCGGCGCGCACCTGCTCGGCTCGCGCGGCGCCGGCGGCGCCCCACTCGTCGCCGTCGCCGTACACCAGCAGCAGGGTGGCGCGGCCATCGGCCGAAATCAGGTTGTTCAGCACCTCGCGGTAGCGCGGGTCGGACAGCGCCCGCTGCGGCAGGTAGAAACCCGACGCCGCGCTGCCCTGGAACGAGGTGTCGATCTCGGCGAGGTAATCGGTCAGTTGGCGCAGCTGCGGCCCCAGCGAGTCCCGTAGGCTCAGCAACTCGCGGGTGGCCGAACGTGCCTGCGACAGTGCGTCATTCATCGCGGTCACCGATTGCGGCAGTCCGGCCAGCGCGGTGGCGGCGGTGGTCGAGCCGCGGGTCAGCTTGGCGGCGCCGTCACCGATGCGCGTCGAAGTCTGCAGCAGCGAATCCATCGGTTGCAGCACGCGGTCGACGGTCGCGCACAACGGGTTCGCCGTGCAGTCCGGGGTCCGGGCCACGAAGTCGCGCAGCGGGTCCAAGAACCCGGACACGGTCGTCACCGAGCGCTGCACCCCGTCCACACCCACCCGCATATCCGTTGCAGCCGAGGACATGTCGGCCAGTCCGGCACTACCGCCGCGCAGTCCGCTGCCCATCCGCTCCACCGCCGCCTGCGTCTGCGCCAACGCGGAGTCCAGATCGGAGACGCGGGCCAGCCGCTCGGTCAGCGAGTCGACCGCCCGGCTGAACTGGCGGCCGAGCTCTCCGGCCTGATAGCTCAGCGTCGCCTGATCGGGCACCTTGCCGTCTGGCCGGCTCGCCGACTGCACCGAACGCACCCCCGGAACGGCCATGATCTGACGGCTGATCCGTTCGACCGCGATCAGACCGGCGGGGTTGCGCAGGTCATGGTCGGCCTGAATCGTGACGACGTCGGGCAACAGCGCGTTGCGGGCGAAGTGCTTGTCGGCCAACGTGTAACCGACGCTGGATTCGGCGTCGGACGGCGTGGCCGCGGGTTCGTTCCAGCCCACCCGCATGCTCGCCAACGGCAGCGCGGCCAGCATGATCAATGCGCCGGCGGTGGCCAGGACCGGTCCGGGCCAGCGCGCCACGCTGGTACCGACGCGGCGCCAGCGCCCGGCTGTCGTCGACAGCCGCGGTTCGAGCAACCCGCGGCGCACCGCCAGACCCATCAGCGCCGGCGTCAGGGTCAGCGCCGCCACCATGATCACCAGAATTCCTATCGCACAGGGTATTCCCGCGCTGCGGAACATCCCCACCTCGGCGAAGCCCAGGCAGGCCAGCGCCATCGAGATGGTCAGCGCCGATCCGATCACCACCGGCGCCACGGCACGATAGGCGCCGACGAGGGCCCGGCCCGGTGCTACCCCGGCGCGCCGGCCCTCGTGATAGCGGCCGACGAGGAAGATCGCGTAGTCGGTGCCGGCGCCGAGTGTCATGGCCGCCATCAGCGCCACCGAGAACAGCGAAACCTCAACGGCCCCCGCCGAACCCAGCGCCGCGACCACGGCGCGCGCCACGGCCAGCCCGAGACCCACCGACACCAGCGGGATTCCCGCCGCGATCGGCGATCGGTACACCACCAACAGCAGCACCAAGATGAGAACGACCGTCGCAGCGGTGATTCCGAGCATCTGCCGATCGATGGCGGCGAACTCGTCGACGATGGTCGCACCCGGACCCGTGACATGGACCGCCAGACCCGCCGGCGGAGACAACCCGGCCACGGTGCCGCGCAGCGAATACACCGAGTCCCGCGCCTGCGAGGTACCCAACATCCCGGCCAGCCGGACCATCAAGGTGACGGCGCGCCCGTCGCGGCTTTGCGCGCCGGCCGCCGTCGCCGGCTGTGACCACAGGTCGGTCACCGAATTCACATGCCGTGCATCCGATCTCAACGCGGCGGTCAGCGCACCGTAGAACTGGCGGTCCCGCGACGTCAGGTCACTGTTGCGTTCCAGCACAACGTAAACGAAGTTGTTGCTGGGTGTCTGCCCGAAGAGCTGCGCCGCGCGGGAAGCCGCCGTCGAGCTGGGCGCATCGGCCGGCATGAACGAGCGGGCGTGCGTGTCGACCACCCGCTCCAACTGCGGCACCAGCAGATTGCCGACGCCGGCCGCGACCACCCACAGCCCGACGACCAGGATCGCCGACGAACCGGTGAGCCGGGCCAGCAACCGCGACAGGAAGGTGTCGTCGTCACGCAACGGTCTGCCGATCCACCGTCGACCCATCGAACAGATCCAGTACACGCTGTTCACCGCCCGCCAGAACCCGCATCCGCAGCGATCGTCGGCCCGCGACGTCCAACAGCGCCCGCAACCCGGGTGCGGCGGCGGTCAGCTCGGCTCGGGCCTGCTCGGCGGTAATGCCCTCGTACTCCGCCTGATCCAGCTTCGCCGAGAGCATGGTGAACCAACGCTGGCGCAACGAGAGCAGCAGTCCCTCCTCGTCCCCGAACAGGCGGACCACCTCGGCGGCCCGGTCGGCATCGGCCAAGCGAGCCAACGCTTCCGACGGGTCGACTTCGGCGCCTTGAATCATGTCGGCCATGAAGGCCATGCGGTCATGCAACTGTGTCCATGTCATGAATCGAACGTACGAATGGCGACCCGGTTTGCGCGTCGTGCCGAAGTCCGGTTTCCTTCTCCTACCGCGGTAGGAGACCGGTACCGGCCTTCTTACGACCTCAGCATGATGTGTCCGCTCCTGCCCTCTTCTACGATGAGACGATGTCGCGCACCGCAACGAGTTTCCTGCGCGAGCTGCTGCGCCGACGGCAGCAGAAGATCCCGGTCGGCGTCACCTGGGCGTCGGTGGTCGTCACCGATGTGGCGTTGCTCCTCGGCGGCGTCCTCGCGACGGTGCAGCGGCCGGACGGCGACCTCCCGGTTGCGTTGGCCGCGTTGGCAATCGGATTGTCGCCGCTGTTCGTCTTCGTCTTCTTCGACACCAAGGTCAGCCCGGTGCTGATCGGGTTGTCCGCGTTGACGGCCACTGCGGTGTATCTGTTCGGCACGCAGACACCGGTTGCCTCGGACATCGCCCCGTCGCTCGTGGTGTTGATGGTGTTGGTCGTCACGACCTTGACGAACGCAGTCGGCGGCGGCCTCGCGTCGGGCGCGGCGGCTGCCCTGCTGCTGACCGCGGCGGCGCTGGGGCGCCTCGACGCCGTTGCCGTGTACCTGGTTTTCGTCGCCGGCGCCTGGGTGCTGGGCTACCTGATGAACATCCAGCGCATGCTGCTGGCCGAGCAGATCCGGGTCCAGCAGGTGATGGCCGAACACGCGGCAGCCGACGAACGTCGGCGTATCGCAAGGGAAGTGCACGATGTCATCGCCCATTCTCTGTCGATCACACTGCTGCACGTGACCGGCGCGCGCCGGGTGCTGCAGCAGGACCGCGACGTTGACGACGCGGTCGAGGCACTGGAACAGGCCGAACGGCTCGGCCGGCAGGCGATGGCCGACATCCGTCGCACGGTGGGTCTGCTGGACGGCGGCGGTCCGCTGCGCACCGCGCCCGAACCCGGCATCGACGACATCGGCGTACTCGTCGAGGATTTCGCGCGGGCCGGATTGGACGTCACGCTGAGTAGGGACGGGTCGACGCAGCAAGTGTCGGGGGCGGTCGGTCTGGCTCTGTATCGCATCGCCCAAGAGTCACTCGCCAACGTCGCCAAACACGCACCCGATTTGAAATCCACGGTCGAACTTCAGATCTCGGACCGGTCGGCCCTGCTTGCGGTGCACAATCGGCTGCCGGCCGCGGTGCCGACGGCGTCGCCCGACGGCCGCGGGCTGCGCGGCATGCGTCAACGGGTGGAATTGCTCGGCGGCGCAGTCGAAGCCGGTCCCACCCCGGACGGGTGGTCGGTGTACGCCGAGATCCCGTTGCAGGACGACGACGGCGGGTGGCGTCCGTGGTGGTGCCCGTCGAAGGGGATCGCGTGATCGAGGACGCGCCCGAAATCGCCGTGCTGCTCGTCGACGACCAGGACCTGGTGCGGTCGGGGCTGCGCCGGATCCTGCGACGCAAGGACGGTTTCGTCGTCGTCGGGGAATGCGCCGACGGGGACGAGGTGCCCGCCGCGGTGGTCCGGCACCGCCCCGACGTAATCGTGATGGACCTGCGGATGCGGCGGGTCGACGGCATCGAGGCGACCCGCAGGTTGGGCGGTTCACCGCCGGTGCTTGCGCTGACCACGTTCAACGAAGACGAACTGCTCTCCGGGGCGCTGCGGGCCGGCGCGGCCGGGTTCGTGCTGAAGGACTCTTCGGCCGAGGAGTTGATCCGCGCGGTGCGCGCGGTCGCCAAAGGCGACAGTTACCTGGATCCCGCGGTGACGTCGCGGGTACTGAACACCTACCGCAAGGCCGCCGCCGGACCGGTGAACAGTGACATCGGCGAACTCACCCCGCGCGAGCACGACGTACTGATCCTGATCGGAAAAGGAATGTCCAACAACGAGATCGCGGATGAGCTGTGCATCTCCGGGGTCACGGTCAAGAGCCACATCGGGCGGATCTTCGGCAAGCTCGATTTGCGCGACCGTGCCGCGGCCATCGTCTACGCCTACGACAACGGGTTGGTCGCACCGCGCTGAGGTACCTACATCCGGGGCCGATTGATCGTAAGTCGGGTCAGTTCTGCCAAGATTGTCGGGCGACGCAGCGACGGACATTCCACGGACGAGGTGATGCGACATGACGGACACCGCGACGGCGATCACCAACCTCATCTACACCTACGCCCAACTGCTGGACGCCGGTGACCTGGACGGGGTGGCCGGGCTGTTCGAGCACGGCCGCATCTGCGGAGTGGAGAACGGTCCACCCGAGACCGTGTTCACCGGCACCTCCGGGGTGCGTGGCATGTACGAGATGATGACTCGCATCTATGAGGACGGCACCCCGAAAACCAAGCACAACACCACCAACGTCCAACTCGACATCGACGAGGCGCAGGGCACCGCGCGCAGCACCTCCTACTACTGCGTCACGCAAGCCACCCCCGACTTGCCGTTGCAGGTGATCGTGACCGGGCACTACAAGGACACCTTCCAGCGCATCGACGGCGTCTGGTGGTTCGACAGCCGCACCATGTTCATCGACCAGGCCGGCGACCTGAGCCACCACCTGAAATTCTGAGCACGTGAACTCCCCCAATCCCTTTGCGCCGGAACCGATCCTGGCCGACGCCCAACGCAAGGAGTCGCTGACCGACTGGGGGCCGGGTGACTTCCGGGCGCCGCTGGATGTCCTGCTGACCGACTATGGCCGGGCCGAGCTGAACGTCGTCGGCACCCACATCCTGCGGTCGGGACTGGTGCACAGCCTGCGGATGCGGCTGCGCACCCAGGAGTGGATCCGTCGCCACCCGGAGATCCTGGACGAACGGATCGCGCCGCCGATCGTGGTGGTCGGCATGATGCGCAGCGGCACCACCCTGCTGCAACGACTGCTCGCCGCCGACCCGCGCTTCCTGTGCGCCTACGGCTGGGAGGTCGTCGAGGCCGCACCCAAACTCGACTACCGATTCGGCGGTACCGATCCCCGTGTCGCCATCAGCGCAGCGCGCGAAGCGAAAACCCGTGAACTGGCGCCGGAGTTGTTCACCATCCATCCGATGTATGCGCGGGAAGCCGAAGAGGAGATCGTGTTCCTGGCCGACGCGTTCTTGTCGCACGTCCCGGAATCCGGTGCGCACCTTCCGCATTACCGGTCCTGGCTCGACGGGCAGGACTTCACCCCCGCTTACGAATACCTGCACCGCATGTTGCAGTTCTTGCAGTGGCAGAAGCGGCAATGCGGTGTCACCGGCAAGCGCTGGGTGCTGAAATCGCCCGCGCACCTGGGCTATCTGGATCTGTTGTGCGCCCAGTTCGGCGGGGTGCACCTGGTCCACATGCACCGCGACCCGCGCACCACGATCGCCTCGGGTGCCGGGCTGAACGCGACCCTGCATGCCATGCACGCCGACACCGTCGACCTGCATCGCGTGGGCGCGCAATGGCTGCAACGGATGGGCTGGACCAACGATCGGGCCATGATGGTCCGCGCCGGCTGGGGCGACGCGGCGCCGGTCACCGACATCGGGTTCGACGCCGCGGTGGCCGACCCGATCGGGCAGGTGTCCCGGGTGTACGACGCCGTCGGCCTGCCGCTGACCGCTGAGGCCGAGGACGCGATGCGTCGCTGGCTGGTCGAGCGTCCGCGCGAGCCGGACCGTCCGCCGTACCGGCCAGCCGACTACGGGCTGGCCGATGAGCAGATCGACGAACGATTCACGTTGTACAACAACACTTTTCCAGAGTATGTCGGTAAGTCAGGAGCAACTCGTGGTTGATCATCCCGTGTCGACGGCATCCCAGCGTGAGCAGGAACTGGCCGCCCTGGATCTGATCGAACATCCCACCGTCAAGGCGGCGTACACGTCGGTGGCCGAAACCTGGCTCGGCCGGGCCAAAGCATCCGAGGCGATGCGAAAACGTTTCGACGACGCCTTCGCCGAGGTGATGTTCTCGGCCGCGGTGTGGTCCTCCAACCAGGACAAGCTGCGGCCCAAAGTCTCCTGCATCACCCGGCTGGGACACCCCGTCGACGGCCGCGACATCCCCGGATCCCGTTGGGGCATCGACAATCCCGACAGTGTGTACCGGGTGATCCCCATTTCCGGCGACGAGCGCTACGAGATCCACGGCCGGGTCGGTGAGCACCGCATGACCGAGAACTACTTCACGCTGTGGGACGCCAACATGGGCACCGTCGACGTGCTCAACGGCCGCACCATGCAGGTCGACTCCGACGGCAGCTTCACCATCACCGTCGACGCCGAACCCGCGAACGGCCGTCCCAACCATGTGCGCACTTCCCCTGCGGCGCACGAGTTCTACATCCGCGACGTGTTGCTGAACTGGGACCGTGACGACCCGAACTTCTTCGAGGTGCAGCGCCTGGGCGGCAACCCCGCCACCCCGCCCCGCTCCCTGGACGAGCAGGCGGACGCGACGGCGGCGATGATGGCGTACTTCGCCAACTTCACCGGCAAGCTCAGCCACGGCGTCTACAAGATGCCGGCCAATCAGTTCGACCTGGCCTGGTCGGCCGACAAGGACGGCGCGATGCGCAACCAGTTCTACGTGATGGGACGCTTCGACCTGGCTCCCGACGAGGCGTTCGTGGTCGACCTCAACGACGGTGGCGCCGAATACTTCACGGTGCCGCTGAGCAACATCTGGGGCACCACGCTCGACATCATCGACCGCACCGGCAGTCTCAACAAGGCGCAGTCGCATGCCAACGAGGACGGCACCTATACCTATGTGATCGCGCCGCAGGATCCGGGCGTGGCGAACTGGATCGACACCGACGGGTTGCGCGAAGCGATACTGACCCTGCGGATGGCCGAGTTCGGCGAACGGGGTCCGCGCGAGGGCCTCGGTGCGCACGGCCGGGTGGTGAAGCTGGACCGGCTCGACGCCGAGGTGCCGCACCTGCCGCGGGTGGACGGCGGGCAGCGGGCCGCCGAACTCGCCGAACGCCGCGCCGCCTATCTGCGGCGGCTAC
Source organism: Mycobacterium sp. NGS59 (assembly GCF_059812345.1). Lineage (NCBI taxonomy): Bacteria > Bacillati > Actinomycetota > Actinomycetes > Mycobacteriales > Mycobacteriaceae > Mycobacterium > Mycobacterium sp. NGS59. The sequence goes on from NZ_JCALCN010000004.1 coordinate 244,654, forward strand.
CGGAAGGAACGGTCTGAGATGGGTCGCTGGTTGGTGACCGGCTGCTCCACCGGTTTCGGACGCGAAATCGCCCGTGCGGCTTTGGAAGCCGGCCACAGCGTGGTGGTGACCGCGCGGCGGGCCGAGGCCGTGCAGGATTTCGTCGACGAGTTCGGTGATCGCGCACTGGCGGTCGGGCTCGACGTGACGGACGCCGCCCAGATCGCCGCGGCGGTGTCGGCGGCCGAGGAGGCGTTCGGCGGCATCGACGTGCTGGTCAACAACGCCGGTCACGGTTACCTGTCGGCGGTCGAAGAGGGCGAAGACGCCGAAGTACGAAAGTTGTTCGACGTCAACTACTTCGGCGCGGTCGACATGATCAAAGCGGTGCTGCCGGAAATGCGTGCCCGCGGCTCCGGGCACATCGTCAACATCTCCTCGATGACCGGCCTGGTCGCCAACCCGCCTAACGCCTACTACTCGTCGACCAAGTTCGCGCTGGAAGCCGTCACCGAGGCGCTGGCCACCGAGGTGAAGCCGTTGGGAATCAAGGTGACCGCCATCGAACCGGGCGCCTTCCGCACCGATTGGGCGTCGCGCTCGATGAAGGAGACCGGTAGCCCGATCGCCGACTACGTCGACGTGGCCGCCCGCAAGGACCTGATCAAGCAGTTCGCCGACCACCTGCCGGGGAATCCGCGCAAGGTCGCCGAGGCGGTGCTGATGGTGACCGAACTCGACGAACCGCCGCTACGGCTGCTGCTGGGCCGCGACGTGCTCAAGGCGATGCGCGACAAGATCGCCGCGATGTCGGCGTCGATCGAGGAATGGAAAGCCGTGACCAAGGACGTCACCTAGGGAGGCCGAGCAGACGCAAAAGCCCCTGATTTCGGCACGAAATCGGGGCTTTTGCGTCTGCTCGGCACAGCGGCGCTACGGCAGCCGCCAGTCGATGGGGTCGGCGTCCATGTCGGCGAGCAGCTTGTTGGCGCGACTGAACGGCCGCGACCCGAAGAACCCACGGGATGCCGACAACGGCGAGGGATGCGGAGATTCGATCGCGACGCACCTGCCCTCGGCCAGCATCGGTTTCAGCGTCGAGGCGTCTCGGCCCCACAGGATCGCCACCAACGGCTGCTCCCGTCGCACCAGCGCGCGAATCGCGCACTCCGTCACCGCTTCCCAGCCTTTGCCGCGATGCGACGCCGGGGTGCTGGGCCGCACGGTGAGCACCCTGTTCAGCAGCAACACCCCGCGTTGCGCCCACGGTGTCAGGTCACCGCACGACGGGCGCGGAAACCCCAGGTCGGCGGTGTACTCGTCGAAGATGTTGGACAGACTGCGCGGCAGCGGGCGCACGTCGGGAGCCACCGAGAAACTCAGGCCCACCGCGTGGCCGGGGGTCGGGTAGGGATCCTGCCCGACGATCAGCACCCGGACATCGTCGAACGGAAACGTGAAGGCGCGCAACACGTTCGGACCTGCGGGCAGATACTGTCGGCCGGCCGCGATCTCGGCACGCAGGAATTGCCCCAGCTGGGCCACCTGGTCGGTGACCGGCTGCAGGGCCGCCGCCCAACCCGGTTCGACGAGTTCGCTCAACGGGCGCGCGGTCACTGCAGTCCCTCCACCTTCTTATTTGATCCTGCGCTCAGGGTGCCGCAACACCGTCAGATGTAGCCCTGCACCGCGGAGTCGAAGTATTCCGGCGACTCATCACCCTAGAACGACTGCCAGCCCGCGTGCCCGTCCCACTCCCTGCCGTCGACCAGCACCCGCGCGGTCCCCTCCAGCACCCGCCCGATTGCCCGCCACCCGGCCGGCACCGCGCCGGGGAAGCACGCCACCAGAGCATGGTCTTCACCACCGCCGAGCACCCACGCCCACGGCTCGGCGCCGACGGCCGCCGCGGCATCGGCCACCGCGTCGCGGTCGGGTGCGAGCGCCTCGGTGGACAGCTCGAACCCCGTCCCGGATGCCTCGGCGACGTGCCGTAGATCGGCGATCAAACCGTCGGAGACGTCGATCATCGCCGTCGCACCGGCTGCCGCGGCCAGCGGTCCCTGCCCATACGGCGGTTGCGGCACCAGGTGCCGGCGCCGCAGGTCGTCGAATCGCTCGATTCCGTTGCGCACCAGCTCATATCCGGCGGCCGAGCGTCCCAGGTCACCGGCTGCCGCCAGCACCGAGCCGGCCTTGGCACCAGACCGCAGCACCGGCGCCCGGCCGTCGAGGTCTCCCAATACCGTCACCGACACCACCCACTGCGGACAGCTGACCAGATCCCCACCGGCGATGCCGGCACCTACCAGTTCGGCTTCCTCCCACATGCCGTCGACGAGCGCACTCACCTGGTCGGCCGGCGTCGTGCCCGGCGCCCCGAAGCCCACGACGAACGCGGTGGGGCGCGCCCCCATGGCCTCGATGTCGGCCGCGTTCTGGGCGATCGCCTTCCGGCCGATGTGGTAAGGGCTTGACCAGTCCAGCCGAAAGTGCCGGTCCTGCACCAACATGTCGGTCGACACGACGACGCGACCGTCACCAGCCGACACCACCGCCGCGTCGTCGCCAGGCCCGAGGGTGACGGCGGCGGGTTGACGACGGCCGCGGACCAGTCGCTCGATCACGCCGAACTCACCGAACTGCTCCAGCGTCGGGGATTTCTCCGATGCGTGCTCGCCCATGCCCCTCCTGCCGGCGCGTCCCTGGACCTCCGGACGCTCGTCGGACCCACGGTAAGTTGAATCTTGCGCCCGTTGGGGCCAAAAGCGTCAGTGTAGTAGTGCAATCCGTTCGGAGGTCATATGACAACCGGGCCCGATCCGGGCGGGCCGCCCCGTGGCGTGCTGATCGGCGCACTGCTGCTGGCCGTCGCCACAATCGCGGGCATCCTGATCTTCGCGGCCACCCGCCGCACCGCGCAGCAACCGGTCAGCATTCCGTCCGTGCCCGCGCCGCAGGCCTCCAGTTCCGCCTGCCAGTCCCTGAAGACGGCCCTGCCGCCCCGACTCGGGGATTATCAGCGCACCGCGGTCGCCGAGCCGGTGCCCGAGGGGGCCAGCGCCTGGCGATCCGCACCCGACACCGACCCGGTCATCGTGCGTTGTGGACTCGAGCGTCCGGACGACTTCGTGGTGGGCGCGCCGATCCAGGTCGTCGACCGCGTGCAGTGGTTCCAGGTCCAGACCGACGTGGCCGGGCCGGGCCAATCCACCTGGTACACGGTGGATCGTGCGGTGTATGTAGCGATGACGCTGCCCGCGGGATCCGGGCCGACCCCCATTCAAGACCTGTCCAGCGTCATCGACCGCACCATCGCCGCACAGCCGATCCAGCCGGGCGAGGCCCGGTAGCGGGCGGCTACCGCAGGCCCACACCTCGCGCCAAGGCGGTGTCCACCATGGTGGCCAACAAGGTCGGGTAGTCGACGCCGCTGGCCGCCCACATCCGCGGATACATCGAGATCTTGGTGAACCCTGGCATCGTGTTGATCTCGTTGATCACCGGGCCCTCGTCGGTCAGGAAAAAGTCCACCCGAGCCAGACCCTGACAATCGATGGCTGTGAAAGCTCGAACGGCCAACTGCCGCACCGCATCTGCGATGTCGTCGTCGACCTTGGCCGGCACGTCCAATTCGGCTGCGTCGTCGAGGTACTTGGTGGCGAAGTCGTAGAAGGAATCCTCGCGTCCGCGCACCCCAGCCACCCGGATCTCGCCCAGCGTGCTGGCTTCGATTGCGCCGTCCGGCTTTTCAAGCACGCCGCATTCCAGCTCGCGCCCGCTGATCGCGGCTTCCACGATGACCTTCGGGTCGTGGCGACGGGCCTGGGCGATGGCGTCGGGCAGCTGCTCCCAGCTCGACACCCGGCTGACGCCGATGGACGACCCGCCTCGTGCGGGTTTGACGAACGCGGGCAGGCCCAACCGTTCACGTTCCTCGGGCTCCAGGGTGTCCTGGGACGGGCGCAGCACGGCGTAGGCACCCACTGGAAGTCCTTCGGCGGCCAGCAGCTTCTTGGTGAACTCCTTGTCCATTCCGGCCGCACTGGCCAACACGCCCGCCCCGACGTAAGGCACACCGGCGAGTTCGAGCAACCCCTGGATGGTGCCGTCCTCGCCGTAGGGACCGTGCAGGACCGGGAACACCACGTCGACCTGCGTCAGCACTTTCACCGGATCTCCCGCGTCGCGAGTGGTGCCGGGCAGGGCCACCAGTTGCCCGCCGCGCTGCGGATTGGTCGACAACGCCAGCTCGGCGCCCGAGTCGGCGCTCACCTGCGGAAGTTGACGGTCGGTGATGGCCAGCGCGTCGGGGTCGCCGTCGGTGAGCACCCACGAGCCTTGCGGCGTGATGCCGATCGCGACGACCTCGAACCGCTGCGGGTCGAGGTTGCGCAGAATGCTGCCCGCAGACACGCAGGAGATGGCGTGCTCGTTGCTGCGCCCGCCGAAGACGACGGCAACGCGCACTCGGCTGGCAGTCACAACCTAGAGAGGCTACCGGTCGGGACGCGTGCGGGCCCTATTCGGGCTTTGTGCTGCGGCCCAGCAGCAGCGCGATCGCCTCGTTGACCGACAGACCCTTGTGACAGACCCGGTGCACGGCGTCGGTGAGCGGCATCTCCACGTCGTAGCTGGACGCCAGCGCCAGCACCGACTGGCACGACGTCACGCCTTCCACCACGTGCCCCTCCTTGCTGTGCAGCGCGGAGTAGATCGTGTCGCCGCGGCCCAGGCGCTCACCCAGCGAACGGTTTCGCGAGTAGGGCGAGGTACAGGTGGCCACCAGATCACCCACCCCGGCCAGACCCGCCAGGGTCGCGCCCTTGGCGCCCAAGGCCAGTCCCAGCCGCATGATCTCGGCCAGGCCCCGGGTGATGATCGCCGCGGTGGTGTTCTCGCCCAGCCCGACGCCGACCGCCATCCCGCAAGCCAGCGCGATGACGTTCTTGCACGCCCCACCTATCTCGGTCCCCACCACGTCGGAGTTGGTGTAGGGACGGAAATAGCCGCTGTTCAAGAAGCGTTGCAGCGCCACCGCACGCCCGGAGTCGCTGCACGCCACCACGGTCGCCGCCGGCTGGCCCTGGGCGATCTCGCTGGCCAGGTTGGGCCCCGAGATCACCGCCACTTGCGAGGCGTCCACTCCGGTGACCGAGACGATCACCTGGCTCATCCGCATCAACGTGTCCAGTTCGATGCCCTTGGCCAGGCTGACCAGCGTCGCGCCGTCGCGCCACAGTCCGTTCCAGTTTTCGAGGTTGGCCCGCATCGTCTGGGCCGGCACACCCAGCAGCACCGTCGTGGCACCGGAGAGGGCCTCTTCGGCGTCGGACGTGGCGCGAATTCCCGACGGCAACTGCGTATCCGGAAGATAGTCGGGATTGGACCGGGTGGTGTTGATCCGGTCGGCGACCTCGGCGCGCCGCGCCCACAACGTCACCTCTCCCCCGGCGTCGGCGAGCACCTTGGCCAATACGGTGCCCCAGGCACCGGCGCCCATCACCGCGACAGTTCCAGTGCCCGCCATCCGCTACCCCTCGTGTGTTGCCTACGCAGGCGACACCCTAAACGACCGGGCGGGCGTCACGCGACGCTCGGGCCCGACTCACCGAAACCGACAGGACTGACGCTGGCAGGATGACCGTATGGGCGGCACTGGGACTGACGGTGAAGTCGGTTTGATCATCGCCGTCAAACGGTTGGCCGCCGCCAAGACCAGGCTGGCTCCGGTGTTCTCGGCGCCGACCCGCGAAGCGGTGGTGCTCGCCATGCTGGTGGACACCCTGACCGCCGCGGCGCGGGTGAGTGCGTTGCACTCGATCACCGTGATCACCCCCGACGAGGAAGCCGCGGCCGCGGCGAGCGCCCTCGGGGCCGAGGTGCTGACCGACCCGACGCCCTCCGATGATCCTGACCCGCTGAACAGCGCCATCGGCGCCGCCGAACGTTCGATGACCATCGACATACCCAATCTTGTTGTGTTGCAGGGTGATTTACCTGCCCTGCAGACACCGGAACTCGCTGCGGCGATCTCGGCCGCCCGCGCCCATCGGCGTAGCTTCGTCGCCGACCGGGTCGGGACGGGGACCGCCGCACTCTGCGCGTTCGGGACACCGCTCGATCCCCGGTTCGGACCGGATTCCGCGGCGCGCCACCGTGATTCGGGCGCCGTCGAGCTGACCGGAGCATGGCCGGGTCTGCGCTGTGATGTCGACACACCCGCCGACCTGGCCGCCGCGCGGCAACTGGGCGTGGGGCCGGCGACCGCGCGTGCCATCGCGCATCGTTGATTCCGTCGGCTCCCCGCATATGGCGGGACGGTGAACGCCATGTGGATATAGCCGGACTGCTGGCAGCATCGCCGGGTGATAGGCGATGATCGCAGGGTGACCGACATCGACGCCAGCCCAGAGACAGCGGCACGCCCCGACGAGAACGTATGGCAGCCAGGCGACACCGCTCCCGGTGCGCTGCCGGCCGCGACAACCGCGGCGATCAGCGATTCGCTGCCCGAGGAGCGCTATCTCAATCGCGAATTGAGCTGGCTGGACTTCAATGCTCGCGTGCTCGCGCTGGCCGCCGACAACTCGATGCCGCTGCTGGAGCGAGCCAAATTCCTGGCGATCTTCGCGTCGAATCTCGACGAGTTCTACATGGTTCGGGTCGCCGGTCTGAAACGGCGCGACGAGATGGGCCTGTCGGTGCGCTCGGCCGACGGTTTGACGCCGCGCGAGCAACTGCGCCGCATCGGTGAGCAGACCCAGCACATCGCCAGCCGACATGCCCGGGTGTTCCTGGATGTGGTGCTGCCCGCGCTGGAAGAAGAAGGCATCTACATCGTCACGTGGGCCGACCTGGACGAGGCGGAATGCGACCAGTTGTCGACCTATTTCAACGAGCAGGTCTTCCCCGTCCTCACCCCGTTGGCCGTCGACCCCGCCCACCCGTTCCCATTCGTCAGTGGACTGAGCTTGAACCTGGCCGTCACCGTCAAGCAACCCGAAGACGGCACCCGGCATTTCGCCCGAGTCAAGGTGCCCGACAACGTCGATCGCTTCGTCGAACTCGAGCCCAAGCCGGGCGGCGACGGAGACGACCGGGTGGCCGTGCGGTTCTTGCCGATGGAGGAATTGATCGCGGCGTTCCTTCCGGTGCTCTTCCCGGGCATGGAAATCGTGGAACACCACGCGTTCCGGATCACCCGCAATGCCGACTTCGAGGTGGAAGAGGACCGCGACGAGGATCTCCTCCAGGCCCTCGAGCGGGAGTTGGCGCGCCGCCGGTTCGGTTCCCCGGTCCGGCTCGAAGTCGCCGACGACATGACCGAAAGCATGCTCGAACTGTTGCACCGCGAACTCGACGTGCATCCCGGCGACGTCATCGAAGTGCCTGGACTGCTGGATTTGTCGTCGCTGTGGCAGGTCTACGGCGTGGATCGGCCCGACCTCAAGGACCGCGCCTTCGTCCCCGCCACCCACCCGGCGTTCGCCGACCTGGAGACGACCAGGGGCATCTTCGCCACCCTGCGCGAAGGCGATGTGCTGGTGCATCATCCGTACGACTCGTTCTCCACCAGCGTGCAGCGATTCATCGAATCGGCCGCGGCCGACCCGCACGTGCTCGCGATCAAGCAGACGCTGTACCGCACCTCCGGTGATTCGCCGATCGTGCGTGCGCTGATCGACGCCGCCGAGGCCGGAAAGCAAGTCGTGGCAATGGTGGAGATCAAAGCCCGCTTCGACGAACAAGCCAACATCCGTTGGGCGCGAACGCTTGAGCAGGCGGGCGTGCACGTGGTCTACGGGTTCGTCGGGCTCAAGACGCACTGCAAGACCTGCCTGGTGGTGCGCCGCGAGGGTCCGATCATCCGGCGCTACTGCCATGTCGGCACGGGCAACTACAACGGCAAGACGGCACGGTTGTACGAAGACGTCGGTCTGCTCACCGCGGATCCCGACATCGGCGCCGACCTGACCGACCTGTTCAACACCCTGACGGGCTACTCGCGCAAGCTGGCCTATCGCAATTTGTTGGTGGCCCCGCAGGGGATTCGCACCGGCATCATCGAGCGCGTCGAGCGCGAGGTGGCCGCGCACCGCGAAGGTCGTGACGCCCGGATCCGGCTGAAGATGAACGCCCTTGTCGACGAACAGGTCATCGACGCGCTGTACCGCGCATCACAGGCAGGGGTACGGGTGGAAGTGGTGGTGCGCGGCATCTGCGCGCTGCGCCCCGGCACCGAAGGCTTCTCCGAGAACATCGTCGTGCGCTCGATTCTCGGCCGCTTCCTGGAACATTCGCGAATCCTGCACTTCAATGCGATCAACGAATTCTGGATCGGCAGCGCCGACATGATGCACCGCAATCTCGACCGTCGGGTCGAGGTCATGGCGCAGGTCAAGGATCCCAGGCTCACCGCGCAACTCGACGAATTGTTCGAGTCCGCATTGGATCCGTCCACCCGCTGTTGGGAACTCAACTCCGACGGTCAGTGGACGGCCTCGCCCCAGGAAGGTCGCAGCGTTCGCGATCACCAGGTCTCACTGATGGAACGACACCGCAGCCCCTGATCCCGCGGACGGTCTGCTACGGAGCCAGTCCACTGCCGCGCCACCTGTTCGAATTGACCTGCAGGAGTTGGAGTGTCGTCCCAGAACTCGTCTGCCCGCCGGGACCGGATCGTGTACGCCGCGGGCGCGGTGTTATGGCGGCCTGCCCACGGCTCGGGCAAGTCGGTCGAGATCGCAGTGATCCACCGGCCCCGCTATGACGATTGGTCGCTGCCCAAAGGCAAGCTGGACCCGGGTGAGACCGCCCCCGTCGCCGCGGTGCGCGAAATCCTGGAAGAAACCGGGCACCGCAGTCATCTGGGCAGGTGCCTCACCACCGTCACCTACCCCGTCGACCAACGTGTCAAAAAGGTGCACTACTGGGCCGCACGCAGCTTGGGCGGGACTTTCACACCCGGCGACGAGGTCGACGAACTGCTCTGGCTGCCGTTGTCGGCGGCCATGAAGAAGCTCGACTACCCGCCGGATCGAAAGGTCTTGCGGCGGTTCGCCAAACAACCGGCGGACACCAAGACGGTGTTGGTGGTGCGGCACGCCACCGCGGGAAGCAAGGCGCGCTTCCGTGGCGACGACACCAAACGGCCGCTGGACAAGAAGGGACGCGCCCAAGCCGAGGCGCTGGTGGCTCAACTGTCGGCGTTCGGCGCTACGCACGTCTACGCGGCCGACCGGGTGCGCTGTCACCAGACGGTGGAACCCCTCGCCGAGGAACTCGGGGTCACCATCCACAACGAGCCGCACCTCAGCGAAGAGGCCTACGCCAAGAACGCCAAACGCGGCCGGCAGCGGGTGTTGCAGATTGCCAAGCGGTCCGGCACACCGGTGATTTGCACGCAGGGCAAGGTGATTCCGGATCTGATCAGTTGGTGGTGCGAACGCGACGGGGTCCGTCCGGACAAGTCACGCAACCACAAGGGCAGTACCTGGGTGCTGTCGCTGTCAGGCGGCCGGCTCATCGCAGCCGACCACATCGAAGGCGCGCTGCCCCCTAACATGCGGGCCTGACGCACAAATTCCCTCCGGGGGGCATCGCTGCCGCCCGAAGGGAATTCGCGTTAGGAACTACTTGCGGCCGCGCCGCGTCGACGTAGCCTTCTTGGCCGGAGCCTTCTTGGCCGGAGCCTTGCTTGCGGCCTTCTTGGCCGGAGCCTTGGTCGCAGCCTTGCGAGCCGGCGTCTTGGTGGCGGCCTTCTTGGCCGGAGCCTTGCTTGCGGCCTTCTTGGCCGGAGCCTTCGTGGCCGCCTTCTTGGCCGGAGCCTTGCTTGCCGCCTTCTTGGCCGGAGCCTTCGTGGCCGCCTTCTTGGCCGGAGCCTTGCTTGCCGCCTTCTTGGCCGGAGCCTTCGACGCCGACTTCTTGGCCGGAGCTCTCTTGGCCGCGGTCTTCTTCGCCGCGCCACCGACCACGCCGCGCTTCACCGCGGGGCCGTCAGACGGGAGCTTTTGTGCGCCAGACACAACCGCTTTGAATTGGGCGCCCGGACGGAACGCCGGTACCGAGGTGGGCTTCACCTTCACAGTCTCGCCGGTGCGTGGATTGCGGGCCACGCGAGCCGCGCGGCGACGCTGCTCGAAGACACCGAAGCCGGTGATGGTCACGCTCTCGCCCTTGTGAACCGCACGCACAATCGTGTCGACGACATTCTCCACGGCGGCGGTCGCCTGCCGGCGGTCTGAGCCCAATTTCTGTGTGAGCACATCTATGAGCTCTGCTTTGTTCATCCAACCCTCCGAAGCCAGTGGTCCTCGATTAGGAACCGACTAGAGGACACGGTAAACCCTCAGCTGGCAAATTGCCAAGAGCCACGCGCAATTTCAGGTCGCGCATCTTCGCAAAGGGGCCGAATTTTCGGAATCCGATTGCCGCCCTTGACCGGTGGCGCGAGCGCGAATTTGCCTTGCCTTACTGGCTGACTCGGCGGCAATTCCGCGTCGCGGGGCCGGGTCAGGAGACTGGCAAAGTGCTTGGTTTCCAGGAGGGACGAGCCGCCTCGAAATTCTGGATTTCGTCGAGTTTTCGCAGCGTAAGGGCTATATCGTCAAGACCTTCGAGCAGTCGCCACGCGGTGTAATCGTCAATCCTGAACGGCAACACCGTCGTTCCCGCGGTGATAATTCGATCTTCAAGATTGACAGTGACTTCCAGCCCCGGACTCTGCTCGATCAGCTTCCAGAGCAGTTCGACTCCGTCTTGGTCGACTTCGGCCGCCAGTAGACCCGCCTTGCCGGCGTTGCCGCGAAAAATGTCGCCGAAGCGGGAGGAGATAACTACTCGGAATCCGTAGTCCATGAGCGCCCAGACCGCATGTTCGCGAGAGGATCCGGTGCCGAAATCGGGGCCAGCAACCAAGACTGAGCCGCGGTCAAAGGGGCTGAGGTTGAGCACGAATGACGGATCCGAGCGCCAACTCGCGAACAAACCGTCGTCGAATCCAGTTCGGGTGACGCGTTTGAGAAAGACCGCCGGGATGATCTGGTCGGTGTCGACATTCGACCGTCGCAGCGGAACACCGATACCGGTGTGGGTGTGAAAGGCTTCCATGTCTTTTCCTAATTCTCAGCGTGAAATCAATTCAAGTCGGCCGGTGCGGCGAGCGTGCCGCGGACCGCGGTGGCCGCGGCAACCGCGGGAGATACCAAGTGCGTGCGGCCGCCCTTGCCCTGTCGCCCTTCGAAATTGCGATTGGACGTCGCGGCGCAACGTTCGCCCGGCGCAAGCTGATCGGGGTTCATTCCCAAGCACATCGAGCAGCCCGCCTGCCGCCATTCGGCACCGGCGGCGGTGAAGATCTCCCCCAGGCCTTCGGCTTCGGCTTGGGCCCGTACCCGCATCGAGCCGGGAACCACCAGCATGCGCACCCCGGGCGCCACCTTGCGTTCCCGCAACACCTCGGCGACGACCCGCAGGTCTTCGATGCGACCGTTGGTGCAGGACCCGACGAACACCGCGTCGACCGCGATGTCGCGCATGGCCGTTCCGGGCCGAAGGTCCATGTACGCCAACGCTTTCTCCGCCGCCTGGCGCTCGGCGTCGTCGGTCATCAACTCCGGGTCGGGCACGGCCGCGGCCAGCGGCACACCTTGGCCCGGGTTGGTGCCCCAGGTCACGAACGGGCTCAACGAGGTCGCGTCGAGATAGACCTCGGTGTCGAAGACCGCACCCGGGTCGGTGCGCAACTGCTGCCAATAGGCCAGCGCGGCGTCCCAGTCGGCTCCCGTCGGCGCGTGCGGACGGCCGCGCAGGAATTCGTAGGTCGTCTCGTCGGGAGCCACCATGCCGGCCCGGGCACCGGCTTCGATGCTCATGTTGCAGACCGTCATCCGGCCTTCCATGGACAGCGATTCGATGGCGCTGCCGCGGTATTCGATGACATAGCCCTGGCCGCCCCCGGTTCCGATCTTGGCGATCAGCGCCAGAATGATGTCCTTGGCGCTGACCCCCGGGGGCAACTGGCCGTCGACGTTGACCGCCATCGTCTTGAACGGCCGCAGCGGCAACGTCTGCGTAGCGAGCACGTGCTCCACCTCAGATGTGCCGATGCCCATGGCAATTGAGCCGAACGCGCCGTGGGTCGACGTGTGACTGTCACCACACACGATCGTCATGCCCGGCTGGGTGAGGCCCAGTTGTGGTCCGACGACGTGCACGATGCCCTGCTCGATATCGCCCATCGGGTATAGGCGGACACCGAATTCGGCGCAGTTGCGCCGCAACGTCTCCACCTGGGTCCGCGACACCAGATCCGCGATCGGCTTGTCGATGTCGACGGTCGGGACGTTGTGATCCTCGGTGGCGATCGTCAGGTCGGTCCGCCGTACCGGACGCCCGGCCAATCGCAGCCCGTCGAAAGCCTGTGGGCTGGTGACCTCGTGCACCAGATGCAGGTCGACGTAGATCAGGTCCGGCCCGGTGCCTTCGCCGGACACGACCACATGGTCGTCCCAGACCTTTTCCGCCAACGTGCGCGGTCGCTCCGCCATCTCAACCTCGATTCACTCATCCGCGGCTCGCCGATCATTGGGCTGGTGATCTCACAATGCGAGACGCTAGTATCTCTCTGTGAGACAGCATAGCGGCATCGGCGTCCTCGACAAAGCCGTCGGCATCCTGCACCAGATCGCGGAATCCCCGTGTGGGCTGGCCGAACTGTGCGACCGGACGGGTCTGCCCAGGGCGACGACCTACCGACTGGCGGCGGCCCTGGAGGTGCACCGGTTGCTGGCACGCGACGAGGAAGGTCGCTGGCGATTGGGACCCGCGGTGACCGAACTCGCTGCGCGCGTCAACGACCCGCTGCTGGCCGCGAGCGCGGTCGTGCTGGCACAGTTGCGCGAAACCACCGGTGAGAGCGTGCAGTTGTACCGTCGTGAAGGTACGTCGCGGGTCTGTATCGCCGCGCTGGAACCGCCTGCGGGCCTTCGCGATACCGTGCCGATCGGGGCGCGCCTACCGATGACGGCCGGGTCGGGGGCCAAGGTATTACTGGCGCATAGCGACGGGGCCACCCAGAAAGCCGTGTTGCCGGACGCGAAGTTCAGCGAGCGGGTGCTGGCCGAGGTGCGTAAACGCGGCTGGGCGCAGAGCGTGGCCGAACGCGAGCCCGGTGTGGCCAGCGTGTCGGCACCGGTGCGCGACGGTCGAGGCGTTGTCGTTGCAGCGATTTCGGTCTCCGGCCCCATAGACCGGATGGGCCGGCGACCGGGTGAGCGTTGGGCGGCCGACCTGTTGGCCGCGGCCGAGGAGCTGGCGCGGCGTGTGTGAGGGTGGGTGCCGAACGGCATTCCGGGCGGGTAATTCGCGAAAGATCCGCCCTCAGTTCGGTGTCGGCGGCCTCATTGCAGGCTCGCCGCAGGCTCCCCGCGACCACCTGACACACTGACGCCCATGGGAACCAATCAGCGCGCGAGCATCGTCATGTCCTCCGATGAAATCGCCGACTTCGTCACCAACAGCCGCACCGGCACGCTGGCCACCATCGGTCGCGACGGCCAGCCGCACCTGACGGCGATGTGGTACGGGGTCGTGGACGGTGAGATCTGGCTGGAGACCAAAGCCAAATCGCAGAAGGCGGTCAACCTCAAGCGGGATCCGCGAGTGAGTTTCCTGATCGAAGACGGTGACACCTACGACACGCTGCGCGGGGTCTCCTTCGAGGGCGTGGCCGAGATCGTCGACGATCCCGAGACCTCGCACCGGGTCGGCGTCAGTGTGTGGGAGCGCTACACCGGCCCGTACACCGACGAGATGAAGCCGTTCGTCGAGCAGATGATGAACAAGCGCGTCTGTGTGCGCATCGTCAGCCGTCGCACCCGATCCTGGGACCACCGCAAGCTGGGGATGGCCCCGATGCCGCTGGGCGGCTCGACCGCGCCCGCCGCGGACTGACGAGCAGACGCAAAATCCCCCTGTTTCGCACCGAAAAGGGGGATTTTGCGTCTGCTCGGCATTTGTAGCCCCGATGGGATTCGAACCCACGCTACCGCCGTGAGAGGGCGGCGTCCTAGGCCGCTAGACGACGGGGCCAGACACGATCCGGAGTGTCAGCATAGCCGAACCCGGAAAGCCTACCTAATCATTCGATCGGGTGACGCTTTGCTGGGGTACCAGGACTCGAACCTAGAATGGCTGAACCAGAATCAGCTGTGTTGCCAATTACACCATACCCCATTGGCCGCCTAAAACCGCTGCTCAGAGCCCGTTTTCGGGTTGGTGCCCGGTCGCGGAACCGCTGAGATCAGTCGTTGAAGACCTTTTGAAAGCCGAAGAGCACACTACCAAAGACTCAGACCGCGATCCCCTCGCGGGCTGAACGCAGTCTGCTCAGGCTGCGGTCCCGCCCCAGCAGTTCCAGCGACTCGAACAACGGCGGGCTGATGGTGGTGCCGGTGGCGGCGACCCGGATCGGACCGAACGCCTTGCGTGGCTTGAGCGCCAGGGCTTCGATCAGCGCACCCTTCAGCGCCTGCTCGATGTGCTCAGTGGTCCACTCGGTCACCGTGTCCAGCGCCGAGATCGCCGCATCGAGTACCGGACCCGCGTCCGTGCCCAGTTCCTTGGCGGCCGCCTTCGGGTCCAGGCTGTACTCGTCGTCGTTGAGGAACCTCAGCAGGGCCCACGCGTCGCCGAGCACCACAATGCGAGTCTGGATCAGCTCGGCCGCGGTGATGAAGTCAGCCTCGTCCAGGTCGAGCCGCTGACCGTGGGTGGTTAGATAATCGCGCAACCGGCCGGTGAAATCCTCGAGGGTGAGCCTCCGGATGTGTTCGGCGTTGAGTGCGTCGGCCTTCTTCTGATCGAACCGGGCCGGATTGGAGTTCACGTCCACCACGTCGAAAGCCGCAACCATCTCGTCGAGACTGAACAGGTCGTGGTCGTCGGCGATCGACCAACCCAGTAGCGCAAGATAATTCAGCAATCCTTCGGGGATGAAACCCCGGTCACGGTGGGCGAAGAGATTGGACTGCGGATCGCGCTTGGACAGTTTCTTGGTGCCCTCCCCCAATACCGTTGGCAAGTGGGCGAATTCCGGAATACGCTGGGCCACCCCGATCCGGATCAGCGCTCGGTACAGGGCGAGCTGGCGCGGCGTCGACGGCAACAGGTCCTCGCCGCGCAGCACGTGGGTGATCTCCATCAGCGCGTCGTCACAAGGATTGACCAAGGTGTACAACGGATCTCCGCTGGCTCGGGTCAGCGCGAAGTCCGGCACCGAACCCGCCGCGAACGTGGTAGGTCCACGCACCAGATCGTCCCAACTCAGATCCTCGTCAGGCATCCGCAACCGCACCACCGGCTTTCGGCCCTCGGCCAGGTACGCCCCACGCTGTGAATCGGTCAGTTGCCGGTCGAAGTTGTCGTATCCCAGTTTCGGATTGCGGCCGGCAGCGACGTGGCGTGCCTCGACCTCGTCGGGCGTCGAGAACGCGTAGTAGGCCTCGCCCGCTTCGAGCAGCCGGCCCACCACGTCCCGGTAGAGGTCACCGCGCTGGGACTGTCGATACGGTGCGTGCGGCCCCCCGACCTCGGGACCTTCGTCCCAGTCCAGTCCGAGCCAGCGCAACGCGTCGAGCAACGCCGAATAGCTTTCCTCGCTGTCCCGCTCGGCGTCGGTGTCCTCGATGCGGAACACGAAGGTGCCACCGGTGTGCCTGGCGTAGGCCCAGTTGAACAACGCGGTGCGCACCATCCCGACGTGCGGTGTGCCGGTGGGCGACGGGCAGAACCGAACTCGTACTGTCACGACTTTCCTTTATGCACAAGCGGATTCGATTTTCGCAAAACGGGATTCGTGAGGGTGCCGATCCCCTCGACGGTGATCGAGACGGTGTCGCCGTCCTCGATCGGGCCGACCCCGGCGGGTGTGCCGGTGAGAATGAGATCGCCTGGCAGCAAAGTCATTACCGCCGAGATCCACTCGATGACGGCGCCGACGTCGTGGATCATCAACGAGGTACGCGCGTGCTGCTTGACCTCGCCGTTGACCTCGGTGCGCAGCTCCAGATCGGCCGGATCGACGTCGGTGACGATCCACGGCCCGATCGGGCAGAAGGTGTCGTGGCCCTTGGCCCGGGTCCACTGGCCGTCGGACTTCTGCTGATCGCGCGCCGACACATCATTACCGATGGTGTAGCCGAGGATGTTGTCTGCGGCCTGCGCCGCCGACACGTCCTTGCATGCCCGGCCGATCACCACGGCCAACTCGCCTTCGTAGTGCACGGGTGATGCGTTGGCGGGCAATCGGATCGGGACGTTCGGCCCGACGATCGCGGTGTTGGGTTTCATGAAGATCACCGGATCCGCCGGTGCCTGGCCGCCCATCTCGGCGATGTGGTCGGCGTAATTCTTTCCGATGCAGACGACCTTGCTGGCCAGTATCGGCGCCAACAGTCGGACGTCGGCGAGCGGCCAGGAGCGGCCGGTGAAACTCGGCGTCCCGAATGGATGTTCGGCGATCTCGCGGGCCGTCATACCGCCCGGATCGTCCAATGGGCCTTCGACGCTGACGAAAGCCACTCCGTCGGGGCTGGCGATTCGACCAAGGCGCATTCGGAAAAGCCTAGCGAGGGTCGCGAGCGCGGCGTAGCCGGGCGCTGCGGGCCCTCGCCATCAGGCCCCGCGAGGGTCGCGAGCGCGGCGTAGCCGGGCGCACCTCGATGACATCGAAGAGGAAACGGCCGGTGCCCACCTCGATAACTCCTTTGCTCAGCACCTCCTTTCCACCTGACATCTGTGCAAGCATGGCTTGATGTCCTCGGACGCGATCAGCGCCGTCACGCGCTGGTCGATGGTCGCCGTCGCGCTGGTGGTGACTGCCAGCGCGTTCAGCTTCATCAACGCCGTCCCATTCCTGATCCCTGCGCTGGAAGCCGCGCGCGGGACACCGCTGTCCGAAACCGGTTTGTTAGCGGTGATGCCGAGCCTGGGCATGGTGGTGACGTTGATCGCCTGGGGCTACGTGGCCGACCTGATCGGCGAGCGCATCGTGCTGACCCTGGGTGCGATGGTGACGGCGGCGGCGGCCTACGCCGCGTCGACGGTCGATTCCCTGCTAACCATGGGAATCCTGCTGTTCATCGGTGGCATGGGCGCGGCCAGCGCCAACCCCGCCTGCGGCCGGCTGGTTGCCGGTTGGTTCCCCCCGCAGCAACGCGGTCTGGCGATGGGAGTTCGCCAGACCGCACAACCGCTCGGAATAGCGATGGGAGCCTTCGTTATCCCGGGGCTCGCGCAAGATGGCCCGCCCGCAACGGGACTGCTGTTTCCGGCTTTGGCGTGCGCGGTCTCGGCGGTGGTCGCCGCCGTCTTCGCCCACGACCCGCCACGCAAACCGCGCCCGCAAGCCGTCCCGGCAGAGTTGACCAGCCCCTACCGCGATTCCACCGTTCTGTGGCGGATCCATGCACTCTCGGCACTGATGGTGATGCCGCAGTCGATGACCGTGACCTTCATGCTGGTCTGGCTACACAAGGATCATGGCTGGTCCGTGGAAGCGGCCGGGACGCTCGTCACCGTCATCGCACTGCTCGGCGCCATCAGCCGCATCGCGGCGGGCCGTTGGTCGGACGTCATCGGGTCCCGGATGCGCCCGATCCGAGCGATCGCGCTGTGCACCAGCGCGACCATGCTGCTGCTGGCGCTCACCAACGACCTCTACCCGGCGCTGGCGGTAGCGCTGATGGTGACGGTGTCGGTCGTCACGGTGATGGACAACGGCCTGGAGGCCACCGCCATCACCGAATTCGCCGGTCAGTTCTGGAGCGGACGCGCTCTGGGCGTGCAGAACACCACCCAGCGCCTGATGACACTGGCCGGCCCGCCGATGTTCGGTGCGGTCATCGGCGCGTTCGGCTACCCGGTGGCGTTCGCGTTGTGTGGACTTTTCCCGTTGGCGGCCGTACCGGTCGTCCCGACGGGGTTGCTGGTGCCCGGAATGGAGGAGCGGCCACCGCAAAGACCTCGCGACGAGGTTGCCCGGTTGCTCGAGTAACGGGTCGCCGACGGCCGCTGTGCGAGCATTAGCGGATGTCCGAAGAGCCGGCGGGCCCCATCGCGCGTTGGTCGATCGTCGTCGTCTCACTGTTCGTGACTGCCAGCTCGTTTCTGTTCATCAATGGCGTCGCCTTCCTGATACCCAGGTTGCAAACCGCGCGCGCGATACCGCTGAACCAGGCGGGTTTGCTGGCGTCCATGCCGAGTTGGGGCATGGTGCTCACACTGATCGCCTGGGGATACGTGCTGGACCGCGTCGGCGAGCGCATCGTGCTGACCGCAGGCACGGCCCTCACCGCGGTGGCGGCCTACGCTGCTGCTTCGGCGGATTCGCTGTTCCTGATGGGAGTTTTCCTTTTTCTGGGCGGCATGGCGGCGGCCAGCTGCAACACCGCCGGCGGCCGGTTGGTGTCCGGATGGTTTCCGCCCGAGCAGCGCGGGTTGGCGATGGGAATCCGCCAGACCGCCCAACCGCTGGGAATTGCCGTGGGCGCGTTGGTCATTCCAGAGCTGGCCGAGCGCGGCGCCCAGGTTGGGCTGATGTTCCCGGCCGCCGCGTGTGCAGTTTCCGCGCTCGCCAGCCTGCTGGGCGTCAAGGACCCGCCCCGCAAGCCCCGCGCGACGGCCACCGACGAAGAATTGGCCAACCCATATCGCGGTTCGCCGATGCTATGGCGGACACATGCGGTGTCGGGATTGCTGATGATGCCGCAGACGGTCACCGTCACCTTCATGCTGGTCTGGCTGATCAACCACCACGGCTGGTCGATCGCCGCCGCCGGTGGCCTGGTCACCATCTCCCAGCTGATCGGCGCCGCGGGCCGCATTCTGGTCGGGCGTTGGTCGGATCGCATCGGATCCCGGATGCGACCGGTGCGGATCATCGCGGGGGCGGCCGCCTTGACGATGTTTCTGCTGGCCTTCGCCGACCACCTCGATTCCCGGCTCGACGTGCTGCTCATGATCGCCATCTCGGTGATCGCGGTGCTCGACAACGGACTCGAGGCCACCGCCATCACCGAGTTCGCCGGACCCTACTGGAGCGGGCGTGCGCTGGGCATTCAGAACACCACGCAGCGATTGATGGCCGCGGCCGGGCCGCCCATGTTCGGTGCGCTGATCAGCGCGGCCGCGTATCCGCTGGCGTGGGCGCTGTGCGGGCTGTTCCCGCTGGTTGCGACGCCGTTGGTGCCTACCCGCGTGCTGCCGCCCGGTCTGGAATCTAGAGCGCGGCTGCAATCCGTTCGCCGGCATCGCCGGTGGCAGGCCGTTCGTCCCCGCGAGTCGCCAGGTAAGTCGCGACCGCCCGATCCACTCGCGCCGCCGCCTCGTCCTCGCCAAGATGGGCCAGCAGCAACGCCACCGACATGATCGCCGCCGTCGGATCGGCGATGCCCTTGCCGGCGATGTCGGGCGCGCTGCCGTGCACCGGTTCGAACATGGACGGATTGGTCCGCGTCGCGTCGATGTTGCCGCTGGCCGCCAGACCGATACCACCGCAGACCGCGGCGGCCAGGTCGGTGATGATGTCGCCGAACAGGTTGTCGGTGACGATCACGTCGAACCGGCCCGGGTCGGTGGCCAGGAAGATGGTGGCCGCGTCGACGTGCTGGTAGGCCACCTCGACGTCGGGGTACTGCTCACCGATCTCCTGCACGGTCCGCAACCACAGGCCGCCGGCGAACGTCAGCACGTTGGTCTTGTGCACCAGGGTCAGGTGCTTGCGACGCTTGCGGGCCCGTTCGAACGCGTCGGTCACCACCCGTCGCACCCCGAAGGCGGTGTTGACGCTCACTTCGGTCGCCACCTCGTGGGGGGTGCCGACGCGGATCGCGCCGCCGTTGCCGGTGTAGGGGCCTTCGGTTCCCTCGCGAACCACGACGAAGTCGATCTCGGGATTCCCGGCCAGCGGACTGTGCACGCCGGGATACAGCCGGGCCGGGCGCAGGTTCACGTGGTGGTCGAGTTCGAAGCGCATCCGCAGCAGCAGGCCGCGTTCCAGGACGCCGCTGGGCACCGACGGGTCGCCGATGGCTCCCAGCAGGATGGCGTCGTGCTCGCGTAGCTCGGGCACCACCGACTCCGGCAGCACTTCCCCGGTGGCGTGAAACCTGCGGGCGCCCAGGTCGTACTCGGTCTTCTCCACGCCGGGCAGGACGATGTCGAGGACCTTGACCGCCTCGGCGACGACCTCAGGCCCGATCCCGTCGCCGGCGATCACCGCTAACTTCAATTGCGCCGCTCCTCCTCATCACTGCGTTCTGCATCGTCGCCGGCGCGTTTCACGACAGGTCGACCACTTCGAGCTTGTTGGCGCCGACCGCCTCGGTGATCTCCGAGCGCACGCCGTCGGGGACGTCCTGGTCCAGCCGCAACAGGATGGTCGCGCTGTCGCCCTCGGTGTCCTCGGACAGCTGCGCGGCCTGGATGTTGACCCCGGCCGCGCCGAGCAGCGTGCCGATCTTGCCGAGCGCGCCCGGCTGGTCGGCGTAGTTGATCACCAGGTTGATGCCCTGGGCGCGCAGGTCGTAGTTGCGGCCGTTGATCTGGACGACCTTCTCGACCAACTGCGGTCCGGACAGCGTGCCGGCGACATTGACCACCGACCCGTCGGCGGCGACGGCTCGCACGTCCACCATGCTGCGGTGGTTCGGGCTCTCGGTGGCCTTGCTGATCTCGGCCGTCACACCGCGGTCCGCGGCCAGGGCCGGCGCATTGACGAACGTCACCGTCTCTTCGATGACAGCCGAGAAGAGCCCGCGCAGCGCGGAGAGCTTGAGCACCTCGACCTCTTCGGCGGCGAGCTCACCGCGCACCTGCACCTGCACGGTTACCGGCAACTCGTCGGACAGCGCGGCTGCCAGCACGCCGAGCTTGCGGGCCAGATCCAGCCAAGGAGCCACCTCCTCGCTGACCACGCCGCCGCCGACGTTCACCGCGTCGGGAACGAACTCCCCGGCCAGCGCCAGCCGCACACTCTCGGCAACGTCGGTGCCGGCGCGGTCCTGGGCCTCGGCGGTCGAAGCACCCAGGTGCGGGGTGACGACCACCTGCGGCAGCTCGAACAGCGGGCTGTCGGTGCACGGCTCGGTGGAGAACACGTCCAGGCCGGCGGCGCGCACGTGGCCGCTGGTGATCGCCTCGGCCAGCGCGGCCTCGTCGATCAATCCCCCGCGCGCGGCGTTGACGATAATGACGCCCGGCTTGGTCTTGGCCAGCGCTTCCTTGCCGATCAGGCCCTTGGTCTCGGGTGTCTTGGGCAGGTGCACGGAGATGAAGTCGGCGCGGGCCAGCAGGTCGTCCAGCGAGAGCAGTTCGATGCCCAACTGGGCGGCGCGGGCCGACGACACGTAGGGGTCGTAGGCGACGATGTGGGCGCCGAACGCGGCGATCCGCTGCGCGACCAACTGCCCGATCCGGCCGAGCCCGACGACGCCTACCGTCTTGCCGAAGATCTCGACGCCGGAGAACTTCGACCGCTTCCAGGTGTGCTCGCGCAGCGTGGCGTCGGCGGCCGGAATCTGGCGAGATGCGGCCAGTAGCAATGCGATTGCGTGTTCGGCGGCGCTGTGGATGTTCGACGTGGGGGCGTTGACCACCAGCACGCCGCGCCCGGTGGCGGCGTCGACGTCGACGTTGTCCAGGCCGACGCCGGCACGGGCGACGATCTTCAGCTTGGGCGCCGCGGCGAGTACCTCGGCGTCGACGGTGGTGGCCGACCGGACCAGCAGCGCGTCGGCCTCGGGTACCGCGGCCAGCAATTTCTCCCGGTCCGGGCCGTCGACCCAGCGCACCTCGACCTGGTCTCCCAGGGCAGCGACGGTCGATTCGGCCAGTTTGTCGGCGATCAGTACAACAGGCAAGTTCACGCGGACAGCCTAGCGGCGACCGTCAGCGCGACGGAGTCGGGCGCAACGGGCCGCCGCCGTCGCGGCCAGCGGCGACCGTCAGCGCGACGGAGTCGGGCGCAACG